>NZ_JBEYVW010000004.1:0-473748 GCF_040644175.1 Streptomyces sp. NPDC047017 | reverse complement strand
AAACGCCCGGTTACATTCCGAACCCGGAAGCTAAGCCTTACAGCGCCGATGGTACTGCAGGGGGGACCCTGTGGGAGAGTAGGACACCGCCGAACTCCTTTTACAGCTCCGGCTCTTGGGCATACAGCCCGAGAGCCGGAGCTTTTTTGCGTTGAGGTAAGGTCAGGGGGCATCGTAGGCACTTTTTCCCAGGAGGCCCCCGGGTGGAGGTCCAGGAGACCCGCGTTCAGACAGACCGGGTCCTCACCATCCCGAACATCCTCAGCATGGCGCGGCTGCTCGGCGTGCCGCTGTTTCTGTGGCTGATTCTCAGGCCGGAGTTCGGCGGCCCCAAGAGCGACGGCTGGGCCCTGCTGGTGCTCGCGCTGAGCGGGGTCAGCGACTACCTGGACGGCAAGCTCGCCCGGCGCTGGAACCAGATCAGCAACCTGGGCCGGCTGCTCGACCCGGCCGCCGACCGCCTCTACGTGCTGTCCACCCTCCTCGGGCTCACCTGGCGTGAGATCCTGCCGCTGTGGCTGACCGCCCTGCTCCTGGCACGCGAATTGATGCTGCTGGTGGCCGTGGGCGTGCTTCGGCGGCACGGTTACCCGCCGCCGCAGGTCAACTTCCTGGGCAAGGCCGCCACGTTCAACCTGATGTACGCCTTCCCGTTGCTGCTGCTCAGTGACGGAAGCGGCTGGATCTCGTCACTCGCTGCGATTTTCGGATGGGCGTTCGCCGGATGGGGTACAACGCTCTATTGGTGGGCAGGAGTCCTCTACGTGGTGCAAGTCCGCCGCCTGGTCCGTGCGGACGCCATGACCGACTGAGTACGCCCCATTGATTCCGGCAGCCGTAGCGGCTCCGATGGCCCGCTTCGGAAATGTACGGGAGAATCAGGACGGGTGAAGTCGGCTAGATCGTCATCTCTGGAGGAGGACGCTTCCGACATGAAGGCCGTCGTGATGGCCGGAGGCGAAGGCACGCGCCTTCGTCCGATGACCTCGAGCATGCCCAAACCGCTCCTGCCGGTGGCCAACCGGCCGATCATGGAGCATGTGCTGCGGCTGCTCAAAAGGCACGGTCTCAATGAGACCGTCGTCACAGTCCAGTTCCTGGCCTCGTTGGTCAAGAATTACTTCGGTGACGGTGAAGAGCTCGGCATGGAGCTCACCTATGCCAATGAGGAGAAGCCACTCGGTACCGCCGGAAGCGTCAAGAACGCCGAGGACGCGCTCAAGGACGATGCCTTCCTGGTCATCTCCGGTGACGCCCTGACCGACTTCGACCTCACCGATCTGGTCCGGTTCCACAAGGAAAAGGGCGCGATGGTGACCGTGTGTCTCACCCGCGTCCCCAATCCCCTGGAATTCGGCATCACCATCGTCGACGAAGAGGGCAAGGTCGAGCGGTTCCTGGAGAAGCCGACCTGGGGCCAGGTCTTCTCCGACACCGTGAACACCGGCATTTACGTGATGGAGCCGGAGGTCTTCGACTATGTCGAGGCCGATGTGCCCGTCGACTGGTCCGGTGATGTCTTCCCGCAGCTGATGAAGGAAGGCAAGCCCATTTACGGCTATGTCGCCGAGGGCTACTGGGAGGACGTCGGCACCCACGAGAGCTATGTGAAGGCCCAGGCGGACGTCCTCGAAGGCAAGGTGAACGTCGACATCGACGGCTTCGAGATCTCGCCCGGGGTCTGGGTCGCCGAAGGCGCCGAGGTGCACCCGGACGCCGTGCTGCGCGGACCGCTCTACATCGGTGACTACGCCAAGGTGGAAGCCGGCGCCGAGATCCGCGAGCACACCGTCGTCGGCTCGAACGTGGTCGTCAAGAGCGGCGCGTTCCTGCACAAGGCGGTCGTGCACGACAACGTGTACGTCGGGCAGCACAGCAATCTGCGTGGCTGCGTGGTCGGCAAGAACACCGACATCATGCGCGCGGCGCGGATCGAGGACGGCGCGGTCATCGGCGACGAGTGCCTGATCGGCGAAGAGTCGATCGTGCAGGGCAATGTGCGGGTCTACCCGTTCAAGACCATCGAGGCCGGTGCCTTCGTCAACACCTCGGTGATCTGGGAGTCGCGCGGCCAGGCGCACCTGTTCGGCGCCCGCGGGGTCTCCGGCATCCTGAACGTGGAGATCACCCCGGAACTCGCCGTGCGGCTGGCCGGCGCCTATGCGACGACGCTGAAGAAGGGCTCCACCGTCACCACGGCCCGTGACCACTCCCGCGGCGCGCGTGCGCTGAAGCGGGCGGTCATCTCGGCGCTCCAGGCCAGCGCCATCGACGTACGGGACCTGGAGAACGTACCGCTGCCGGTGGCCCGGCAGCAGACCGCGCGCGGCAGCGCCGGCGGCATCATGATCCGTACCACGCCCGGTGTGCCGGACTCGGTCGACATCATGTTCTTCGACGGGCAGGGGGCCGACCTCTCGCAAGGCAGCCAGCGCAAGCTGGACCGGGTGTTCGCGCGCCAGGAGTACCGGCGGGCGTTCCCGGGCGAGATCGGCGACCTGTACTTCCCGTCCAGCGTCTACGACTCGTACACCGGTTCGCTGCTGCGGAACGTGGACACGACCGGGGTCAGCGAGTCGGGTCTCAAGGTGGTCGTGGACGCCTCCAACGGCAGCGCCGGCCTCGTGCTGCCCAGCCTGCTGGGCAAGCTGGGGGTCGACTCGCTGACGATCAACCCCGGCCTGGACGAGGCCCGCCCGACGGAGACCGAGGAGATGCGCCGGTCGGGGCTCAAGCGGCTCGGCGAGATCGTGGGTTCCTCCGGTGCGGCGTTCGGTGTGCGGTTCGACCCGGTGGGCGAGCGGCTGTCGCTCGTCGACGAGAAGGGCCGGATCATCGAGGACGACCGGGCCTTGCTGGTCATGCTCGATCTGATCGCCGCCGAGCGGCGCAGCGGCCGGGTCGCGCTGCCGGTGACGACGACCCGTATCGCCGAGCAGGTGGCCGCGTACCACGGCACCCAGGTCGAGTGGACGACCACGTCCCCCGACGACCTCACGCGCGTCGGCGGCGAGGAGGGCACGGTCTTCGGCGGTGACGGCAAGGGCGGGTTCATCGTCCCGGAGTTCAGCAGCGTCTACGACGGCACGGCCGCCTTCGTACGGCTCATCGGGCTGGTGGCGCGCACGCAGCTCACGCTCAGCCAGATCGACGCGCGGATCCCGCGCGCCCATGTCCTCAAGCGGGACCTGGCCACTCCGTGGGCCGTCAAGGGCCTGGTGATGCGCCGGGTCGTGGAGGAGGCCGGGGACCGGTTCGTCGACACGACGGACGGGGTGCGGGTCGTGGAGACCGACGGCCGCTGGGTCATGGTGCTGCCCGACCCGGCCGAGGCGGTCACCCATCTGTGGGCCGAGGGCCCCGACGACGCCTCCGCGCAGGCCCTGCTCGACGAGTGGTCGGCGGTCGTCGACAGCGCCGGACGGTAGGCCCGCGTTCCGCCGCGAGGGCGGGACCGACACCACGCGCGCGTGCCGGACAGGCTCCTCGGAGGGGCGCCTGTCCGGCACGCCGGTGTGGGGCCGTTCGGAGGAGTCGGCCGCGGCGTGCGACGATGTGCGGCATGCCGCAGCAACCCCCCGTTCGGAGCACCCCCGTGCGGCCGTCCCGCCCGGACGCCTCCATGTCGTTGATCACCAACGTCATGGACCACAGCCTGGACGACGGTTACGCCGAGGCCGCCGCGCGGAAGAAGTCCGCGGGCGAGGGCGGATTGCCGAAGACGCTGCGGGCGCGCCTGGGGCTGGCCGCCGGCCTGGTCCTCGCGGCCCTCGTCGTGACCGTGGGGGCGGCCCAGGCACGGGTGGCGGCGCCGGTCGTGGCCAAGGAGCGCCAGGAGCTGATCGACCGCATCGACCGGGAGACGGCGGCAGCGGACAAGCTGGAAGGCAACGTCGACACACTCCGCGACGACGTCAGCGCCCGGCAGCGCCAGGCGCTCAGGCGGAGCGGGGGCGACGACGGGGCCGAACTGGCCGGGGTCCTCGCGGGGGCCACCGATGTGCACGGCCCCGGGGTGAAACTCGTCGTGAACGACGCCAAGGAAGCCACCGGCGGCGGCACCGGCAATCCGCGCGAGACCTCGGGCTTCTCCGACACCGGGCGGGTGCGCGACCGGGACATGCAGCGCGTCGTCAACGGGCTGTGGCAGTCGGGCGCCGAGGCGGTCGCCGTCAACGGGCAGCGGCTGACCGCCCTGTCCGCGATCAGGGCGGCCGGGGACGCCATACTGGTCGACAACAGGCCGCTGGTGCCGCCGTACACGGTGCTGGCGGTGGGGGACGGGCAACGGCTGAGCAGCCGGTTCCAGGACAGTCCCGACGGGCTGTACCTGAACGCCCTCCAGGACAACTACGGCATCCGGACCAGCATCTCCGTGGAGAGCGATCTCCGGCTGCCCGCAGCACCGAGTGTGATCGTACGTACCGCACGGCCGAGCGCCGGGACATCTGGGAAGGGCACATCGTGATCGCCGTACTGGGCCTCGTCGTGGGAGTGGTGGCCGGACTGTTGGTCCGGCCCGAGGTTCCGGCGGTCGTCGAGCCTTATCTGCCGATCGCCGTCGTGGCGGCGCTGGACGCCGTCTTCGGCGGGCTGCGGGCCATGCTCGACGGCATCTTCGACGACAAGGTCTTCGTCGTGTCGTTCCTGTCGAACGTGGTGGTGGCCGCGCTGATCGTCTTCCTGGGCGACAAGTTGGGTGTGGGCGCCCAGCTGTCCACGGGTGTCGTGGTCGTCCTCGGTATCCGGATCTTCTCCAACGCCGCGGCGATCCGACGGCACATCTTCCGGGCGTGAGCGGGATGAGCCGGCAGGAGGAACTGCCCGAGAACAGGCTCCGCAAGGAGCTGCCCGCGGAGGTCCCGGCGCAGGCGACCGGTCCCGTGGACGCTCCCGGCAGGGGGAGCGGCAGCGGCGGCGGCCCCGAGCTGACGGGCCGTCGGCGGCTGGTGAAGGGGCTGTGGCCGCCGCGCTTCACCCGAGCCCAACTCGTCGTCGCCGTACTGCTGTTCGGGCTGGGCTTCGGCCTCGCGATCCAGGTCGCCTCCAACAGCGACAGTGACAGCGCGCTGCGCGGGGCACGCCAGGAGGATCTTGTGCGGATCCTCGATGAACTGGACGACCGTACGCAGCGTCTTGAGGACGAGAAGCAGGGTCTCGAAAAGCAGCGCCAGGAGCTGGAGAGCAGCTCGGACCAGGCCGAGGAGGCCCGCAAGCAGACCGCCGAGAAGGAGAAGCAACTCGGCATCCTGGCGGGCACGGTGGCCGCGCAGGGGCCCGGCATCACGGTGACGGTCGAGGACACGAAGGGGACGGTCCGGGCGGACATGCTGCTCGACGCGATACAGGAGCTGCGCGCGGCCGGTGCGGAGGCGATCCAGGTCAACGGTGTGCGCGTGGTCGCGAGCACCTATCTGACGGACTCCGGCAAGAGCGTCGACGTCGACGGGAACAAGATCAACGCTCCGTATCGTTTCCAGGTCATCGGCAAGCCGCAGGACCTCGAACCGGCGCTCAACATCCCGGGAGGCGTGGTGCAGACTCTGGAGAAGGAGCAGGCCACGGTGTCCGTCGAGCGTTCGGGCAAGATCGTTGTGGACGCCTTGCGAGCGGCGAAGCAGCCTGACTACGCTCGGTCGTCCTCCCGGTGAACCGGGGGTGCATGGCCGCGGTCCGGCAGGGGCATGAGGTTGCGGGGGGTCGGCGCACCGATTGGGTGGTGCGTGGTGGAAACTGTCTGGTGGATACGGACGTTGTGAGGATGTCCGGGTCGACCGGTGTATGCAGTCAGGGTTCGTCCTGCCCCACGGGCGGGTTTGTTTCGGTCAAGGGGAATCGCCCGTGAAGTTGTTTGCGAAGTTGTTCGGCAAGAGCGCGCGAGACGGCGGCGAGAACGCGACCGCCCGCCATCGCGCACAGCCCGACGCGGAGAGCCAGCGTCCGCTGTTCCGGGATCAGGTCCCGGGCGGTGACATTTCCGGCGCTCCGGGCGCGCCGTCGGTTGACCCTGCCCAGGCGGGCGGCATAGGTTTCGGCCAACCGTCGACCTCAGCAGGTACGGGCGGAGGGTTCGCCGCCGGCCCGTACGCGTCCCATGCCCCCGGTGGGCAGCCGCGGCAGGAGGATCCGTCCATGTCGGCCCTGGTGTGTACGAGGTGCGGCAACCGCAACGCGGAGAACAGCCGCTTCTGCTCCAACTGCGGCGCGCCGCTGAGGCCGGGCGCGGTGCCGGAGCGTGCGGCGGAGACGACGTCCACGATCTCCATCTCCGGTCTTGAGGCCTATGACGCGGAGGCGACCGGGCAGACGCCGATGCTGTCGCCGGAGGCGCAGGCGGCCGTCGACGCGCTGCCGCTCGGCTCGGCGCTGCTGGTGGTGCGGCGGGGACCGAACTCCGGCAGCCGTTTCCTGCTGGACGGCGAGCTGACCACGGCCGGGCGTCATCCGCAGAGCGACATCTTCCTGGACGACGTGACGGTCTCGCGCCGCCATGTGGAGTTCCGCCGCAGCCCGGACGGGTCGTTCACGGTGGCCGACGTCGGCAGCCTGAACGGGACGTACGTGAACCGGGAGCGGATCGACCAGGTCGCGCTGTCCAACGGCGACGAGGTGCAGATCGGCAAGTACCGGCTGGTCTTCTACTCGAACCGGCAGGGCTACTGACCGCCCCCGGACCCGGTCCGGGGGAACCCGAGGGAAGGTCCATGCTTCATACACCGAGCGGCGGTGCGGGCCACGGCACCGCCGCCGCGGACAGTGGGCTGATGAGCATCGGCGCGGTGCTGAACGCGCTGCGTGACGAGTTTCCCGAGGTCACCATCTCCAAGATCCGCTTTCTGGAGTCGGAGGGGCTGGTGGAGCCGCGGCGCACCCCCTCGGGGTACCGCAAGTTCAGTGTGGGGGACGTCGAGCGGCTCGCCCGGGTGCTGCGGATGCAGCGGGACCACTATCTGCCGTTGAAGGTGATCCGCGAGTACCTGGACGCGGTGGAGCGCGGCGAGGCGGTGCAGCTGCCGATGCTGGGGCGGCAGCGGGACGGGGAGGCCGTGCCGATGTCCGCCGAGACACCGGTGGCGTCCCGGATCGCCCGGGCGGACCTGCTCGCGGCGGCGGGCATCGAGGAGCGCGACCTGGCGGAGTGGGAGTCCTACGGGTTGCTCACTCCGCCGGCGGACGGTGTCTACGACGCCGAGGCGGTCACCGTGGCCTCGCTCGTGCACGAGCTGGGGCGCTACGGCATCGAGCCCCGTCACCTGCGGGTGATGAAGGCGGCCGCGGACCGGGAGGCCGGCCTGATCGACCAGGTGGTGGCCCCGCTCAGGCGGCACCGCAACCCGCAGACCAGGGCGCACGCCGAGGCCCGCGCGAAGGAGCTGGCGGCGCTCGCGGTCAAGCTGCACGCGGCGCTGGTGCAGAGCGCGCTCGGGGTGCGCCTGCCCTGAGTGGCGGGGTGCGCGGCGGCCGGATCGGCCCCGCGTCGTGGGCCCGACTACCCAAACGTGTCGGGCACGGCCTAGGGTTGCTGTGTGAACGAGCTCGATGTCGTAGGTGTCCGGGTCGAGATGCCCTCCAACCAACCGATCGTGCTCCTGCGCGAAGTGGGAGGCGACCGCTACCTCCCCATCTGGATCGGGCCGGGGGAGGCGACGGCGATCGCCTTCGCCCAGCAGGGCATGGCCCCGGCGCGGCCGCTGACCCACGACCTGTTCAAGGACGTGCTGGAGGCGGTCGGCCAGGAACTCACCGAGGTGCGCATCACGGACCTGCGCGAGGGCGTCTTCTACGCGGAGCTGGTCTTCGCCAGCGGGGTCGAGGTGAGCGCCCGTCCCTCCGACGCCATAGCGCTGGCGCTGCGCACCGGTACGCCGATCTACGGCAGCGACACGGTGCTCGACGACGCGGGCATCGCGATCCCGGACGAGCAGGAGGACGAGGTGGAGAAGTTCCGCGAGTTCCTCGACCAGATCTCGCCGGAGGACTTCGGCACCAGTAATCAGTGAAACGCTGACATATGCCACCGGCCGACCCGTGCGTCCGGCGGTTTCCGGGAGGCCATTCGGCTAGCCTTTCCCCGCGATGGGGCACGGGAAACCACTCTCAGGGTGATTATCACTCGGCGTGCCGAGTGTGGCGATCGTTGACGCACCCCCGGTGACTGCCTACCGTCGAGAAGGCAGGTCAAGGACGGAGGTCGGCGTGAGAAGCAGCGGCGACGGTACGGCTGGGGGTGCCCCCGGACGCGGTGTCGGGGGAAGCGGTCCGTGCCCTTCCCCCGGCTCACGGCTCCGCCCGGACAGGGGATACCCCCTGCACGGCGACCCGGCCGACCAGGCCCCGCAGCGGCCGACGGCGGTGCCCGTCGGCGAAGAGGGGACGTCCATGGGGTCCGAGGAGATCGGCTACCGCGGCCCGACGGCCTGCGCGGCCGCCGGCATCACCTATCGGCAGCTCGACTACTGGGCCCGCACCGGCCTGGTCGAGCCCAGCGTACGGCCCGCCCACGGCTCGGGCACCCAGCGCCTGTACAGCTTCCGGGACGTCGTCGTCCTGAAAATCGTCAAGCGGTTCCTGGACACCGGTGTGTCGCTGCAGAACATCCGCACCGCCGTCCAGCACCTGCGCGAGAGCGGCTTCAACGACCTGGAGCGCATGACGCTGATGAGCGACGGCGCCACGGTCTACGAATGCACCTCGCCCGACGAGGTGCACGCGCTGCTCCAGGGCGGCCAGGGCATCTTCGGCATCGCCGTCGGCGTGGTCTGGCGCGATGTGGAGGGCGCGCTGTCCCAGCTGCACGGCGAGCGCGTGGACACGGGGGAGACCCTGGTGGGCCACAACCCCGGGGACGAGCTGGCCCGGCGCCGCAACCGGGCGGTCTGACCGGCCTCCGGGCGGCTCCCGGGGGCGGCTTCCGGCCCGCCGCGGCGCGGCCGGACCGGGCCCTGCGCGAGGGCATTGTCAGTGGTGTGGTGCAGCATCGGAGGTGTGAGGGCCACGCCGACGATCCTGCATCTCGACATGGACGCCTTCTTCGCCTCGGCGGAGCAGGCGTCCAAGCCGAGCCTGCGCGGGAAGGCGGTCGTCGTGGGCGGCCTCGGGCCGCGCGGTGTGGTCGCCACCGCGTCGTACGAGGCCCGCGTCTTCGGGGTGCACTCGGCGATGCCGATGGCCCAGGCGCGGCGGCTGGCGCCGAACGCCGCGTATCTGGTGCCCCGCTTCGGCTTCTACCGGTCCATCAGCGGGCAGGTGATGACGCTGCTGCGGGCGCTGTCGCCGCTGGTGGAGCCGCTCAGCCTGGACGAGGCCTTCGTGGACCTGGAGGCCGGCGGGGCGGCCCGGGACGCGGACTCGGCCCGGCTGGCGGGCGCGCGGCTGCGCGCCGACATCCTGGCCGTCACGGGACTGACCGGATCGGTGGGGCTGGCCGCCTCCAAGATGCTCGCCAAGATCGCCTCCGAGCAGGCCAAGCCGGACGGGCTGGTGCTCATCGAGCCCGGCACCGAACGCGCTCTGCTCGGTCCGATGTCCGTACGGACCCTGCCGGGCGTGGGGCCGGCGACGGGCGACCATCTGCGGCGGGCCGGGATCCACACCGTCGACGAACTCGCCGAGGCGGGCGAGGACGAGCTGGTGCGGCTGCTGGGCAGGGCGCACGGGCACGCGCTGCACGCCATGGCGATGGCGCACGATGAGCGACCCGTCGTGGCGGAGCGCGAGACCAAGTCGGTGTCCGTGGAGGACACCTACGACGTGGACATCCACGACCGGACGCGGGTGGGCCTGGAAGTGCAGCGGCTCGCGGACCGGTGCGTGCGGCGGCTGCGCGAGGCCGGGCTGTCGGGGCGGACCATCGTGCTGAAGGTGCGCCGGTACGACTTCTCCACGCTGACCCGTTCGGAGACGCTGCGCGGGCCCACCGACGACCTGGCGGTGGTCCGGGAGGCGGCGGCCCGGCTGCTGGACTCCGTGGACACCACCGGCGGTGTACGGCTGCTCGGCGTGGGGGTGTCCGGGCTCGCGGACTACACGCAGGAGGACCTGTTCGCGCAGGCGGCCGGGGAGCGGGCGGCGGCTGGTGAAGGGGCGGCGGCCGGTGAGGGGGCGGGCCCTGCCGAGGAGCCGGCGGACCAACCGGCGCGCGAGGAGGCGGCGCCCGCCGAGCGGCGCTGGGCCGCGGGCCATGACGTGCGGCACGCCGAGCACGGGCACGGCTGGGTGCAGGGCAGTGGCATCGGCAGGGTCACCGTCCGCTTCGAGACACCCCGGTCGGCGCCGGGGCGGGTGCGGACCTTCCGCGTGGACGATCCGGCCCTGGAGCCGGCCGAGCCGCTGCCGCTGGTGCGGCGAAGACCGGAGGAGCAGGGCGGTGTGGCCGGTGGCGTGGCCGGTGCGGTGGCGGCGGGTGAGGGCGAGGGGGCTGCCACGGCCGCTCTGGGGGCGCTGTGAGGTGACCCGAGGTGCCACCTGGAGCCCTGGCGGGCTCCGGGGGCGTGCGGGGGGCGTGTGATCCCGGGTCGCGGCCGGTCTGCCGGTGCGGGTGAGTCGGCGAGGTGGAACCTCGGTCGCGGCCCGGGGGTCGGTGGTCCCGATGCGGGAGGAGGCGGACGAGAGGGACGTACACGGGTCGGGCGAGCGGGCGAAGGGTCCTGGGGTCAGGCCTCCTCGGAGCCGGAGCCGGCCAGTCTGCCGAAGTCGTGGTCCGGGAGGGCCGGGGCAGGGCCCACGTCGAGGCCGTAGTGGTGGTAGAGCTGCAGTTCCTGCTCCGGGGAGAGGTGGCGGCCCACGCCGAAGTCGGGGGCCTCCTTGATCAGTGCCCGGTCGAAGGGGACGCGCAGGGTGCCCTCGACCAGCTCGCTGGGCTCCAGGGGCACGAAGGCGTCCCGGGAGAACAGGCCCGTGCGTATGGCCGCCCACTCCGGCACACCGGTCGCGTCGTCGAGGTACACCTCGTCCACCGTGCCGATCTTGTTGCCGTTGCGGTCGAACGCCTTGCGGCCGATCAGGTTGCGCGGATCGATCTCGGTCAGCACGGTCCCTCCACGTGGTCGCAACTCATCCGTAAGCACTACGAAAGAGCACATTCGGTCCTGCGGCCACTCGAACACCGCCGCGGAGCCCGCTGGTACGCTGGCAAACGGCTGCTGACCCCGTGCGGGAGAGTCCTCCGGAACCACCGGAGGCGCCGAAGGAGCAAATCCTCCCCGGAATCTCTCAGGCCCACGTACCGCACGGACGAGGTCACTCTGGAAAGCAGGGCGGTTGCCGACGGCTTCCGCTCTCACCGACGGTGAAAGCCGGGCGCCCTCGGGTGGTCCGGTGAAGCTCTCAGGTCGAGATGACAGAGGGGGAGGCCGCCGGGACATCCACGCCGTGGTGTCCCCCGAAGGTCGCGTCAGACCAGGAGGCCCTCCACCATGACCGCCCAGCGCATTCCGCTCTCCGAGCTCGAACAGGGCATCCCCTTCGAGCAGCGCCACATCGGGCCCGACCAGGAGGCGCGGGCCAAGATGCTCGCGCAGGTCGGCTACGGATCGCTCGACGAGCTGACCGCCGCCGCGGTCCCGGATGTGATCAAGAACGCCAAGGCGCTCGATCTGCCCGGCGCGCGCACCGAGGCCGAGGTGCTGGCCGAGCTGCGCACCCTCGCCGACCGCAATCAGGTCCTCGGCTCCATGATCGGCCTCGGCTACTACGGGACGTTCACCCCGCCGGTCATCCTGCGCAACGTCATGGAGAACCCGGCCTGGTACACGGCCTACACCCCGTACCAGCCGGAGATCTCGCAGGGCCGCCTGGAGGCCCTGCTGAACTTCCAGACCGTGGTCGCCGACCTCACCGGCCTGCCGACCTCCGGCGCCTCCCTCCTGGACGAGGGCACCGCCGCGGCCGAGGCGATGTCGCTGTCGCGGCGCATGGGCAAGAACAAGAAGGGCCTGTTCCTGGTCGACGCGGACGCGCTGCCGCAGACCATCGCCGTCATCGAGACCCGCGCCGAGCCCGCCGGCGTCGAGGTCGTCGTCGCCGACCTCAGCGACGGCATCCCGGCCGAGCTCGCCGGACGCGAGATCAACGGCGTGCTCCTGCAGTACCCGGGCGCCTCCGGGGCCGTACGCGACCTGAAGCCCGTCATCGAGCAGGCGCACGGACTGGGCGCCCTGGTCACCGTGGCCGCCGACCTGCTCGCCCTCACCCTGCTGAAGTCCCCCGGCGAGCTGGGCGCGGACATCGCCGTGGGCACCACCCAGCGCTTCGGCGTGCCGATGGGCTTCGGCGGACCGCACGCCGGCTACATGGCGGTGCACGAGAAGTTCGCCCGCAGCCTGCCCGGCCGCCTGGTCGGCGTCTCCGTCGACGCCGACGGCAACAAGGCCTACCGCCTCGCCCTGCAGACCCGCGAGCAGCACATCCGCCGGGAGAAGGCCACCAGCAACATCTGCACCGCGCAGGTGCTGCTCGCCGTCATGGCCGGCATGTACGCCGTCTACCACGGCCCCGAGGGCCTGAAGGCCATCGCGCAGCGCACCCACCGCTACGCCGCGGTGCTCGCCGAGGGCCTGAAGGCGGCCGGCGCCGAGATCGTCCACGGCGCCTACTTCGACACGCTGACCGTCAGGACGCCGGGCCGGGCCGCCGAGGTCGTCGCCGCCGCCCGCGAGGCCGGTGTCAACCTGTACCCCGTCGACGCCGACCACGTCTCGATCGCCTGCGACGAGACCACCACGCGGGCGCAGCTGCGTACCGTGTGGACCGCCTTCGGCGCCGACGGCGACATCGACGCGCTGGACGCCGCGGCGGCCCCGGCCCTGCCCGAGCCGCTGCTGCGCACCGACGCCTACCTCACCCACCCCGTCTTCCAGCAGTACCGCTCCGAGACCGCGATGCTGCGCTACCTGCGCCGGCTCGCCGACCGCGACTACGCGCTCGACCGCGGCATGATCCCGCTGGGCTCCTGCACCATGAAGCTCAACGCGACCACGGAGATGGAGCCGGTCACCTGGCCCGAGTTCGGCCAGCTGCACCCCTTCGCGCCCGCCGAGCAGGCGCGGGGCTACCTCACGCTCATCCATGAGCTGGAGGACCGGCTCGCCGAGGTCACCGGTTACGACAAGGTCTCCCTCCAGCCGAACGCCGGCTCCCAGGGCGAGCTGGCCGGCCTGCTCGCCGTGCGCGGCTACCACCGCGCCAACGGCGACGAGCAGCGCACCGTGTGCCTCATCCCGTCCTCCGCGCACGGCACCAACGCGGCCAGCGCCGTGATGGCCGGCATGAAGGTGGTCGTGGTGAAGACCGCCGAGGACGGCGAGATCGACGTCGCGGACCTGCGGGCCAGGATCGAGCAGCACCGCGACCAGCTCGCCGTGCTGATGATCACCTACCCGTCCACGCACGGTGTGTTCGAGGAGCACGTCGCCGACATCTGCGCCCAGGTGCACGAGGCCGGCGGCCAGGTCTACGTCGACGGCGCCAACCTCAACGCCCTGGTCGGCGTCGCCAAGCCGGGCCACTTCGGCGGCGACGTCTCGCACCTGAACCTGCACAAGACGTTCTGCATCCCGCACGGCGGCGGCGGCCCCGGCGTCGGCCCGGTGGCGGTGCGCGCGCACCTCGCGCCGCACCTGCCCAACCACCCGTTGCAGCCGGAGGCCGGCCCGGAGAGCGGGGTCGGCCCGATCTCGGCCGCGCCCTGGGGCTCGGCGGGCATCCTGCCGATCTCCTGGGCCTATGTGCGGCTCATGGGCGGCGAGGGCCTCAAGCGGGCCACCCAGGTCGCCGTGCTGTCCGCCAACTACATCGCCAAGCGCCTGGAGCCGCACTTCCCGGTGCTCTACACCGGCCCCGGCGGCCTGGTCGCGCACGAGTGCATCATCGACCTGCGCCCGCTGACCAAGGCGACCGGCGTGAGCGTGGACGACGTGGCCAAGCGCCTGATCGACTACGGCTTCCACGCGCCGACGATGTCCTTCCCGGTGGCCGGCACGCTGATGATCGAGCCGACCGAGTCCGAGGACCTGGCCGAGCTGGACCGGTTCTGCGACACGATGATCGCGATCCGCGCCGAGATCGACAAGGTCGGCTCCGGCGAGTGGCCCGCCGAGGACAACCCGCTGCGCGGCGCCCCGCACACCGCCGCAGCGCTCGGCGGTGACTGGGAGCACGCCTACAGCCGCGAGGAGGCCGTCTTCCCGGCCGGTGTCTCGGTGGCCGACAAGTACTGGCCGCCGGTGCGCCGCGTCGACCAGGCGTTCGGTGACCGGAATCTGGTCTGCTCCTGCCCACCGCTGGACGCGTACGAGGACTGAGCGGATTCGCGCGAAATCACCGAAGGGGCCCTGCCCCGGCCTGCCAGGGCCGGGGCAGGGCCCCTTCCGGTTGTCCGCCTGCTGTTCAGGCCGGGTAGGCGTGGGTCTGCGCCGCCTTGACGGCCGCCCAGACCTCCGCGCCCGGTTGCAGGCCGAGTTCGGCGGCGGCGACGGTGGTCAGATCGGCGGCGAGGGCCAGTTCGCCGGTGAGGTCCGCGCGGATCCGGTCGCCGTGCGTCTCCAGCCCGGCCACCTCGCAGCGCCACAGATTGCGGGCGCTGGAACCGGTGGGGCGCTCCCGGTGCAGGGTGACCGCGCCCGGCGGGAAGGCGACGAAGGCCGGTCCTGACAGGTCCTCGGTGGTGGCGAGGGCGGTGCCTGACTCCAGCCGTACCAGATGCCCCTCGGCCCGTCCGCGGTACAGGTTCAGGCCGACGAGCTGCGCGATGTAGTCCGTGCGCGGACGGCGGGCGGTCTCCGCGGGCGTGCCCTCCTGCACCACCCGGCCGTGTTCCACGACCACCAGCCGGTCGGCCAGCACCATCGCGTCCAGCGGATCGTGCGTGACCAGCACGGCCGCGGCCTCGAACTCGGCGAGGTGCCGGCGGAGCTGGGCGCGCACCTCCAGGCGGGTGCGGGCGTCCAGGGCGGCGAGCGGCTCGTCCAGGAGCAGCAGCCGGGGCCGGGTGGCCAGCGCGCGGGCGAGGGCGACCCGCTGGGCCTGGCCGCCGGAGAGCCGGCGGGGCTTGGCCCCGGCGTGGTCGGCCAGGCCCATGCGCGCCAGCCATTCGGCGGCCTGGGCGCGGGCCTCCGCCTTGGCCACGCCCTGGCAGCGCGGCCCGAAGGCCACGTTGTCCAGGGCGGACAGGTGCGGGAAGAGGAGGTAGTCCTGGAAGACGACCCCGACGGGGCGCTTCTCGGGCGGGGTCCTCTCCAGCGCGGCGCCGTCCAGGCGCAGCCGGCCGCCGGTGAGCGGGATCAGGCCGGCCAGGGCGCGCAGGGCGGTGGTCTTGCCGGCGCCGTTCGGGCCGAGCAGCGCGACGACGTCGCCGGGGGCGGCGGTCAGGGACACGTCGAGACGGAAGCCGCCGCGGTCGACGACGAGGTGGGCGTCGAGTCCGTCACCGGGCGCGCCGGCGGCACGGACGCCGCCGCGGGTCTCGTCGATGTCGGTCATGAAGTGATCGTCCAGGATGCGGGGCGGTTCGGGGAAGGGGATGCGGTCCGGGGCACCTTGAGCGCGGCGCGGGCCACCTTGCGTGTGGCACGGGGCACCGGGAACGCGGCGCGGGTCATGAGGACGCCGTCATCCAACGGTCCCGCAGACCGGCGAGGACCGCGATCGACACGACCAGCAGCACCAGGCTCAGGGAGATCGCCGCGTCCGGGTCGTCCTGGAGGGCCAGGTAGACGGCGAGCGGCATGGTCTGGGTGCGGCCCGGGAAGTTCCCGGCGAAGGTGATCGTGGCGCCGAACTCGCCGAGCGCCCGCGCCCACGCCAGCACCGCGCCGGCCGCGATACCGGGCGCGATCAGCGGCAGGGTGACCCGGCGGAACGCGGTGAAGCGGGACGCGCCGAGCGTGGTGGCCGCCTCCTCGTAGCGCGGGTCGGCGGCGCGCAGCGTGCCCTCGACGCTGATGACCAGGAACGGCATGGCCACGAACGCCTCCGCGACCACCACCCCGGCCGTGGTGAACGGCAGGGTGATCCCGAACCAGGAGTCCAGCCACTGCCCCACCACGCCGTTGCGGCCCAGCGCCAGCAGCAGCGCCACACCGCCCACCACCGGCGGCAGCACCAGCGGCAGGGTCACCAGGGCCCGTACGAAGCCGCGCCCGGGGAAGTCGGTACGGGCCAGCAGCCAGGCCAGCGGGACGCCGAGCACCAGGCTCACGCCGGTGGCCAGGGTGGCGCTGATCAGAGAGAGCTGGAGCGCCTGCCACACCGCGGTGCTGGTCAGCTGGTCCGGCAGGCTGCGCCAGGGCGCGCGGACCAGCAGGGCGAGCAGCGGCAGCAGCAGGAACGCCAGGCCCACCAGCGCGGGCAGCAGCAGCGGCAGCGGCGCGCCCCGGAAGGCACGCCGGTGCCGCGACCCGCTCTTCGGGGTCGCGGCACCGGCTTCGTCGGTCACGGTCACGGCTTGAGGAAGCCGGCCTCGGCCAGCACCTTCTGGCCCTCGGCCGACCGGACCAGCTCGATGAACGCCTTGGCCGCCGCGGCGTTGGGGGCGTTCTTGAGCGGGGCGATCGGGTAGTCGTTGACGGCCTTGGCCGACTCGGGGAACTCCACGCCCTCCACCTTGTCACCGGCCGCGTGCACATCGGTCTTGTAGACCACGGCCGCGTCGGCCTCCTTCAGCTCCACCTTGGTCAGGGCGCTCTTGACGTCCTGCTCGTAGGAGACGGGGGTGAGCTTGAGGCTGCTGGCGTCGAGGGCCTTCTGGGCGGCGGCGCCGCAGGGCACGGTCTTGTCGCACAGCACGACCTTGAGCCCGGACTTGGTGAGGTCCTTCAGGGAGGCGACCTTGTCCGGGTTGCCCGGCAGGGTCGCGATCTCCAGCTGATTGCGGACGAAGGTGACGGGCGCGGCGGCCTCGTCCTTCTTGTCCGTCACGGTCTTCATCGTCTTGGCGCTCGCCGCGGCGAACACGTCGGCGGGGGCGCCGCTGGTGATGCTGGCGGCGAGGGTGTCACTGCCACCGAAGTTGAAGGACACCTTGGTGCCCGGGTGCTGCTGCTCGAACTCCTTGCCCAGCGTCGTGAAGCTCTCCTTCAGCGAGGCGGCGGCGAAGACCGTCACCGTGCCGGACAGCTTCGGGGCGGAGGACGTGGTCGATCCGGACGACGGCGAGGAGTCGTCGGAGGAGGACTTGGACGAGGAGGAGCAGGCGCTGAGGGCCAGCAGTGCTGCGGCTCCCGCGCCGGCCACCTGCAGCGTCCGGGTCCGGCGCATGGAACGGGTCATCAAGGGTCCACTCCTCTGGTTCTGCACGAAGAAACAAGCTGTCGCGCCCTGGCACGGCCGTGCGGGGCCGTGTGCCGATGATACTGCCGCAACTACAAGGCGTAAGTCTGCTGTTGCATCGCATGAGCTGCGGTTCTCCGTTTTCCGGGTCGCATGTGCGTTTGTACGGAGCCGCCGTGCGGGTACGGACCTGCCACAAGGAGGTGGTGGCCCGTGCCGCTCGCGGAACTCGTCCTGGCCGGTGACCTCGCCCGGCCGGTGCGCCTGACCGTCGCGGACCTGCTCGGCTGGCCGCAGCACCGGGCCCGGGTGAGCTTCGAGTGCGCCACCAGCGGCGTACGGCACCACTGGTTCGCCGGACCGCGGCTGTACGACGTGCTGGCCGCCGCCGGACCCGGCTTCGACCCGGCCCGGCGCAAGGACCGGCTGCGGTTCCTGATCGCCGTCGCCGGTGCCGACGGGCACGGCACGCTGCTGTCCTGGGCGGAGATCGACCCGGACTTCGCCGACGCGCCCGTGCTGCTCGCGGTGGCCGTCGACGACACCCCGCTCGACCGGACCGGACCCCAGCTGGTGCTGCCCCAGGACCGGTGCGGCGGGCGGTACGTCAGCGGCGTCACGGCGATCCGGGTGGACGGCGGGTACGGGCACTCGGGTGCCGGCGGCGGGCGCGTCGGGGGCGAGCGCGTCGGGGCGTGACCGGGCCGGGGGAGCGGGCGGGAGCGGGCCGGGGGAGCGGGCGGGAGCGGCGGGCCACGCCCGGCAGAACCGGCGGGCTACGCCTTGTCGATATGTACGTTCGTCGACTTCACGCGGGCCGTGGCCTCCATGCCGACCTCCAGGCCCAGTTCCTCCACGGCCTCCCGGGTCAGCAGGGAGACGAGGCGGTGCGGGCCGGCCTGGATCTCGACCTGGGCCGCCACGTCACCGAGCTTGATCGCGGTCACGATCCCGGGGAAGGCGTTGCGCACCGAGGTGTACGAGGGGGTCTCCTCGCCGTCGCCGGTCCGGGCCAGCTCCACCGAGAACGCCGCCAGGTCCCGGCCGTCGATGAGCCGCCGTCCGCTCTCGTCGCGGTGGGTGCTCATCCGGCCCGCGTCCGCCCACCGGCGGGCGGTGTCGGGGCTGACCCCGAGCAGGCGGGCGGCCTGGCCGATCGTGTACGACTGCATGCGGATCACGATAGTTCTTCGGCGGCGGCGCGCCGCACGCGGCGTGCGCGGCGGCCGGGCGGGCGGCCCGGGCGGTCGCGGTGGCGGTGCCCGAGGTGGCCGGACCGCCTGGCTCAGGCGGTGTGCACGCGGGGCCGCTTGTCGCGGTCCGGTTCCGCCTCGCGCAGCACCTCGCGGGTGACCGGCGCGACCTCGCCCTGCCCGAACAGGAAGAAGCGCAGGAAGTTGCGGAACGGGTTGCCCTCGGTCCACTCGAAGTAGATGTGCGGGGTGCAGCCGGTCATGTCCCGCACGTGCAGGAGGAGGGCGGCCAGGGCGTTCGGGATGGAGGAGGACTCCAGGGTGAGCACCCGGTAGCGGCCGTGCAGGACCTCGCCGCGCACCTTCAGGCTCGCCTCGAACTCGGACGGGTCGGTCACCGTGACCTCGGCGAAGACGAAGTCCTCCGTCTCCGGGATGTCGTTGTCGGCGCGGATCTGCTCGATCTTGTCGCGGTACTCGGCCTTGTCCCGCCGGTCGGGCTCGTTGGCGATGAAGCGGATCTTGCGGCTGGCGATGTCCCTGACGAATCGTTCCGCCATGTCGTCGAGCGTCACGCTGGTCACACGCAGCTCGAAGGCGCGGGCCAGCCGGGAGAGCAGCGAGACGAGGATGATCGCGGCGATGAAGCAGGCGCCGATCTTCACACCGTCCGGCCGCTCGATGACGTTCACGACGGTCGTGTAGAGGAAGACCGCCGAGATCACCGCGAACGCCACGGTCCAGTGCCGCTGCCCCGCCTTGTGCGCGGCGATGGTCACCGCGATCGCCGCCGAGCTGATCAGCACCAGCACACCGGTGGCGTACGCGCCGCCCTGC
The DNA here is from genome assembly GCF_040644175.1 of Streptomyces sp. NPDC047017. Classification (NCBI taxonomy): domain Bacteria; kingdom Bacillati; phylum Actinomycetota; class Actinomycetes; order Kitasatosporales; family Streptomycetaceae; genus Streptomyces; species Streptomyces sp. NPDC047017. The sequence goes on along the minus strand of NZ_JBEYVW010000004.1, from coordinate 454,453 downwards.
TTGTCGACGTTGGCGTCGAAGATCCAGGTGACCAGGAAGCCGATCAGGGTGAAGACGATGACCATCGGCCGCACCGCCCGGGCCCAGTGCGGGGCCATGCCGTAGCGGGGCAGGTAGCGCGGCATCAGGTTGAGCAGTCCGGCCATCGCGGAGGCGCCCGCGAACCACAGGATCGCGATGGTCGAGACGTCGTAGACCGTGCCGAAGGCGTTCCCGAGGTACTCGTGCGCCAGATAGGCCAGCGCGCGCCCGTTGGCCTTGCCGCCGGGCTTGAACTCCGCTTCGGGGATCAGCAGCGTGGTGATGAAGCTGGTGGCGATCAGGAAGCAGCTCATGATCAGCGCGGCCGTGGTGAGCAGCTTCTTGGTGTCCCTGATCCGGCCGGCCGGACGTTCCTCGGTGTCGTCCGGGCGGCCCTTGACGTGCGGCATGACGGCGACGCCGGTCTCGAAGCCGGACAGACCGAGCGCGAGCTTGGGGAAGACCAGCAGGGCCACGCCGACCATGGCGAAGACGTTGCCGTGCTGGGCGGTCAGGGCACCGGTCCAGTCGGTGACCAGATGGCCGGCGGTGACGACGTGCCAGACACCGGCGACGACCACCACGACGTTCAGCGCCAGATAGATGCCGACCAGGACGACCGCGACCCCGATCGCCTCCAGGAAGCCCTTGAGGAACACCGCGCCGAGCAGCGCCAGCAGGATCAGTGTGATCAGCATCTGGTGGGTGTGCAGGGCGCTCGTCAGGTGGGGGTTCTCCACCAGGTGCGTCGAGGCGTCGGCGGCCGACAGGGTGATGGTGATCAGGAAGTCGGTGGCGGCGAAGCCGAGCAGGGTCAGGACGAACAGCTTGCCCTGCCAGAACGACAGCAGCCGCTCCAGCATGGCGATGGAGCCCTGGCCGTGCGGGCTCTCCTCGGCGACCCTGCGGTACACCGGCAGGGCGCCCGCGAGGGTGACGAGGACCAGGACGATGGTGGCGACGGGCGACAGCAGCCCGGCCGCCAGGGCGGCGATGCCCGGCTGGTAGCCGAGGGTGGAGAAGTAGTCGACACCGGTCAGGCACATGACGCGCCACCACCGCTGGCCCTTGTGCGGCGGCTCCGGCGCGGCGTGCGGTGCCTGCTGCACGCCCTTGCCCATGTCGGACAGGCCCTCCAGCATCCAGGCGCGCAGACGACTGGGAGGGTGTTCGGTGGTGGCCATCGGCCCTGCTCCTGATGTGCGGCTCAGCCCTCGGTGCGGCTCAGCGTGTAGATCCGGCCATCACGCGGACCGGGCACCAGCGTAAGCAGAGCGTGACGTAGAGGCCCACGCGTATCCGGGGGAGCGGGCATCAATCTTCCGTTAAGAATGGCCGCGTCGGCACAGGTGGCGCATCGGGAGCGGGATTTTCGGGCCGTTCGCCCGGATTCGCCCGTACGGGCGGGGTCGGCCGGAGTGGACGGCTGCGGCGCGGCGCGGGAGCCGGCCGCGGACACCCAGCGTCATGGTTCCAGTCCGGAGATCCGGAACAGGGCCAGCGCGGTCTCGCGGTCGACCAGTTCGGCCAGGTCCCGCAGCGCGCCCGTCCCGCAGTGCGGCCTGCCGCTCGTCGCCGACCGCCGGGCGTCCTCCTCGAAGCGGTACCACAGGGCGGGGTTGTCCAGCAGGACCTGCGGGTCGATCTCGACGCGGGCACCGAGGGCGTCCCGCAGCACGAGCCGCCGGCAGACGCCGTCCGTGACCCGCACCGACTCCAGCAGATCGGTACGGACCCGGCGGCGCCGCAGCGGCGAGCGGATGGCGAGCCAGCCCTCGCCGGCGCTCACCCGCGGCGGCCAGAGCACCAGGAGGAGCAGCCCCGCGAGCCCGGACCACAGCAGGCCGCGCCACCACGTCAGGCCGCCCGTGCCCCAGTCGATCAGCAGCAGCAGGCCGAGCAGCGCGACCGCGCAGCGCGCCGAGGTGCGCACCTCGCGCGCCCAGCGGCGGTCGCTCACCACCGGGGCGGGTCGCTGTCCGGGTGTGCCCGCCGTGTCCGGCCGCACGTCGTCGCGGTACCTCATGACATCGACGCTAGACGGCTCGCGGGGGTGCGCGGCCCGCCTTGACGGGGCTCTGACGCGGCGGCGGGCGTTCTTGACGCGGTGGCAGCGGGGCAGCGGGGGAGAGGGGCTGCCTGGGGCGTCTGTCTGGGGGCGTCTGTCTGGGGCCGGACGTGCGGGGATGTGGGGTGATGTGGGGTGGGGGCGGGCGTGCGTCGGGGCCGGTGCGCATCTGGTGTGCGGGCCGGCCCCTGGTGGTGCTCGGGCGGTCCGGAGGGGCCGCCCGTGGTGCTCAGGCCGCGGTCATCACCCGGTCGGCGCCCAGCGGGCGGTGCGGGGCGATGATCTTCCCGTCGGGCAGCAGCTCACCGGTGTCCTCGAAGAGCAGGACGCCGTTGCACAGCAGGCTCCAGCCCTGCTCGGGGTGGTGCGCCACGAGACGGGCGGACTCCCGGTCGGCGGAGTCGGCTGACGGGCACGGTGGCTGGTGCTGGCACATGGGTGGGATCTCTCGCTGAGTCGTATGGTCCGGGATGGCTGTCGTGCGTGTCCCGCGGCTGGTGGCATTCTCCATGGCCGCCTCCCCCGTAGTGATGAGTCGGACTGAAACCAGTGTTGCCCCACGGACGTGATTCCGCAGGTATTTCGCGGTACCGCCTCTCACAGATTGGAGACGCGTCACCCGCTTGAGCGGTTCACCCCAACCGCACGGTCCCTTCGGGTGGTTCAGGGTGGCCGGATGGGGCTAGTCCAGCCGGGGCGGTGGGGCGGTGGGCCGCCTGTCGCTCCCGCGGCGCCGCCCACGACGAAGTACCCCGCCACCGGGAGATCCGGCAGCGGGGTGCGTACGGGGCCGGCCGCGGGGTGCGGGGCGGCGCGGGCGGGTCTCAGGCGGGCGACCCCATGAGCCGTACCGGGGTCACCCGGTGGGTGAGGACGGGGAGCAGGTCGGACACCCGGTGGGGCACGTGGGCCGGGATCCCGGGCGGTGCGGGGGCCAGCGGCACGAGCAGGTCGGTGGCGGCGGGATGGCCGCCGGCGCCGTCGTCGGTGAGGTCGCCGTGCAGCCACAGCGTGAGCATGTACAGGCCGGGCAGGGACAGCAGGCGCGGCTGGTAGGGCTGGGGCAGGCTCTCCGCCTGGCGCAGCGCCCGCTCGGTGGAGGCGACGTAGGGGCCCTCGAAGAAGTGCGAGAAGACCCAGCCGTCGGGGGTCAGCCGGGTCTCGGCCGCCGCCACCGCGCTCTCGCCGCGGCGGATCTGGAAGCGCCAGCCGGCCAGTCTGGTCGCGGAGACCCCCTCGGGGGTGATCCGGTCCAGTACGTGCACGGGCAGCGGGAGTTCGGGGGTCGCGGGACCCTGCGCGGAATGGAGGGCGGGAATCCGGGCCTCGCGCACGGCGGTGGCGGAACCGAGTGCGGTCAGGACGGAACGGAGCGCGGGCGCGGGAGCCGGGGGGACATGCAGCGGCATGGTGGGTCGCCTCTCTCATTCGACAGGCATGGTGCGCGAGGGTGGGGCGGGGGCGGACGGCGCTGTCAGCTCTCGGGGCAGGACGGGACGGAACCGGGTCCGGTGAGTGAGTGGGCGCGGACGCGGTCTGCCCCACATGACCCTGACGGCAGGACCAGGATCGAGGGCACCGACCTTCTGCCGTGTGCAGAGTTTATACGACAAATGTTCAGACGGTGTTTCGCCTACTGGCTTCCGGTGCGCGAAACAAGGAGATAATCGGCCGGAGATATGCGGGAAACATCCCGGTTCCGCTCGGGCCGTACCGCGGTGGCCTCGGGTTCTGCCCGCGCGGCGGACGGCTCGTTGTCGTCGGCGTTTTTCACGAGATCATCGGGGTACTCGAAACTGCTGGTGTGCCATGCCCCGTGAATGTGCCATCGGTCACCTGGGACCAGAGTAGTCGGTGCGGGGCGCCGGTGGGACGTTATCGATCGCGTTCGCGGGGCATCATCCCACCTGACTTGGACCCCGGCGGCCGGAATCCCGGCCCGCCCGAGCGAGGAGGGACCCTGCGATGGGGGAGAAGGTCGTGGCAGGCCGGTTCGACCTGTCCGATCGCAACCGCTACCGCGACAAGCTCAGGCGGTGCCTCACGGGGCTGGAGCGGCTGCTGGACGAGAAGCGGTTCGACCGCCCCAAGAACCTCATGGGGCTGGAGATCGAATTGAATCTCGTCGGCTCGGACGGGATGCCGAAAATGCTGAACGGGCAAGTACTGGAGCGCATCGCCAGTCGTGACTTCCAGACAGAACTCGCCATGTTCAACCTGGAAGTGAACATCGCCCCACATCGATTGGACGGCCGGGTTTTCGACCGGCTGGCCGAGGAACTGAGGACGTCACTGGCATATGCCGACCGGAAATCCGGCGAGGTCGACGCCTCCATTGCGATGATCGGTATTCTGCCGACCCTCGACCGGGACGACCTGGTCTCCTCCAATCTTTCCGACGTGGACCGCTACACGCTGCTCAACGACCAGATCGTGGCCGCCCGCGGGGAGGACTTCACTCTGGACATCGACGGGGTGGAACACCTCGTCTGCACCTCGAAGTCCATCGTGCCGGAGGCTGCCTGCACCTCGGTGCAGCTGCACCTCCAGGTCACCCCGGGCCGCTTCGCGGACGTGTGGAACGCGGCGCAGGCGGCCAGCGCCGCGCAGATCGCCGTCGGCGCCAACTCGCCCTTCCTCTTCGGGCGCGAGCTGTGGCGCGAGTCGCGGCCCCCGCTGTTCCAGCAGTCCACCGACACCCGCCCGCCCGAGCTGCAGGCACAGGGCGTCCGGCCCCGCACCTGGTTCGGCGAGCGGTGGGTCACCTCGGCGTACGACCTGTTCGAGGAGAACCTGCGCTACTTCCCGGCCCTGTTGCCGATCTGCGACGACGAGGACCCGCTGGAGGTGCTGGACGCCGGCGGCGTCCCCAAGCTCGCCGAGCTGGTGCTGCACAACGGCACCGTCTACCGCTGGAACCGCCCGGTCTACGACATCGCGGACGGCGTCCCCCACCTGCGGGTGGAGAACCGGGTGCTGCCCGCCGGGCCGACCGTCACCGACGTGGTCGCCAACGCGGTCTTCTACTACGGCCTGGTCCGCGCCCTCGCGGAGGACCCGCGGCCCGTGTGGACCCGGCTGCCCTTCGAGGCCGCGGCCGCCAACTTCGAGGCGGCCTGCCGGCACGGCATCGACGCGCGGTTCACCTGGCCGCGGCGGGGCCGCCACTCCGGCACGGCCGAGATCGACGCCGTGAGCCTGGTGCGCGACGAACTGCTGCCGCTCGCCGAGGCCGGGCTGAACGGGTGGGGCATCGAACCGGCGGACCGGGACCGCTACCTCGGCGTCATCGAGGAGCGGTGCCGGCGGCGGACCAACGGCGCCCAGTGGCAGGCCGCCACCTTCCACCGGGCGCGCGAGGAGCAGGGCATGGGACGGGAAGCGGCCCTGGCCGCCACGACCCGCCGCTACTGCGAGCTGATGCGGCTGGGCGAGCCCGTCCACACCTGGCCGGTCGGCCTGCCGGAGCCGGTTCCGCTGGGCTGAGGGCTGAGGGCTGCGGCTGAGGGCGGAGAGCGGAGGGCCGTGGGCCGCCGCTGACGCGCCGCCGTCGCCGGTCACGGCCGTCCCTGCCGGGGGTCGGCCGTGACCGGGCGGGCCGGATCGGGCAAGCTGTGACCTCCTACGACGGTGTACGGGAGGCGCGTGTGCAGGCGGAGGCGGGACCGGAAGCCGATTCCTCGCCCGGGGAACGGCCGGCGCGGCGGATCGTGCGGGACGAGACGCTGCTCGTCCTGGCCCTCTCGCTCGGGGCGAGCGGAGTGTCCGCCCTGATCAGCTTCATCGGCTCGCTCACCAAGCCGGGCGGCCTCAAGCACCAGGCCGCCACCCTCAACGCCTCCGCCGCGCCGGGCCGCCCCTGGCTCGACCTCGCCTGGCAGCTCTTCGGCATCGCCGGCGCGCTGGTGCCGGTCGCCCTGGTCGCGCACCTCCTGCTGCGCGAGGGCCGGGGTCTGCGCACCCTCGGCTTCGACCGCACCCGCCCCTGGCCCGATCTCGGCCGGGGCGCCGCGGTCGCGGCGGTCATCGGCAGCACCGGGATCGCCTTCTACCTGGCCGCCCGCGGTCTCGGCTTCAACCTCACCGTGGTGCCGGAGGCACTGCCCTCGGTGTGGTGGAAGTTCCCGGTGCTGGTGCTGTCGGCGGTGCAGAACGCGGTCCTCGAAGAGGTCATCGTCGTCGGCTACCTGCTGCGCCGCCTCGGGCAGCTCGGCTGGGCCCCCGGCGCGGCGCTGGCCGCCAGTGCGGTGCTGCGCGGCTCGTACCACCTCTACCAGGGCGTGGGCGGGTTCGTTGGCAACATGGTCATGGGCGTGGTGTTCGTCTGGCTGTACCGGCGGTGGGGCCGGGTCGGGCCGCTGGTGGTGGCGCACTCCCTGCTCGACATCGGCGCCTTCGTGGGCTACGCCCTGCTGGCGGGGAAGGTGGGCTGGCTGCCCACGGCGTGACCCCGACCCGGGAGATCGCGGGGAGTACGGGGCCGGCGTGCGTACGGGATCGTCGTGTCCTACGGGATCGTCGTGCCCTACGGGACCGTCGTGCCGTACGGGATCGCCCTGCCGTACGCCTCTTTCCGCTTCCGCGGGTCAGGCCAGCAGTTCGCCCTCGATGACCGTGACGGCGTGGCCGGTGAGCAGGGTGCGCGCGCCGCGCAGGCCGGTGCGGACCAGACCGGAGCGCGGCGACGCCTGCAAGCCGGTGAGGTCGGGGCGGCCCAGGCGCTCGGACCAGTAGGGGGCCAGGGCGGTGTGGGCGCTGCCGGTGACCGGGTCCTCGTCGATGCCGACGTTCGGGAAGAAGCAGCGGGAGACGTAGTCGTAGCCGCGGGCGGGGTCCTCGGCGCGGGCGGTGGCGATGATGCCGCGCGCCGAGTAGGCGGCCAGGGCCTTGTGGTCGGGGGCCAGGCCGCGGACGGTCCTCTCGTCGGCGAGTTCCAGCACCAGATCGCCGACGTGCGGGCCCGTGTCGAACGCGGTGCGCGGCTCGGCGCCGAGCGCCTCCGCGACCCCGTCGGGCAGGTCCACCGCGGTGAGCGGGGCGGTGGGGAAGTCCAGGGTGATCGCGCCGCCGTCGGCGGGTGTGGCGATGAGGACGCCGCTGCGGGTGGCGAAGCGCACCGGGCCCGTGTGCGCGCCGGTGGTGTGCAGGACATGGGCGGTGGCGAGCGTGGCGTGGCCGCACATCGCCACCTCGGTGGCGGGGGTGAACCAGCGCAGCGCCCAGTCGGCCTCCCCGCCCTCGGGCAGCGGGTGCGCGAAGGCCGTCTCGGCGTGGTTGACCTCCAGGGCCACCTGCTGGAGCCGGTCGTCCTCGGGGAAGGCGTCCAGGAGCAGGACCCCGGCCGGGTTGCCGGCGAAGGGACGGTCGGTGAAGGCGTCGACGATACGAATCCGCATGGCTCGACCGTAGGGGGCGGGGGGAGCGGACGGCCAAGGCCAATTCGGGGTCGGCGGCATGGAAACCCGGAGGCGGTGCTGCGCGCTGCGGCCTGCCGCTCTTCAGCGGCGCGGGCGGGGGGCGAGCCGGTCAGTGGTGCGGGCGGGTGTTGAGGCGGGCGGCCTGGCGTGTCAGGTGGTCGCGTTCGGCGAGATTGGACGCCTTCCCGGCCGCCTCCGCGTACAGCCGCGCGGCCGTCGCCAGGTCGCCGTCGCGTTCGTGCAGGTGGGCCGCCACCGCCGTGTGCCGGGGGAGGGAGGCGTCCAGCGAGGCCAGCGCCGCCAGTCCGGCGCGCGGGCCGTCGGCCTCGCCGACCGCCACCGCGCGGTTGAGGCGGGCGAGGGGGCTGCCGGTCAGGCGTACCAGTTCGTCGTACCACTCGACGATCTGGACCCAGTCGGTCTCCCCGGCCGTGGGCGCGTCGGCGTGGAGTGCCGCGATGGCGGCCTGGGCCTGGAACTCGCCCAGCCGGTCGCGGGCGAGGGCCGCCTGGAGGATCCCGACGCCCTCGGCGATCGCCCTGGTGTCCCACCGGCCGCGGTCCTGTTCCGCGAGCGGCACCAGGCTGCCGTCCGGCGCGGTCCGCGAGGCGCGCCGGGCGTGGTGGAGCAGCATCAGGGCGAGCAGCCCCGCCACCTCGGGGTGGTCGATCGCGGCCGCGAGCCGCCGGGTGAGCCGGACGGCCTCTGCGGCGAGGTCGACATCGCCCGAGTAGCCCTCGTTGAAGACCAGGTACAGGACGCGCAGCACGGTGGCGACATCGCCGGGCCGGTCGAACCGCGCGCCGGACACGGTCCGCTTGGCCCGGCTGATCCGCTGGGCCATGGTCGCCTCGGGCACCAGATACGCCTGGGCGATCTGCCGGGTGGTCAGCCCGCCCACGGCACGCAGGGTCAGCGCGACCGCCGAGGACGGCGTCAGCGCGGGGTGCGCGCACAGGAAGTAGAGGTGGAGGGTGTCGTCCGCCGAGGGCACGGGCCCGGGCGCCGGCTCGTCCTCGACGAGGTTCTCGCGCCGGCGGCGGGCGGTGTCCGACCGGGCCGCGTCGAGGAAACGCCGCCAGGCCACGGTGACCAGCCAGCCCTTCGGGTCCCGCGGCGGGGTGTCCGGCCAGACGCGGAACGCCTCCACCAGCGCGTCCTGTACGGCGTCCTCCGCCGCCGCGAAGTCGGCTCCGCGGCGGACGAGGACGGTGAGCACCCCGGGCGTGAGACTCCTCAGCAGGGCCTCGTCCATCGGGGAGGTCACTCCGTGACGGTGGGCGGCTCGGTCAGGAAGGGGCGCAGCTCCAGCCACTCGTGCAGCGGCTCGCCGCCGGAACCGGGCGCGGCCGACAGCTCGCCGGCCAGTTCGAGGGCGCGCTCGTAGCTGTCGACGTCGATCACCATCCAGCCCGCGATGAGGTCCTTGGTCTCGGGGAACGGTCCGTCGGTGACCGGCGGGCGCCCCTCGCCGTCGTAGCGGACGAACGTCCCCTCGGGGGCGAGCGCCTGGGCGTCGACGAACTCCCCGGTCCCCTCCAGCCGGGCCGCGAAGTCCTGCATGTACCGCACGTGCGCGGAGATCTCCTCGGGCGTCCACCGGTCCATGGGCACGTCGTTCGCGCAGGCCGGGGCGCCGCGGTAGTGCTTGAGCAGCAGGTACTTGGCCATGGTGACTCTCCTCGGTGCGGGTGCGGCCCATTGTGGCCGCCTTCGCCCCGGGGACGGAGCCGGCCGCGGGTTCTCGACATCGTCGGCCGAGAAATCTGAAAACTCGGGCAGGGCGTTGTCAGGCGAGCTATTCCGATATATCGTTGAGACATCGCGACAGATCAACGATGGAATGGAGTGGTAGCGATGCGTTCCCACGGATACGAGCGTGGACACCGGCACGAGGGCTCCCGGCACGGCCGGGACGGATTCGGCGGCTTCGGTGGTTTCGAGGGGCGGCGGGCGGCCTTCGGCCCGTTCGGGCCGGGTGGCCCGGGCGGACCCGGCTTCGGGCCGGGCTTCGGGCCCGGCCCCTGGGGCGGGCGCGGGCGCGGCGGACCGCGCGGCCGGGCGCGGCGCGGCGACGTACGGGCCTCGATCCTGGCCCTGCTGAAGGACCGTGCCATGCACGGCTACGAGATGATCCAGGAGATCGCCGAGCGCAGCGGCGGCGCGTGGAAGCCGAGCCCCGGTTCGGTCTACCCCACCCTCCAGCTGCTGGAGGACGAGGGCCTGATCGCCAGCGAGTCCGAGGGCGGCAAGAAGCTGTTCTCGCTCACCGAGGAAGGCCGCGCCGCCGCCGGAGAGGGGCCGGACGCGCCCTGGGAGGAGGCGACGCGCGGGGTCGACTGGGAGGCGCTCGGCGAGATCCGGCAGGCCGGCTTCGGTCTGATGGAGGCGTTCGGGCAGGTCTGGAAGACCGGCAGCAAGGAGCAGCGGGAGAAGGCGCTCGCCGTCATCAACGAGGCCCGCAAGAAGCTGTACCTGATCCTGGCCGACGAGGGCTGACCGCCGGCCGGGTCAGGAGGGAAGGCGCCCCGCGAGTGTTCGCGGGGCGCCTTCGCGTGCGGCTGTGTGCCGCCCCGGCAGTGTCTGTGCGGATTGGCCTGATCTCATCCGTAAGGAGGAGATTCGGATCGCTCGGGTCCACTTTTCGCGGGACGTGGAAATGCTTCCCGCCGGGGATGACGGGGGCTTGCGGGGCTGATGGGCTGGGAGCTGTGCACCCCCGTATCCCCAGGCAGCCGGTGCCCGAGCAGGGCGGCCCGCTTCCGGACATCGATGTCAGGCTCGGCGCGGAGCTGGCGGCGGTGGTCGCCGGTGCCCGCAGGAGAGCGGTCAGGGACGGGGACCGGCAGGTCGACACCGCCCATCTGCTGCACTCACTCCTGGAATCCGACCCGCGGGTACGGGCTCTCTTCGGCAGCGGCCCGCGGATCGTCCGGCTGCTCGGCTACCTCGTGCAGCGCAGCATCGGCTACGGCCTGCGCTGGCAGAGCGGTGTCGAGGATTCCGGGGCCCTGCCCGTGGTGACCGCCGCGGACGGGGACGGGGACGGGGACGGGGACGGGGACGGAGGCGGAGGCGCGGGGGCCGGGAGCGCCGGGGCCGGGGGCGACGGCTGCTCGCCCGTGGCGTCGGCCGCCCTGGAGTACGCCTGGGAGCGCGCCGCCCGCCGCGGCGACGGCCCGGTGTCCGGCCCCGACCTGCTCGCCGGGGTCGTCGCGGACCCGGAGGCACGGGCCGTCGAGGTGCTCGTCCACGCCGGGATCGACGTGAGGGAGCTGGCCGCCCGCCTCGACGACGATGCCGCGGCGCGCGGTGGCCCGTACGCCCGGGAGGACGGGGCCGCCTGCTGAACCGCCGCCGCGCGTGCCCCACGTCCAGCCCGTGAGACAGGTGCCATCGAGAGTGACGCTCATGTCGTCCCCTGTCATCATGTGCCGGTGGTGACCTCTCTTTTCAGCCAGGGGAAGACCGGCAAGGGAGCCGGTCTCTGCCTCGCACTCGTCTCCGCGGTCGCCTTCGGCGGCTCCGGTGTCGCGGCCAAGCCGCTGATCGAAGCGGGCCTCGGCCCGCTGCACGTGGTCTGGCTGCGGGTCACCGGCGCCGCGCTCGTCATGCTGCCGCTCGCGGTGCGCCACCGCGCGCTGCCCCGCCGCCGCCCCGCCCTGCTCGCCGGGTTCGGACTGCTCGCCGTGGCGGGCGTCCAGGCCTGCTACTTCGCCGCCCTCTCCCGCATCCCGGTCGGCGTCGCGCTGCTCGTCGAGTACCTGGCCCCGGCCCTGGTGCTCGGCTGGGTGCGGTGCGTGCAGCGCCGGCCGGTGACCCGGGCCGCCGCGCTCGGCGTGGTCCTCGCGGCCGGCGGACTGGCGTGCGTGGTCGAGGTGTGGTCGGGCCTGAGCTTCGACGCCCTCGGCCTGCTGCTCGCCCTCGGCGCCGCCTGCTGCCAGGTCGGCTACTTCGTCCTGTCCGATCCGGGCGCCGACGCCGGTGAGCAGGCCCCGGACCCGCTCGGCGTGATCGCGTACGGGCTGCTCGTGGGCGCCGTCGTACTCACCGCCGTGGCCCGCCCCTGGGCGATGGACTGGTCGGTGCTCGCGCACACCGCGCACATGAACGGCACCCCCGTACCGGCCGCCTTCCTGCTGGCCTGGATCGTGCTGGTCGCCACGGTGCTGGCGTACGTCACCGGGGTGCTCTCGGTGCGCCGGCTCTCCCCGCAGGTCGCGGGCGTGGTGGCCTGCCTGGAGGCGGTCATCGCCACCGTGCTGGCCTGGGTGCTGCTGGGCGAGCACCTGTCGGCGCCGCAGGTCGCGGGCGGTGCCGTGGTCCTGCTGGGCGCGTTCATCGCGCAGTCCTCGGCGCCCGCGGAAGCGGCGGCGGAGCCGGTGGCGGCCGGCGGCGCGGAAAGGGAGTTGTCGGCCCGCGGAACGGGTGCCTAGGGTGGCCGTCATGCACGCACGCGCACTCGTCCTCCCGCCTCCGGCCGCCTGAGCGCGGGCCCCCGGTGACCGAGCCCGGCGTCTCGCCGGGCCGGACGGTGCTGCCCGCAGAAGAAGTCCGACGACCCCGCCTGCCGGGGTCCTCCCTGCCGAACTTCTGCACCGCTGCGGAGAGAACTCGTGTCGCACACTTCCTCCGGCCTGCCCGTCGGGCGTGGCCTTCTGTATCTGACCTTCGCCGGCGCCGCCTGGGGCACCGCGGGCGCGGCGGCCTCACTGGTCTACCGGGCCAGTGACATGGGGCCCGGCGCCCTGTCCTTCTGGCGCTGCGCGGCCGGTGCCGTGCTGCTGTCCGCGGCGCGCCTGCTGCGTCCCCGCGCGCGCGGCCGTACCGGCTCGCGCACCCGCACCCGTCCGGCGGCGGCCGTCGCGCCGGTCCGCAGGCTGCTGCGGGCCGGGGCCACGGGCGCCGGGCTCGCCGTGTTCCAGACCGCGTACTTCGCCGCCGTGGCGGCCACCGGGCTGGCCGTGGCGACCGTCGTCACCCTCGGCGCCGGACCGGTGCTCATCGCGCTCGGGGCCCGTATCGCGCTGGGCGAACGCCTGGGCCGGGCCGGACTGCCGGCGGTGGCCGGGGCGCTCGCCGGACTGGGCGTGCTGGTGCTCGGCGGCGGCGATGCCACCGTACGGCCGTGGGGGGTGCTGCTCGCGCTCCTGTCGGCGGCCGGCTACAGCGCGATGACCCTGCTCACCCGCCGCTGGGGCCGCGACGGCGGCGCCGACCACTCCGCCACGACCCTGGGCGCGTTCACGGTCGCCGCGCTGTGCCTGCTGCCGTTCGCGCTGTCCGAAGGGCTGGTGCCGCACACCGCCGAACCCGTCCGGCTGCTGTGCCTGCTGGCCTACATCGGCACGGTCCCCACGGCCCTGGCCTACACCCTGTACTTCGCGGGCGCGGCCGTGGTCCGTTCGGCGACCGTGTCGGTGATCATGCTGCTTGAGCCGGTGTGCGCGGCGGTGCTGGCGGTGCTCCTGCTCGGCGAGCACCTGACGGCGCCGACGCTCGCCGGCACCGCCGTGCTGCTGGGATCGGTGGGCGGCCTCGCCGTCGCGGAGGCCCGCTCCGCCCGGACCGCGAGGCGGGAACCGGTCCTCGCCTGACCCCCGCCTGATCTCCGTCTGATCTCTGCCCGGCCTCCGCCTGGTCTCCGAAGGCCGGGTGGCCCTCCGCCGTCGGGGGCCGCCCGGCCCGCACATCGCGGAGTCACGGCGTCACGGCGTCAGTCCCGCTCCTGCGCAGCAGCTGCTCGCGGGCCGCCGCGTCCCGCGGACCGGCCCGCTCGGCCAGGCGGTCCGCGATCCGGTCCCGTACGTCACCGGACCGCTTCCCGGCGTACTTGAACTTGGCCCGTACGCCGGTCACCTCCAGCCGCAGCCCGCGGATGCCGGACAGCAGCCGCCCGTACGGCGCCTCGCCCGCCGCCGCGCGGGCCGAGCCGCCCTCCGGCTGGAAGTGGCCGACCTGCCGGTTCAGCAGGTCCGCCTTCTCCTGCGGATCGTCCACGACATGGGCGGTGCAGCGGAGTTGCACGGTGGCGTAAAAGCTGGTCGGCACGCCGTGCTCGGAGGGGACCGCGGGCTCCGCCTGCCAGGGGCCGGGCACGTAGACGTAGTCGTCGACCACGCTCAGCAGCACCTGCGGGGCCGCCTCCAGCGCGGGCCACAGCGGATTGGGGCGGGCGAGGTGGGTGACCGCCTCGCCGCGCGCGCTGTCGTAGGCGAAGTGCAGCGGTTGCACCAACGGCGGTTCGCCGGACGGGCCGTTCACGGCCAGCTGGCCGAAGTCGTGGCCGGCCAGCCAGTGCTGCCACTCGGCGTCCTCGCGGGGCGCGTCCCAGGGGTGGACCAGCATCACAGGTCCGCTAGGTAGTCCGGAAGCCCGGTGCCGGGCGCCAGGTCCGGTTCGGCGAGCGGGGTGCCGTACGTCCTGCGGACCGGGACCACGCCGGCCCAGTGGGGCAGGGCCAGGTCCTCAGGCTCGTCGTTCACCCCGCCGGTGCGCAGCTTGGCGGAGACCTCGGTCAGGTCCAGGCGGAGCACGGCGGTGGCGGCCAGCTCCTTGGCGCTGGCGGGGCGGGAATCGGCCGAGCGGCCCGGCACCACGTGGTCGACCAGCGCGTCCAGGGCCGTGCGCCGCTCCTCGGGGTCGGTGACCTGGTGGGCGGTGCCGTGCACCACGACGGAGCGGTAGTTGATCGAGTGGTGGAAGGCGGAGCGGGCCAGCACCAGGCCGTCGACATGCGTGACCGTCAGGCACACCGGCAGCCCCGGGTCGGCCCGGCCGGCCATGCGCAGCGGGCGCGAGCCCGTCGAGCCGTGCACGTAGAGCCGCTCGCCGACCCGGCCGTACAGGGTCGGCAGCACCACGGGCGCGCCGTCGCGGACGAAGCCGAGGTGGCAGACGTAGCCCTCGTCGAGTATCTGGTGCACCAGCTCCCTGTCGTACGAGGCCCGGTTCGCGGACCGGGTGGGAACGGTCCGGTCGGTCGGGGCGTAGGCGTCGGCCGCGGGCGTGGGCTCCTGGGTCCCCTGCATTGCGCTCTCCGTTGCACTAGTGCATAATTATCTTTGTGCTAGGAGAATATCGGATCGAGGGGCGCCGCGCAGCAGAGATCGCGGCCAGCGTCGAACGGGCGGTCGGGTCCGGCGGGCTGGAGCCGGGGCAACTCCTGCCGCCCATGCGGGAGTTGGCTGACCGGCTGGGGGTGAATCCCAACACCGTGGCGGCCGCGTACCGGACGCTGCGCGAGCGCGGGGTCATCGAGACCGCCGGGCGCCGCGGCAGCCGGGTGCGGCCCGCGCCCGCCACCACCGGGCGCGACCACATCCGCGTGGACGTCCCCGAGGGCGTGCGCGACCTCGCCGCGGGCAACCCCGATCCGGCGCTGCTGCCGCCGCTGGCTCCCGTGTTCGCCGCGGCCGCCGCCGAGGGCGACCGCGAGCCCGTGCTGTACGGGAACGTGGCCGTGGACCCCGGCCTGGCCCGCCTCTCCCGGGCCGAGCTGGACGCCGCCTCGGTGCCGGAAGGGCCGCTCGCCGTGCTCTCCGGCTCGCTGGACGGCGTCGAACGTGTCCTGACCGCCCACCTCAAGCCGGGGGACACGGTCGCCGTGGAGGACCCGGGCTGGGGCAGGACGCTCGATCTGGTGCCCTCGCTCGGGCTGCGCACCGTCCCCGTCGGGGTCGACGACGAGGGGCCGCGCCCCGAGGACGTACGCCGTGCCCTGGCCGGCGGCGCGCGTGCCCTGATCGTCACCGACCGGGCGCAGAACCCGACCGGGGCCGCGGTGAGCGCCCCCCGCGCGCACGCCCTGCGCGCCGTCCTCGCGGAGCACCCGGAGACCCTGCTGATCGAGGACGACCACGGGCACGGGATCGTCGACCTCCCGCTGCATCCGCTCGCCGGGACCACCCGGCACTGGGCCTTCGTCCGCTCGGTCGCCAAGGCGTACGGCCCCGACCTGCGGCTCGCCGTGCTCACCGGGGACGAGGTGACCATCGACCGGGTGCGCGGCCGGCAGCGGCTCGGGCCCGGCTGGGTGAGCCTGCTGCTGCAACGGGCCGTGGTGCGGCTGCGGACGGACGGCGGCCTCGACACGCGCGCGGTGGCGGCGGAGTACGGGAGGCGGCGTGAGCTGCTGATCGGCGCACTGGCCGAGCGGGGGATCGCCGCCCACGGGCGCAGCGGGATGAATGTGTGGGTGCCCGTGCCGGACGAGACCGGGGCCGTCGCCCGGCTGCTGCACGCCGGCTGGGCCGTCGCCCCCGGCGCCCGCTTCCGGCTGAGCGCGCCCCCGGGCATCCGCGTCACCGTCTCGCCGCTCCGGGAGGGCGAGACGGAGCGGCTGGCGGACGCGGTGGCGGCGGCGCTGGGGCCGGCCCCAGCGCGGAGTTACGTCTGACGCGTGGAGTTACGTCCGGGCCGGGTGACGGGCCCGGCCTGCCGGGCGGCGTTCCTGGCACCGGTCCCCGCACTGCTCCTGGCACCGGTCCCCGCACTGCTCCTGGCGCCGGTCCCCGCACTGCTCCTGGCGCCGCTCCTCACGCCGTTCCTGGACCTGGACCCGGGCCGGGCCTGGGTCAAGGCCGCGCCCGCCAGGACGATCGCCGCGCCGACCGGGGTCGACCAGCTCAGGTGCTCGCCGAGCACGAGGACACCGGCGGTGGCGGCGATGATCGGCACGAAGTAGGTGACCATCTGCGCGGTCGTCGGACCGACCTCGGCGACCATGCCGTACTGGACGAGCATCGCCAGGCCGGTGCCGAGGGCGCCCAGCGCGGCGATCGCGAGCAGCGCCACGACGTCCAGGTGGCTCGGCACCTCGGTGAACAGCGGGGTGACGACGGCCAGTTGCACGGTCGCCAGCAGCAACTGGCCGCCGGTCAGCGACAGGTGCGACGCCGTGGAACCGGCCAGCGTGCGCCGGACGTAGATCCAGCCGACCGGGTAGCTCAGCGAGGCCAGCAGCGCCATCGCCGTGCCGCCGGCGTCCAGTCCGTGGAAGCCCTGCCAGGCGCCGAGCACCGTGAGCACGCCCAGGAAACCGAGCCCGAGGCCCGCGACCCGCACCCGCGTCGGCCGGTCCTCGGAGAGGGCGACCAGCGACAGGGCCATGCCCCACAGTGGCGAGGTCGCGTTGCAGATGCCCGCGAGCGTGGAGGGGATCGTCAGCTCGGAGTACGCGAAGAGCGAGAACGGCAGGGCGTTGAGGAGGAAACCGGCGACCGCCAGGTGGCCCCAGGTGCGGGCGCCGCGCGGCAGCCGCTCCCGCTTCACCGCCATCACCGCGGCGAGCACCGCCGTGCCGAACAGCAGCCGTCCCAGCGTCACCTGGAAGGGCGCGAAGCCCCGCGTGCCCACCTTCATGAACAGGAAGCTGAAGCCCCAGATCAGGGCCAGGAAGGCGAACCGGACCCGCCAGTGCGCCGGGCGGCGGGCCCCCGTGGCCGGAGCGGGGCGGGGCGGTGAGGAGACGGTCGGGGTGCTCATGGCCGTACGATGCACGCCCATGACCTTGTAGCACAATCGAGAATTCGCGTCCGGTACCTCGTAGTATCGCTTACGTGTTGAATCTGGAGCGCCTGCGCACCCTGGACGCCCTCGCCCGGCACGGCTCGGTGAGCGGGGCGGCCGACGGACTGCACGTGACGACCTCGGCGGTCTCGCAGCAGCTGGCCAAGCTGGAGCGCGAGGTGGGCCAGCAGTTGCTGGCCAAAAACGGCCGGGGCGTACGGCTCACGGACGCCGGCCGGCTGCTCGCCGAGCACGCGGCGCGCATCCTCTCCCAGGTCGAGCTGGCCCAGGCCGACCTGGAGGCGCAGCGCGGACAGGTGGTCGGCGAACTGCGGCTGGGCGCGTTCCCCACCGCGGCGCGCGGACTGTTCCCGGTGGCGCTGGGGCGCCTCCGCTCCCGCCATCCGGGGCTGCGGGTGAGCACCGCCGAGGTGGAGCCCGCGCCCGCCGTGCGGGCGGTGCTGCGCGGCGACGTGGACCTGGCCGTCGTCCTCGACTGGTACAACAAGCCGCTGCCGGTGCCCGAGGGGCTCACCCGGGCGCCGATCCTCGACGACCCCGCCGACGTGGCCCTGCCCGCCGCCCACCCGTACGCGGACCGGGCCGAGGCCGCCCTGGAGGAGTTCGCCGACGACGACTGGATCACCTGGGCGGACGCCGAGTTCTGCCACGAGTGGCTGCTGGACACCCTGCGCTCCCAGGGCGTCGAACCGCGCGTGACGCACCGCGCCCAGGAGCACGCCACCCAGCTCGCCCTGGTCGCCGCCGGACTCGGCGTCTGCGTGGCGCCGCGGCTGGGGCGCGGGCCGCTGCCGGCCGGGGTGCGGACCGTGCCGGTGCGGCAGGCGGTGCGGCGGCACGTCTACGCGGTCTGGCGCGCCGACGCCGACCGCCGCCCCTCGATCCGCGCGGCGGTGGACGCGCTGCGGGAGGCGGGGGAGCGGGTGGTGTGAGCGGGCCGGGCGGCGGGACCGTCCGCGGGGGTGCCCGGCGGGGCTGTCCGGCCGGACCGTTCGCGGGGCCGTCCGGCGGCGCTGCCCGGCGGTGCTGCCTGGCGGGGTGGTCCGGAGGGGTGGTCCGGCGGTGCTGCCAGGCGGGGCTGTCCGGCCGTTCAGGCCAGTCGGATCCGGTCGCCCGAGACGGAGATGTCCCGGGCGGGCAGCGGGCGGGTCGCCGGGCCCTTCCTGACGCTGCCGTCGGCCGCGGAGAACTCGCTGCGGTGGCACGGGCAGCTGATCACGCCGTCGGCGACCGCGCCGACCGTGCAGCCCTGATGGGTGCACCGCGCGGAGAAGGCCATGAACCGCCCCTGCTCAGGCTGGGTGACGACCACCCCCTGCCCGGCGAAGACCTTCCCGCCGCCCTCCGGGATGTCGGCCGTCCTCGCGAGCACGGCCCCGGCCGGCCCCGCCGCGCCGGAGGACCCGGCGGAACTCCCCGTACCGGTGCCCCCGGTGGACTCCTTCGGGCCGGACGCCGACCCGGCCCCGGGCACCGACCCGGACGTCGGCCCCTCCCCGGACCCGCACCCGGCCAGCACGGCGGCGAGTCCCGCCGCGTCGGCCGCCGTCACGACGGCGCGGCGGGCCGGCGCCTCCTGGGGCCGAAGCGATTCGCTGTTCATACGGACGTTCCCCTCACGCCGGACTCGCTGACCGGACCGGACGGTCCGCACAGGGGTACGGCCGGGCGGCGCCCGCCGTTCAGGTGGTGGCGGGACGCGCGGGAAGCCCCCCAGTAACCTGGGGCGATGCTCAAGGAAGTCAACGCCACCCGCTTCATCACACCGCTGCGTGAGGGCGGTTCGCTGCCGGGACTCGTCGAGGCCGACGACTTCCGGACGTACGTCCTGAAGTTCACCGGCGCCGGCCAGGGCCGCAAGACGCTCGTCGCCGAGGTGGTGTGCGGGGAACTCGCCCGCCGGCTGGGACTGCGCGTGCCGCGCCTGGTGGCGATCGGGCTCGACCCGGTGCTCGGCCTCGGCGAGCCCGAGGAGCAGGTCCAGGCACTGCTGAGATCCAGCGGCGGCACCAACCTCGGCATGGACTTCCTCTCCGGCGCGCTCGGCTTCGACCCGCTGGCCTTCCCGGTGGACGCCGATGAGGCCGGGCGGATCCTCTGGTTCGACGCCCTGGTGAACAACGTCGACCGGTCCTGGCGCAACCCCAACCTCCTGCGCCGGCGCGAGGAGCTGTGGCTCATCGACCACGGCGCCACCATGATCTGGCACCACAACTGGCCCGCGGCCGAGACCTCCGCCGCCCGCCCGTACGACGCCCGCGACCACGCCCTCGCCCGCTTCGGCCCCGATGTCACGGCCGCCGCCGCACAGCTCGCCCCGCTGGTCACCGAGGACCTGCTCGCCGAGGTGACCGCCGAGATCCCGGACACCTGGCTGACCGGCGAGCCGGGCTTCGACACGCCGGACGACCTGCGCCGGGCCTACGCACGGCCGCTGCTCGCGCGGGCCGCCGTCATCCATGAGCGCATCCAGGGCATCGAGGGGACCAAGTGAGCGACCACCACATCATCGGCGGCCGGCAGGCGGGCGAGCGCCACATGATCGGCAGCCGCACCAGCGATCGGGACGTCTTCGAGTACGCCGTGCTGCGCGTCGTCCCGCGCATCGAGCGCGGCGAGTGCGTCAACGCCGGAGTGCTCGTCTACTGCCGGGCCAAGAACTACGTCGGCGCCCGCACCGACCTCGACCAGGCCCGGCTGCTGGCCCTGGACCCGCGCGCCGACGTGGCGGGCGTGCGGGCCGCGCTCGCCGCCGTGGAGGGCGTGTGCGCGGGCGGCGGCGCCGCCGGGCAGGCCGCGGGCGACGACGCCGGGCGGCGGTTCCGCTGGCTGGTCGCGCCCCGGTCGACCATCGTCCAGCCCGGTCCGGTGCACACCGGGCTCACCGCCGACCCGGCCGCGGAGACGGAACGGTTGCTGGACCTCCTGGTGAGGTAATGGATCACATACACCCGGTGTGCCGTTGACACCGCGTGCCAGGGCTTCTAGCGTCACATCCACCCGAGGTACTAAGCGGTCGCTCACCGCCGTGTCGCGCACCGCGGCCGGAGGTCCGGAACACCTCCGGAACCCTCCGGAACAGGTTCTCTCAAGGCCGAGGAGAAGCAGCAATGTCCACCACTGACCAGCGGGTCGCCATCGTCACCGGAGCCGCGCGCGGCATCGGCGCCGCCACCGCCGTACGCCTGGCCGCCGAGGGACGCGCGGTCGCCGTGATCGACCTCGACGAGTCCGCGTGCAAGGACACCGTCGAGAAGATCACCGCGGCCGGCGGCAGGGCCGTCGCGGTCGGCGCCGACGTCTCCGACGAGGCACAGGTCGAGGCGGCGGTCGCGCGCATCGCCGAGGAACTCGGCGCGCCGACGATCCTCGTCAACAACGCGGGCGTGCTCCGCGACAACCTGCTGTTCAAGATGAGCGTCTCCGACTGGGACACCGTCATGAACGTGCACCTGCGCGGTTCCTTCCTGATGACCCGCGCGGTCCAGAAGCACATGGTGGACGCGGGCTTCGGCCGGGTCGTCAACCTCTCCTCGTCCTCGGCGCTGGGCAACCGCGGCCAGGCCAACTACTCGGCCGCCAAGGCGGGCCTGCAGGGCTTCACCAAGACCCTCGCCAAGGAACTGGGCAAGTTCGGCATCACCGCCAACTCGGTCGCCCCCGGCTTCATCGCCACCGAGATGACCAAGGCCACCGCCGACCGCGTCGGCATGGGCTTCGAGGACTTCAAGGCCGCCGCCGCCACCCAGATCCCGGTGCAGCGCGTCGGCGAGCCGGAGGACATCGCCAACGCGGTCGCCTTCTTCACGGGCGACGCGGCCGGCTTCGTCTCCGGCCAGGTGCTCTACGTCGCCGGCGGACCGCTCAACTAAGGGATCACGAACATGACTTCCGTGGAACCGACCGGCAAGGTCGCCCTCGTCACCGGCGCCAGCCGCGGCATCGGCTACGGCGTCGCCGAGGCCCTGGTGGCCCGGGGCGACCGGGTGTGCATCACCGGCCGCAACGAGGACACCCTCAAGGAGGCCGTCGACAGGCTCGGCGCCGACCGGGTCATCGGCATCGCGGGCAGGGCCCACGACGAGGCCCACCAGGCCGAGGCCGTCGACCGGGTCATGGCGGCCTTCGGCCGGGTCGACTACCTGGTCAACAACGCCGGTACCAACCCGGTCTTCGGCCCCATCGCCGACCTCGACCTGAACGTGGCGCGCAAGGTCTTCGAGACGAACGTGCTCTCCGCGCTCGGCTTCGCCCAGCGCACCTGGCACGCCTGGCAGAAGGACAACGGCGGCGCGATCGTCAACATCGCCTCCATCGCCGGGCTCGCGCCCTCGCCCTTCATCGGTGCCTACGGTGTCAGCAAGGCCGCGCTGATCAACCTGACCCAGCAACTCGCGCACGAGTACGCGCCGAAGGTGCGGGTCAACGCCATCGCCCCGGCCGTGGTGAAGACGAAGTTCGCGAAGGCCCTGTACGAGGGCCGCGAGGACGAGGCCGCCGCGGCCTACCCGCTCGGCCGGCTCGGCGTGCCCTCCGACATCGGCGGTGCCACCGCGTTCCTCACCTCCGGGCAGTCCGACTGGATCACCGGGCAGACGCTCGTCGTCGACGGCGGCCTGTTCCTCAACGCCGGGGTCGGCTGACCGTCCCGGGCGCCGTGCCCGCCGTACGCCGATGTCTTCGTTCACCGGCGTTTTCTGGACGGAATCGGCGCCCGCGCGCCCCGCGCGACACGCCCAGCCGGGTGACAACGTAGTCACAAAGATGCTGATCAAGGGCCCTTTTCCGAGCGGGCTCACGCCGTGTGACGCTGCGGTATGGTCTGCCGACCTTGGATGGCGGATCGAGGAGCGTGCGCGTGTTCAACCGGAACAGATGCCTGCGGCCGGCGGCGGCGATCGCGTCCCTGTCCCTGGTGACCGGGTGCGGCCTGTTCTCCGGCGACGGCCAGGACACCAAGGCGCCCATCGTCGTCGGGACCACCAGCGCGCCCAGCACCCTGGACCCGGCCGCGTCCTGGGACGGCTCCTGGGAACTGTTCCGCAACGTCTACCAGACCCTGCTGGCCTACCCGAACGGCGCGACCACGCCCCAGCCCGACGCGGCGCGCCACTGCGCCTTCACCGACTCCGGCAACCGCGTCTACCGCTGCGAACTGCGCGCCGGCCTGACCTTCTCCGACGGGCACCCGCTGGACGCCCGCGCCGTCCAGTACTCCATCGACCGCATCAGGAACATCAACGCCCCCTCGGGCCCGGCCGGCCTGCTCGGCAGCCTGGACCGGATCCAGACCACGGGCGACCGCGAGATCGTCTTCCGGCTCAACAAGCCCGACGCGACCTTCCCGTTCGTGCTCGCCACCCCGGCCATGTCGATCGTCGACCCGGACGACTACCCCGCCCACGCGCTGCGCCGGGACGGCAAGGTGACCGGCTCCGGACCGTACGTCCTGAAGTCCTACGACGAGGGCAGGCAGGCGGAACTGACCGGGAACGGCCGCTACCACGGGTACGCCGACCGCCGGAACGACGCGGTGACCATCCGCTACTTCCAGGACTCCGCCACCATGGTCGAGGCGCTGCGCGGCGGCCGGATCGACGTCACCTACCGGGGCCTGGCCGCCGGTGACGTCATCGACCTGCAAGGCAGCGGCGCCAAGGACCTCCAACTCGTCGAGGGGGCGGGCGCCGACATCAGCTATCTGGTCTTCAACCCCAAGGACCCGTGGGCGGCACGGGCCGCCGTCCGCCGGGCCGTCGCCCAGGTCGTGGACCGGCCGGCCATCGCGCACGACGTCTACAAGGACACCGTCGACCCGCTGTACTCCATGGTCCCCAAGGGCCTCACCGGCCACACCACCGCCTACTTCGACCACTTCGGCGACCCGAGCGCGAGCAAGGCCCGCACGATCCTCACCGCCGCGGGCATCACCCGCAAGGTGCCGCTCACCCTCTGGTACACCGGCGACCGCTACGGCTCCGAGACCGCCCTGGAGTTCCAGGAACTCAAGCGCCAGCTGGATAGCTCCGGCCTGTTCACGATCACCTTGAAGAGCCGGCCCTGGAAGACGTACGTCGAGGGCTACCAGAAGGGCGAGTACCCGGTGTTCGGCCGCGGCTGGTCCCCGGACTTCCCCGACCCCGACAACTTCATCGCGCCCTTCGTCGGAGAGCGCAACGCGCTGGGCACGCCCTACCCGGCGCCCGGGATCACCAAGGTGCTGCTGCCCGAGTCGCGCGGGGTGAGCGACCGCGCGGCCGTGGTGCAGCAGTTCGAACAGGCCCAGCGGGTGCTGGCCGACGACGCCCGGCTGCTGCCGCTGTGGCAGGGCCGGCAGTACGTGGCCGCCAGCGACGACATCTCGGGCGGCGAGCGGGCGCTCGACCCGTCGACGATCATGACGATGTGGGAGCTGTACCGCAAGACGAGCTGGTAGCGGGGCAGTTCCACGGGGGCGGGCGGCCGTTGTCAGTGGTCGCCTGTAGGTTCGGTGGTCTGGAAGTGACCGCACATCGTGAGGACGTTGACGTGACCGACATCGCCATGCTGCCCGAGTCCTGGCGCGGGGTTCTGGGCGACGAGCTGCAGCAGCCCTACTTCAAGGAGCTGACCGAGTTCGTCGAGGAAGAGCGGGCGAACGGTCCCGTGTACCCGCCGCGCGAGGAGGTCTTCGCCGCGCTGGACGCCACGCCGTACGACCGGGTGAAGGTGCTCGTCCTCGGGCAGGACCCCTACCACGGCGAGGGCCAGGGCCACGGCCTGTGCTTCTCGGTGCGCCCCGGGGTGAAGGTCCCGCCGTCGCTGCGGAACATCTACAAGGAGATGCACCAGGAGCTGGGCACGCCCGTCCCCGACAACGGCTATCTGATGCCGTGGGCCCGGCAGGGCGTCCTCCTGCTGAACGCGGTGCTCACCGTCCGGGCCGGCGAGGCCAACTCGCACAAGGGGCGCGGCTGGGAGAAGTTCACCGACGCGGTGATCCGCGCGGTGGCCGGCCGGCCCGACCCGGCGGTCTTCGTGCTGTGGGGCAACTACGCGCAGAAGAAGCTCCCGCTGATCGACGAGTCCCGGCACATCGTGGTCAAGGGCGCACACCCCTCGCCGCTGTCGGCCAAGAAGTTCTTCGGCTCCCAGCCGTTCACCCAGATCAACGAGGCCGTGGCCCGGCAGGGACACGAGCCGATCGACTGGCGCATTCCGGACCTGGGCTGAGCGGGGCCCTGGCCGGTGAGCGGGGGTCCTGGCCGGGCGGCCATCTCGGGCGGGCGGCAGGTGGGGCGGGGGCGTACCGGGCAGGGTGTGCCGGGAGGGGTGTCCCGTCCTCGCGTCCGGTCGGCCACCGGGTCGCCCGGTCGCCGTGTCGTGTCCCGGGCCGCCTGACGCCGATCGCCGGTGACGGCGACTAGCGTCGGGGGGTCGGGTCGGCGACAGGGCAGGAGGCGCCGTGACGGAACGGCAGGAGCAGACGGTGCCGGACGCCGTGATGACGCGCATCGGCCAGAGCGCCATGCTGCATCACGCCGGTGACCGCGAGGAGGCCCGCACCCGGTTCCTCGCCCTGTGGCAGGAGATCGGCGCGGACGGCGACCCCCTGCACCGCTGCACCCTGGCCCACTACATGGCCGACACCCAGGACGACCCCACGGACGAACTCGTCTGGGATCTGCGGGCGCTGTCCGCCGCCGAGGAACTCACGGACGCCGGGCCCGCCCGGCACCAGGACGCCCCGGCGGCTCGCGCCCTGTACCCCTCCCTCCATCTCAACCTCGCCGCCGACTACGCCAGGCTGGGCCGCGCCGAGGCCGCCCGCAGCCACCTCCGCCGCGCCCGGGGCGCGGCCGACGCCCTGATCGAGGACCGTTACGGCGACGGGGTCCGGGCGGCGATCCATCGGCTGGAGTTGCGGCTGGGTGAGGGTGGGGGTGGGGCGGGCTGTGAGGGGTCGGGGTCCGGTGGGCTCGGCCCGGGAGGCCCGGGAGGGGAGACGGGAGGGCCGCCCCGGCGGGGGAAGTAGAGGGCGGGGACCGTCTCAGCGGCCGTACGTCTGCCCGCAGATCTTCGCGGCGGGACTGTCCGGGTGCCAGCGGCCGTACTGCTCGCCGAGACCGCAGACGCCCGCATGGCCCGGTACGGGATGCGGGACGGGGGCCCGGCGAGGCGGTGGCGCGAGCCGGTGCGGTGGCGCGGGCGCCCGGTGGGGGAGTGAGCGGTCGGGGGAGCGCGGTGCCGCCTGCTGCTCCGGCGCCGCCGGGACGCGCGGGCGCGTGGCCGGAGACGGGGCGGGGGCCTGGGCGGGGGGCGTACCGACGCGGTCCAGGGCCTCCCGGGCCGGGGCCTGGACGGCCTGCGGCCCGGCGCTGCCGTCCGGGCGCGGGAGGGAGCCACCGGAGGGGGCCGTGGGCGGCACGGCGGCCGGTGGCCGCTGGACGGTGACACAGCCGGTGAGGGCCGCGACGGCCACGGTGATCAGGAGGGTCGCGGTGGTCGTCGTTCGATGCACCCGCGTCACTCTGCTGGGTCCGGGGCACCGGTGCGGGGCGGACGGGCGCAGGATGCCCCGCACGGGTGACGTCCCGGGCTCCGGCGCGACGCGGGCGGCTGACGCCGGCCCCGGTTCCCGGCGGTCAGTCCCCGGTCGCCCCGTCGACGCGCTCGCGCACGAGGTCGGCGTGGCCGTTGTGGCGGGCGTACTCCTCGATCATGTGGGTGTAGATCCAGCGCAGGCTGAACGGCTCCTCGCCGGACTTGTCCAGGCCCTTCGACAGGTCGTCCAGGCCGAGGCCGGCGGTGTTGCGGCGCCCGGTCTCGATCTCGGCCCGCCAGGTGGCGTACGCCTCGGCCCAGGTGTCGGCCTCGGTGAGGTGGAACTCGCCGTCGGGGTCCTCGTCGCTGAAGTAGAGGGGGCCCGCGTCCTCTCCCGCCAGCACCTGGCGGAACCAGATGCGCTCGACCTCCGCCATGTGCCGCACGAGTCCCATCAGGGTCAGCTCGGACGGCTGCACGGAGGCGGTCCGCAGCTGCGCGTCGGTCAGGCCCTCGCACTTCCAGGCCAGGGTCTGGCGGTGGTAGTCCAACCAGCCCTCCAGCATGGCGCGTTCATCGGCGTTCTGGGCGGGCTCGCGGCGCTCGCTGCGCTCCGTCGTCGTCATGGTCCGATCCTCGCCCGGTCGGGCCGCTCACACCACGTGTTTTCCGGCGGGGAACATGCCCGCCAGCAGCTCGCGCAGCCCGTCCCGCACCTCGGTGAGTTCCGGGACCCGCGCGTGGAAGGTGCCGGCCACACACGAGAACATCAGCCCGTCCGCCCAGGCGACCAGGGACAGTGCGTGCCGCTCCGGGGCGGTCGAGCCCAGGGCCGTGACCAGCGCGCCGAACTGCTCGCGGAAACGCGCGCCGGCCGCGTCGAAGGGGGCCCGCAGCTCCGGCCGGCGGGTCGCCTCCAGGGCCAGTTCCTAGCGGGCGAGGGTCAGTTCGCGGTTGCCGGTCAGCGCGCGGTGGGTGGCGAGGGCCAGCCCGTCCATCAGCGTGTCGAGGCCGCCGGTGCGCGGATCGGGCATCTCGTGCAGCGCGAGGACCCGTGCCTCCCGGTCGGCCGGCCGCCGTACCGCCAGCTCCAGCAGGACCTGGCGGGTGCGGGCGACGTTCGACGTCGAGCCCTGCGGCAGCCCGGCCGTCCCGTCCACTGCGAGGACCTCCCGGCCTGCACCGCCGCCCGGCTGCCCCGGACGACCGCGGTCGCCCGCCGGGCCGTCCGGGTCGCCCGCGTCGACATGGCGGGCAACCGCGCCGGGACCGCCGTACGGGACGCCCTGATCGGCCTCGTCTCCAGGACCCGGCCACAAGCGCCGCTGCGCGGCTTCGACGGCATCGCCGACCGGCGGCCCCCGCAGCCGCCGTATGCTGCCGTGCGGGCGGCGGTGACCACACCGGACGTCGAACTGGCGAGCGATGACGATGAACGACGACGAGCGATGAACGACGACGAGCGATGAACGACGACGAACGATGAATGACGAGAACGACGAAGGAGCGCATGTGAAGGTCGGCTGCATCGGACTGGGCGACATCGCGCAGAAGGCCTACCTGCCGGTCCTCGGCACGCAGCCCGGCGTCGAACTGCATCTGCAGACCCGGACGCCCACGACGCTGCACCGGGTCGCCGACGGCCTGCACCTGCCCGCCGAGCGGCGCCACACGGACCTGGACGCCCTGCTCGCCCAGGGCCTCGACGCCGCCTTCGTGCACGCCCCCACCGACGTCCATCCCGAGATCGTCACCCGGCTGCTCCAGGCCGGCGTGCCCACGTACGTCGACAAGCCGCTCGCCTACGAACTCGCGGACTCCGAGCGGCTGGTGGCGCTCGCCGAGGAGCGCGGTGTCCCGCTCGCGGTCGGGTTCAACCGCCGGTACGCCCCCGGGGTCGCGCAGTGCGCCGAGCACCCGCGCGAGCTGATCATCATGCAGAAGAACCGCGTCGGGCTGCCCGAGGATCCCCGCACCCTCGTTCTCGACGACTTCATCCACGTCGTGGACACCCTGCGGTTCCTGGTGCCGGGCCCGGTCGACGACATCACCGTGCGCGGCCGGATGCGCGACGGCCTGCTGCACCATGTCGTGCTGCAGCTCGCCGGGGACGGGTTCACCGCGATCGGCGTGATGAACCGGCTCAGCGGCTCCGCCGAGGAGATCCTGGAGGTGTCCGGGCAGGACACCAAGCGCCAGGTGATCAACCTCAGCGAGACGATCGACCACAAGGGGCAGCCCACCGTGCGGCGGCGCGGCGACTGGGTGCCGGTCGCCCGGCAGCGCGGCATCGAGCAGGCCGTGCTGGCCTTCCTCGACGCCGTGCGCGAGGGAAGGACGCTCAGCGCCCGGGACGCGCTGGAGACTCACGAACTGTGCGAGCGGGTGGTGCGGACGGTTCTGGAGCGCTCCGGCGCCGCCGCCTGAGCACCTCCCGCACGCCCTCGCCCGTGCCCCACGCGGCCAGCACGAGCAGCGCCGCGTACACCGTCCAGTCGCCGTAGCGGACGTACGGCGTGATCCCGTGCGCGGTCGGCAGGTCGTACACCCGCGCCGCGCCGGCGTCCGTGCCGAGCCAGGGGCCGATGCGCTGCCCGCTCGGGCCGTAGACGGCGGACACGCCGGTCAGGGTGGCGTGCACCATCGGCCGTCCGGTCTCGGCGGCGCGCAGCGCGGCGAGCGAGGCGTGCTGCTCGGGGGCCCAGCTGTGCTGGAACGTCGCCGTCGACGACTGGGCGAGGAGCACGTCGGCGCCGTCGCGCGCGAGGTGCCGGCTCATGTCGGGGAACGCGGTCTCGAAGCAGATCAGCGGGCCGACGCGCAGCCCGTGCCCGGCGTTCATCACGACCTGCTCGGTGCCGCGCCTGCGGTTCTCGCCCGCGGCCTTGCCGACGGAGGTCGCCCAGCCGAGCAGCGAGCGCGCCGGGATGTACTCGCCGAAGGGGACCAGCCGCATCTTGTCGTAGCGGTCGCCGGTCGGGCCGCCGGGGCCGACCAGCACGGAACTCTTGTAGATGCCGGGCCGGTCGGAGCGCCGGGCGTCCACGTTGACCAGGATGTCGGCGCCGACGTCCCGGGACAGGGCGGCGATCCGCCGGGCCAGGTCCGGCCGGTCCGTCAGGTCGAAGCCGACGCTGCTCTCGCCCCAGACGACCAGATCGACATGGCGGCCCGCCAGGGTGCGGGTCAGCTGTTCCTCACGGTCGAAACGCCGCTGACCGCTCTCGGCGCCGGCCACCGGGCCCGGCTGGACCACGGCGATACGGACCCGGCCGTCGAGAGCGGGCCGCGGCGCCCATATCCAGGCCGCGGAGCCCACCGCGGCCGTGGCGAGAAGTCCGGCGAGGGCGGGGACACGGGCCGCGCGGACGGCCACGAGCAGCGCGAGGGCGACGTTGACGGCGACCACCAGGAAACTCAGCAGCCACACCCCGCCGACCGAGGCCAGCCGCAGCGCCGGCGCCACCTGCCACTGGCTGGACCCGAGCATGCCCCACGGGCCGCCCAGTCCCTGCCAGGAGCGGACCAGTTCGACGGCCAGCCAGCCCGCGGGCAGCACCAGGAGGGCCGCCGCGCCCCGCCGCGCAGAGGGCCGCCCGGCCAGGAACCGCCGCACCAGCCACCCCCAGGGCGCCCACAGGACACCCAGGAGCGCCGCGAGCACCACCGTGAACACATGCAGGCTGGGCAGCAGCCAGTGGTGCACGGCCAGCATGAACCCCAGCCCGCCGCACCAGCCGTCGCAGGCGGCCCGCCGTCCGGTCGGGGCGGACCGGGCGAGCAGGATCCACGGCACCAGGGCGGCGTAGGCGAACCACCACAGCGCGGGCGCGGGGAACGCGAACATGGGCAGGGCGCCCGCGAGGGCGGCGAGCAGCGAGCGCCGCCAGGGGGAGGCGAGCCAGCGGCCGAACGTCGTCTTCATAGGGCGCCCTCCTACCCGCGGATGACCCCGCCTACCCGGCCACCCCGCGACGGCTCCAGTGTGCGCGCCGCGACGGCTCCCGCCCAGGCCGGACGGCTGCCGCCGGGCGAGCGCGGGGCCCCTCCGCGCCCCCTGCCCGCCGACGCCGCCACGCCACGCGCGCCCCGGCGCTTGGGGTGCGCTCCGGCCGGCTCCTTGGGCTGTTCGGGTGGAACGGGGACGGGGCGCCGCGGCGGCGGCTCACGAGCGGTCCCGTCACTGACCGGCTCCCTGACCGGCTCCCTGACCGGCCCTCTGTCCTGCTCCCTGTCCGGCGAGGTGCTCGCGGGTGCGCGGGCCTAGGATGATCGCGGACGAGGTAGCCGCCCGGTGCTCGGGGACCGTGGTGGCGGAACGGCGGAGGAACGGCGGAGGTCCGCATGAAACGTCTCGTGACGGTCGTCACCGGTGGCGGCCGGGGCATCGGTGCCGCGATCTGCCGGCGGCTCGCCGCCGACGGCCATGACGTGGTGGTCGGCTACGTCCATGACACCCAGGCCGCCGAAGCGGTCGCGGACGAGGTGCTGGAGGCCGGGGCGCGCGGCGTCGCCGTGCGGATGGACACCTCCGTGGAGGCGGACGTCGAGCGGCTCTTCGCCGCCGCGGAGGAACGCCTCGGACCGGTGACGGGACTGGTGAACAACGCCGGTGTCACCGGGCCGCTGGGCCGCCTCACCGACACGGACACCGCCGATCTGCGCCGCGTCGTGGACGTCAACCTCCTGGGCACCCTGCTGTGTTCGCGCCGCGCGGCCCAGCTGATGGTCCCGCGCGGCAACGGCGTGATCGTGAACGTCTCGTCCGCCGCGGCCACGCTGGGCAGCCCCGGCGACTACGTCCACTACGCGGCGACCAAGGCCGCCGTGGACGCCCTGACGCTGGGGCTCGCCAAGGAACTCGGCCCGGACGGCATCCGCGTCAACGCGGTCGCGCCCGGCATGATCGACACCGAGATGCACGCGGCCATGGGCGATCCGGACCGGGCCCGGCGGGCCGCCGCGACCATTCCGCTGCGCCGCCCCGGCCACGCCGAGGAGATCGCCGCCGCCGTCGCCTGGCTGATGTCACCGGACGCCTCCTACGCGTCGGGGGCGGTGCTGCGGGTGTCGGGCGGGCGCTGAGCCCGCTCGTCGCTCAAGCCGTCGGTCGCTCAAGCCGTCGGTCGCTCAAGCCGCCGGTCGCTCGGATCGCTGGTCGCTCGGATCGGGGGGCGCCGGGGCGCGGGTCTCAGGCCGCCTCGGCGACCCGGCTGCGGATGGCGGCGGCCCAGGCGACCACCAGCAGTTCGTACTCCGCGCGCTCCTGGGCCGACAGGGAGCCGCCCGCGCGCAGCCAGAGCGCACGGATCCGCTCGTTCAGCTCGGCAGCGGACCGCACGGAACCAAGGGCCATGGAATCGGGGGACATGCCCCAAGCCTAGGGGCAAGCGCTGACTCTGCGCTACTGGACGGCTACCCGGACCGTATGGAGTCGGTCACCCGGACCGGGTCCGGACCGCCTCCGGCTCCCTGGACCGCCCCGCCGATACGCCCGCCCGCCGCCCTCAACGCACGCGCAGCTGATGGCGCTTGCGCCAGGCGACCGCCGCCCCCGCGAGGGCCGGTACGGCGATGCAGGCCATCGCGAGAAGAAAGACCGGCGAGGTCGGCGTGGCGGCGCGGGCACCGGCGACGGCGTACGCGGCGGTGTTCGGCACCGAGCCCAGCGCCGTCGCGAGCAGGAACGCCGGCCAGCCCATGCGGGAGACCGCGGCGCAGTAGTTCGCGGCCCAGAACGGCACTCCGGGGAACAGCCGGGCGGCCAGCATCGACCGGAAGCCGTGCCGGCTGAGCTGCCCGTCCGCCGCCCGCAGCAACCGGCCTCGCAGCAGCGGCCGCAGCGCGTCCTGGCCCAGCACCCGGCCCAGGCCGAAGGCGATCCCGGCGCCCAGGACCGTACCGCCCAGCGCCGCCGCGAGGCCCAGCTGCGAGCCGAACAGCGCGCCCGCGGCGAGGTTCAGCAGCGGCCGCGGCACGAACGCCACCGTGCACACGCCGTACGCCGCCGCGAACGCGAACGCCGCCGCGACGCCCCCGAGTTGCGGTGGCCAGCCATCGGCCAGCAGTCGCTGCGGCCGGAACAGCAGCACGCCCGCACCGGCCGCGGCGAGCAGCACGAGCAGCAGGGACAGCCGTGACCAGGGCGACAGCAGTGCTCTGCCGCACCGGGCGGGGAAGGTGAGCGGGACGGGCGCGACCGGGAGGACGGCACCGGCCGGGTCCGTGGCGCCGGTCCGGGAAGAGACCGTGGCGGTGCCGCCAGAGCGGGTGGTGGCATCGAGCATCTGGTGACCCTAACCGACGGATATGTGTGATCGCCGTAGGGTTCGTCTCATCGGTGTCACAACTGCGGAAATGTTCCGGCCGGTTCGGCGCCGCCGCCCGGATACCCCGGACACCCCGGATACCCCGGACACCCCGGATACCCCGGATACCCCAGACACCCCGAACACCGCTGACTGCCGTCCGTCGTCCGCCGGCTGTCGCGGCCGCCGCTAAAACCATTCGACGTGCGGCCGGTCCGTCCGCGATGATCGGCCCATGTTCCGGCACGCCTTCCTCCTCGCAGCATCCGCCACCGCGGATGCTCCGAAGGCTGCCGTCCGGATCCTCGCGGCCGCGGTCGACGGCGCCCGAAGCTGACCCTCCCCGGATCGTCCGGCGGACCCCGCAGGGGGAGGGTCGGCACTCTCCCGGGGTCCCGTCACCACCTTCACCAGGCTTCGAGGTACAGCCATGCCCAAGACGGCGTACGTCCGCACCAAACCGCATCTGAACATCGGCACGATGGGCCATGTCGACCACGGCAAGACCACCCTGACCGCCGCCATCACCAAGGTCCTCGCCGAGCGCGGGAGCGCCACCTTCGTGCCGTTCGACCGCATCGACCGCGCCCCGGAGGAGGCCGCCCGCGGCATCACCATCAACATCGCGCACGTCGAGTACGAGACCGACACCCGCCACTACGCGCACGTGGACATGCCAGGCCACGCCGACTACATCAAGAACATGGTCACCGGGGCCGCGCAGCTCGACGGGGCGATCCTCGTCGTCTCCGCGCTCGACGGGATCATGCCGCAGACCGCCGAACACGTGCTGCTCGCCCGGCAGGTGGGCGTCAATCACATCGTCGTCGCCCTCAACAAGGCCGACGCGGGCGACGAGGAGCTGACCGACCTCGTCGAGCTGGAGGTCCGCGACCTGCTCAGCGAGCACGGTTACGGCGGCGACGCGGTACCCGTCGTACGGGTCTCCGGACTGAAGGCGCTGGAGGGCGACCCCCGGTGGACGGCGTCGGTCGAGGCGCTGCTCGACGCGGTGGACACCTATGTGCCCATGCCCGAGCGCTACCTGGACGCGCCGTTCCTGCTGCCGGTGGAGAACGTGCTCACCATCACCGGCCGCGGCACGGTCGTCACCGGCGCGGTCGAGCGCGGCACGGTCCGCGTCGGTGACCGGGTCGAGGTGCTGGGCGCGGAGACGGAGACGGTGGTCACCGGCCTGGAGACCTTCGGCAAGCCCATGGGGGAGGCGCAGGCCGGGGACAACGTGGCCCTGCTGCTGCGCGGTGTGCCGCGCGACGCGGTCCGCCGCGGCCATGTCGTCGCGGCCCCCGGCAGCGTCACGCCCCGGCGGCGCTTCACGGCGCGGGTGCACCTCCTGTCGGCGCGCGAGGGCGGTCGTACGACACCGGTTACCACCGGCTACCGGCCGCAGTTCTACCTCCGCACCGCGGACGTGGTCGGCGTCGTCGACCTCGGTGGGGCCGGTGTCGCGCGGCCGGGGGAGACGGTCACGATGACGGTGGAACTGGGCCGGGACGTACCGCTGGAGCCCGGACTGGGCTTCGCCGTCCGCGAGGGCGGCCGGACGGTCGCGGCGGGGACGGTGACCACCGTGCACGGTTGACCGGCGGGCAGGAGTGACGGGAGTGACGGGAGTGAGGCGAGAGTGAGGTGAGTGCCGGGCGGGGCGGGGCAGCCGTGCGATCGTGCGGGTGCGCCGCCCTCGCCCGTCCCCGCCTGATCTGTCCCCGCCCGGCCTGTGTCCTGCTCCGCTCCGCCCTGTCCTGTCCCGTCCTCCCCTCCCGACCGGTGACCTGGGTCGGACCGGCACAATGGAGGGGTGACCGAGCCCATACCCGTGACCCGCGCCGTCGATCACGGGACCGCCAAGCTGATGCCCGACGTCGACCGGGAGCGGGCCTGGCTGCTGACCGTGGACGGGGCGCCGCAGTCCTACGTCGACCTGGACGCGCCCACCCACCTGGAGTTCGAGTACGCGCGCCGGCTCGGGCACGCCCTGGACACGGTGGCGCCGCCGGGCCGCCCGCTGGAC
Organism: Streptomyces sp. NPDC047017; assembly: GCF_040644175.1. Classification (NCBI taxonomy): domain Bacteria; kingdom Bacillati; phylum Actinomycetota; class Actinomycetes; order Kitasatosporales; family Streptomycetaceae; genus Streptomyces; species Streptomyces sp. NPDC047017. The sequence continues at coordinate 420,553 of NZ_JBEYVW010000004.1, read as the reverse complement.
GTGCTGCACCTGGGCGGCGGCGCGCTCACGCTGCCCCGCTACCTGGTCGCGACCCGCCCCGGCTCGCGCCAGGACGTCGTCGAGGCCGACCGGCAACTGCTGGACCTGGTCGCCGAACACCTCCCGCTGCCCGCGGGCGCGGGTGTCGCCCTGCACGCCGCCGACGCCCGCGCCTGGCTGGAAACCGTCCCCGCCGGTTCGGCGGACGTGCTGATCGCGGACGTCTTCGGCGGCTCCCGCATCCCGGCGCATCTGACGACCCTCGGCTACGCCCGTGCGGCGGAGCGCGCGCTGCGGCCGGACGGCGTCTACCTGGCCAACCTCGCCGACGCCGCGCCCTTCGCCTTCCTGCGCTCCCAACTCGCCACCTTCGCGGCCGTGTTCGAGGAACTGGCGCTCGTCGCCGAGCCGGGGGTGCTGCGGGGCCGCCGCTTCGGCAACGCGGTCCTGATCGCCGCGCACCGCCCCGTCGACACGGCGGCCCTGGCCCGGCTCACGGCCGCCGACGCCTTTCCCGCCCGGGTGGAACACGGGGCCGCGCTGCGGGAGTTCACCGGGGCCGCGAGCCCGGTCGGGGACGCGGCCGCCGTACCGTCCCCGGTGCCGCCGGGCGGGGCGTTCGGCATCGGCTGACCGCGCCGCCCGCCCCCGCCGCCCGCTCCCGTCGTCCACCCCCGCCGCCCGGCCCCGGAGCGACCGCCTGCCCGGCGGGATCAGTCCTCGCCGGTGGGCGTCCCGTTCAGCCGGACCGTGCCGAGGATCTTCATGACGGTGTCCTTGGGCACCTCGTCGTGGACGCCCTTGGCGCCGTAGAAGTTCCAGGACACGTAGTCGCCGGCGGAGTTCTTGAAGCCGAAGGTGAGCGCCTTGCCGTCGCTGGCGCACTTGCCCTTCTGCGGCGCGTTCGTCGACTGCGCCCAGGCGATGCTGCCCTGGATGCCCGACGTGGTCTTGAAGGGCTGGGCCTTCTTGTCGAAGGTGATGGACTTCTTGTCGGGCTGGGTGTAGCCGCCGTAGACCCACCAGGCCACGGTGTTCACCGCCACCTCGTCGGTGCTCTTGGCGCCCGAGGCGCCCTTGACACCCGCCGCGGCCAGCGACGTGTCCTCCGTGCGCCCGTCCTTGTCGTCGTCCGAGGAGCACCACTTCGACTTGTCCTCGGCGACGCCGGACATGATGGTGATCGGCTTGCCGTTCTTGTCCTCGAAGCCGATGCTCAGGCCCGGGGACTTGACCTCCCAGTCCGCGGGCACGTCGAAGGCGACACCCCACTTGGGGTTGACGACGACCTTCCAGCCCGCGATCTGCGGCTTGGCGGTCTCGGTGCCGCGCGGGTTGTCGTCGGCGGCGGAACCGGAGGGGCTCGGGCCGGTCGAGGCCGACGCCGTCGCGGAACTGCTCGCCTTGGGGCCGGTCCTGCCGCCGTCGGCCTTGTCGTCCTTCTTCCCGCCGAGCACCAGGAACCCGGTCACCCCAGCGGCCACGACCACGGCGGACGCGGCGATGATCGCCACGAGCTTCGTCCGGTTGTCACCGCCCGAGCCGCCCGAGCCGCCGGGCCCGTTCGGCGGCTGCGGCATGCCCGCGGGAGTCGGCGCGCCCCACTGCGGCTGCGTCGGGGGCGGTGTCGGCAGCTGCTGGGCGTACGGGTTGGGCTGGCCGTATCCCGGCTGCTGGTAACCCGGTTGCTGATGACCGGGCTGCTGATAGCCGGGCTGCTGGTAGGTGTTCGGCTGCTGGTTCCCCGGCTGCTGCTGGTACCCCGGCTGCTGGTACGGGCTGTTCCGCGGGTCCTGCGGGTTCTGCGGGTTCTGCTCGCCCCCGGGCGGCTGCTGTCCTGGCCACATGGGCAGTAACCCTAGGGGGCCGGGGACACGATTCAGTCACCGGCCCTTGTCAGGGACGTACCAGAACGGGAGCGCCCGGGGCAGGGGGAGGTCTGGCCAGACTGATCTACTCATGAGTAACATGCCGTCATGAGCGCAGATCAGATGTCGATCGGCGAGTTGCTCGCCGCCACGGTGCCGATGGTTCGCACCCTGAACCTCGCCTACCTGGAGACCACTCCGGAGCGGGCGGTGCTGGCCCTGCCGGACCAGGAGGAGTACCGCAACCACGTCGGCGGACCGCACGCCGGGGCAATGTTCACGCTGGGCGAGTCGGCCAGTGGCGCCATCGTCCTCGCCGCCTTCGGCGACCAGCTCTCGCGGGCGGTGCCGCTGCCGGTGACCGCCGAGATCGCCTTCAAGAAGATCGCCCTCGGCCCGGTCAAGGCCACCGCCACCCTCGGCCGCCCCGCTGCCGAGGTGGTCGCCGAACTCGACGGGGGAGCGCGCCCCGAGTTCCCGGTGTTCGTGCAGATCCAGCGCGAGGACGGCGCGGTCACCAGCGAGATGACGGTCGTCTGGACCCTGCGTCCCAACAACTGAGCGGGTCTTCCGCGGCCGGCGCGTGCGGCGCGGCCGGATCACGGCCCCGGCCGGACAGGTTTCCCCTGTCCGGCCGGGGCTGTTTTCGTTCCGGGCGGTTTCCGGGCGGTTTCCGGGCGGGCTTGCTGGTCCGTACCACCGGAGCCCGCGATACGGACATTTTCGAAAACGGGTGTGGATACTCGCGGTAACGTCCGGTCCATTCCGTGCAGCGGCACATCGGCCTTTCGCACTCCTTGTTTCTCGTGAGTAGCCTGTGCCAAGGTGAGCCACTCCTGCGGGAAAGGCGACGGCCGGTCTCGCTTTTCCCGGTCAGGTGCGCACCTTTTGGCACCCGCTTTCCCGCGGACGCGTTCCGCGTGCCGTCCTGCGGCCTGGAAGGAAAAGGTTCAGTGCGACCCCCTCACCCCCCACCTCCCGCTCATCCGCCCCGCCCCGCGACGATCCCGGACGACTCCGACCGCCGTCTCGTCACCCGGCTGCGGGACCCCGACGGCGGCCACCACGCCGTCGCGCTGCTGCTCGCCCGGCACTGGCGGGCGACCTACGACTACGCCGCCATCTGCCTTGCCACGCCGGGGAGTTCGGCGGCGATGGTGGCCACCGCCGCCTTCCGCCGGGTGCTGGGCCGCCCGCCCTGCGGCGCGCTCGACGGCGCCCTGCGGCCGCGCCTGCTCGTCGCCGCCCGGGAGACGGTCCGGTGCTGGGCCGCCGACGCCGCCGCGCGCGCCGTACTGCCGGAACTGGGCAGGCCCTCCGGCGGACGCGGCCTGCGCGCGGTGAGATCTATGACGCCCGAAAAGCGGCACCTCGCCGAACGCGCTTTCCACGGCCTTCCGGACGCCTTCCAATGCCTGTTGTGGCATACCGAGGTCGAGGCGGACCCCATATCCGTACCGGCTGGTCTGCTGGGCATCGATCCCGATACCGCGACGGGTCTGCTGGAGCAGGCGCGCGAGCGATTCCGGGCGGGCTGCGTCCGCGCGCACCGGGAACTCGCGCCCACCGGTGAATGCCGTTTCTACAACCGCCTGCTCGACGTCCCGATGCGCCGGGGCGGCGCCCTGCTGCCCGATGTCCAGCGGCATCTGCGGGAGTGCGGCCACTGCCGGTACGCCGCCGACCAGTTGCGCCATTTCCCCGGCGGCCTGGGAGTGCTGCTCGCCGAGACCGTGCTCGGCTGGGGCGCCCGCCGTTATCTCGACTCCCGCCCGGACCGGACCGCCGGGTACGCGACGCCGTCCGCGCCCGGACCGGGCCGTACCCCGGGCGGCGGACGCCACCGCACCGCGCCGACCGGCCGCGCCGGACGGACGGGGCGGGACGGGAGTACAGGGGTGTGGCGCAGGCACCGAAGGGCGCTGGTGGCCGCGGTCGCCGGGCTGGTCTCCGTCCTGCTGCTGGTCGCGGTGCAGGCCGTCAAGGGCTGGGCGGACGACCGGGCCGCCCCCGCGCCCCGCACGACCGGGGGAGCGCCAGGCGGCGGCGTGGCCCGTCCCGCCCGGACGGGACCCGGGACGCCCGCCGTGTTCCCCGCTTGGGCCGCGGCGGCGTCCTTCGCCACCCTCGCACCGGGACGGCCCGCGCCCTGAAGCCCGCGCCCCGACGTCCGCACACCGACGCCCCCACATCGACGTCCGGGCGCCTCCGCCCGTGCGGCGACACGTGTCCGGAACCCGTCCGGGCGGCCCGCGCCCGAATCCGTCGCCCGCCGGTACCGGCGGGCGACCCGGTACCCTTCCAGAGGACCGCCTTTGCGGTGCCTTTAAACATCGCGTGGACGCGAGGCGGGGAGGAACCGGCGGTGCACGTCCAGGATTGGCTCGACACGGTACCGGCGGCGGCCGTCTACGCGGTGGTGGCACTGGTCATCGGTCTGGAGAGCCTGGGCATCCCCCTGCCCGGCGAGATCGTCCTCGTCTCCGCCGCGCTGATGTCCGCGCAGCACTCGGGCATCAACCCCGTCGTGCTCGGCGTGTGCGCCACCGCGGGCGCGGTCATCGGTGACTCCATCGGCTACGCCATCGGCCGCAAGGGCGGCCGGCCGCTGCTCGCCTGGCTCGGCGGGAAGTTCCCCAAGCACTTCAGCGAAGGCCATGTCGCCACCGCCGAGCGGTCCTTCGAGAAGTGGGGCATGTGGGCGGTGTTCTTCGGCCGCTTCGTCGCCCTGCTGCGCATCTTCGCCGGCCCGCTCGCCGGTGTGCTGCACATGCCCTACTGGAAGTTCCTGATCGCCAACCTCCTCGGCGGCATCTGCTGGGCGGGCGGCACGACGGCCGTCATCTACTACGTCGGCGTGGTGGCCGAGTCCTGGCTGAAGAAGTTCTCCTGGCTCGGCCTGGTGGTCGCCGTGCTGATCGGCCTCGGGTCGATGCTGGTGATCAAGCGCAAGGCGAAGAAGGCCCAGGCCACCCGGCAGGAGACCGAGGAACCGCGGCCGGTCCCCGCCGGGGAGTAGCGCCCGCCGCCGAGGCGTACACGCCCCACCGCCTCTCGGCAGAGGCCCTAGGCGTGCGCGTCCCGGTGCGCCGTGGCGAGTTCGACGTACACCGAGCCGTTGAGGGCGATTCCCTGGCGCTCCTCCTCCGTCAGCTCCCGCCGGACCTTGGCGGGGACGCCCGCGACCAGTGAGCCCGGCGGTACCCGCATGCCCTGCGGGACCAGGGCCTGCGCGGCCACCAGCGAACCGGCGCCGATCACCGCGCCGTTCAGCACCGTGGCGCCCATGCCGATCAGGCAGTCGTCCTCGACGGTCGCGCCGTGCACCACGGCGTTGTGCCCGACGGAGACGCGCTCACCGACGCGCACCGGGAAGCCGGGGTCGGCGTGCAGCGTGCAGTTGTCCTGGACGTTGCTGTCCGCGCCGACCGCGATCCGCTCGACGTCACCGCGCAGCACCGCGCCGTACCAGACGCTCGCGCCCGCGCCCAGCGCCACGTCTCCGATCACCGTCGCCGTGGGCGCGACGAACGCCTCCCCGTCCACCTGCGGCACCCGGCCGCCGATGCCCGTGATCAGCGCTTTCTGCGTCATCATCGTCCCGCCTTCCACTGCCTCGGGCCGCCTTGCCGCGGCCTGGTCTCCCGGCACCGTACGTCATCCGGTGGGGTGAAGATCACAGGAGTCCGACCGCCTGGGCGCGACGGCGGCTGAGTACGGTGAGCGGGTGCCCCAGCGCAAGAACACGTTCTCCTCATGGTCGCGGCGACTCGCGCAGCGCGCCGTCCACTCGGGCTGGGCGTGGGTGCAGCGCACGGGTTCCGTCACGGCCGAGCACCCCGGGCGCCTGCGCTTCGGCGCGCTGGGAACAGGTACCAGGCTGGCGTTCCCGCTGGGCACGGTCTTCGGTGAACCCTGGATCCGCCTCGGCGCGCACTGCATCATCGGTGAGCAGGTCACGCTGACGGCCGGTCTGATGCCCGACCTCGATCTCGGCCCGGACCCCATCCTGCGCATCGGCGACGGTGTGGTCCTCGGCCGCGGCAGCCATGTCATCGCCGACACCACCGTCACCATCGGCAGCGACTGCTACTTCGGGCCGTACGTCTACGTCACCTCCACCAACCACTCCTACGACGACCCGCACCAGCCCATCGGCAAGCAGTGGCCGCGGATGGAGCCGGTGGAGATCGGGTCCGGGTGCTGGATCGGCACGGGGGCGGTGATCCTGCCCGGTGCGCGCGTCGGCCGGAACGTGGTGGTCGCGGCCGGTGCCGTGGTCCGCGGTGACGTGCCCGACCACGCGGTGGTCGCCGGGGCGCCCGCCCGGATCGTACGCCGCTGGACAGCAGCCGAGGGCTGGCAGCCGCCGCTGCGGACGCCCGCGCCGGTGCCGATCCCGGACGGCACGACCCCTGAGCAACTGCGCGCGCTGGCCCGTCTCGACGAGGAGGGGCTCACCCGCCTCACCGGTCTCACCGGACTCTCCGCGGGGGCGGCCCGGCGCGTGACCGAGCCGGCGCCGGGGGAGTGAGCCCCGCCGCTGCCCGGCGCGGACTCAGCCCGTGGCCAGCAGCAAGGTGCCGACCAGGGCCAGGCCCGCTCCCGCCGCCTGGACGGCCCGCAGCCGTTCGCTGAGGAAGCCGCGGGCCGCCAGGGCGGTCACCACCGGGTAGAGCGAGGCGAGGACGGCGGCGACGGTCACCGGGCCGTGCTGGGCGGCGACCGAGTACGTGCCGTTGGCCGCGACGTCCGCGAGACCCACGAACGCCAGGGCCGGCAGCGCGGCCCAGGCGAAGCCGCTCTCCGGCAGCGCGGTGCCGCCCCGGCGCACCGACACGTACAGCGCGGCCCCGCCCGCGGCCACATTGGTCACCCGCTGCACGAACAGCGCGAGGAAGAGGCCCGTGACCGTGGAGGACGCCTGCGCGATCAGTGCGAAGACCGTGCCGAAGCCGAGTGCCGCGACCAGCGCCAGCCAGATCGTCCGCCGCTGCACCGCCGCGCCCCGCAGCTGGGGCCCGCCCGCCAGTACGACCCCGGTGACGGCGACCGCGATGCCCGCCGCCTGCACGATCCCCGGCCGCTCGCCGAGCACCAGGCCCACCCCGAGGGGGACGGCCACGCCGAGGGTGGCCAGCGGCGAGACCACACCCATGGGACCGCGTGCGAGCGCCTCGTAGAAGCAGAGCATCGCCACCGGCCCGGCCAGGCCCGCGGCGACCGCGAACCACAGCCGGGGACCGGCCTCGCTCCAGCCGCCGGTGGCGGCCACGAGCACGCCGAGGACCGCCGCCGCGATCGTCTGGGAGACCACGACGACGGTCAGCGCCGGGTTGCGCCGTGTGAGCAGCCCGCCGCCGAAGTCGGCCAGTCCCCACAGGAGGCTGGTGGCCAGGGCGAAGAATGCTGTCACGGCGCGCCTCGCAGTACAGTTCGGTGAACGATCGGGTGCAACCCACCGTAGTTCAGCGAAGTAAACTCTGTCATCCAGAATATTGGACGGAATGTGTCGGACCTCGACCTGCTGACCCAGTCCCTGGCGCGCAACGTCAAGCGCTGGCGCACCGAGCGCGGTTTCACCCTGGACACGCTCGCCGCCCGCGCGGGAGTCAGCCGCGGCATGCTCATCCAGATCGAGCAGGCCCGCACCAACCCCAGCCTCGGTACCGTCGTCAAGATCGGCGACGCGCTCGGCATCAGCATCACCACGCTGCTCGACTACGAGCAGGGCCCCAGGGTCCGGATCGTCCCGGCCGACCAGGCCGTGCGGCTCTGGCACACCGACGCCGGCAGCTACAACCGGCTGCTGGCGGGCGCCGAGGCCCCGGGCCCGCTGGAGATGTGGGAGTGGCGGCTGATGCCCGGCGAGGGCAGCCCCTCCGACCCGCACCCGGGCGGCACCGTGGAACTGGTCCACGTCACCGCGGGCGAACTGACGCTCACCGTCGACGGGGTGGAGCACCGGGTGCCCGCGGGCGCCAGCGCGTCCTTCGAGGCCAACGCCCCGCATGTGTACGCCAACGAGGGCGCCGTGCCGATGGACATGATCATGACGGTCTCGGTCCCGCCCGTGCACTGACACGTCCGGCCGGCCGGTGCCGTGCCGCTGCTGGCGTGCGGCCCTGCGCGCACCCCTCGGAGACTTCGACCGGGCCGCCCCGGCCCCCGACTGCCTCGACGAGCTGATCGGCCCGGTCGCCGACGCCGTACGCCACTGGCGCGGGCGCCGTCCGCGCCGACCGGATCGTCTACGTCGACACCGACCCGCAGTGGGCCGACACCGCCGTCTTCGTCGAGCACTACGGCCGGGACCTGCTCGACAAGTCGGCCAACTGCGTGGTGGTGGCGGGCCGGCGCGGCGGTGAGACCCGCCTGGCCGCGTGCGTGGTCCCGTCCACCACCCGCGTCGACGTCAACGGTGTCGTACGCCGCCGCCTGGACGCCCGCAGGGCCTCGTTCGCGCCGATGGAACTGGCCACGGGGAGACCGGCATGGAGTACGGCGGCATCACCCCGCTCGGCCTGCCCGGGGGCCGGCCCCTCCTGGTCGACCCGGCCGTCGTCGACCTGCCGTACGCGCTGGTCGGCAGCGGCCGCCGGCGCGGCAAACCGCTGGTGCCGGGCAAGGCGTTCGCGCAACTGACCGGGGCGGACGTGGTGGCGGGGCTGGGCGTCTGAGTCGCGGCCGGTCTCAGAGGTGGTCCCCCGTGCCCAGGTACTGCTCCGCGAAGGAGGCGGCGGCCGTGGGGGAGGAGAACAGGCGTCGCAGCCGGGCGAGCGTCGTACCGGCCCGGTAGGGGTCGCCCGACGCGGCGCCGTGGTAGACCTCGGCGAGCCACCGCGAGAACTCCTGGTAGTCCCACACGCGCCGCAGGCACGCCCGCGAGTATCCGGTCAGGCCCTGTTCGTCGCCCGTGGTGAGGTACGCGGCGAGCGCCTCGCCGAGCAGGAAGGCGTCGTGCAGGGCCAGGTTCATGCCCTTCGCGGCGATCGGCGCGGTGAGGTGGGCGGCGTCGCCGGCCAGGAAGAGCCGGCCGGACGCCATCGGCTCCACGACGTAGTCGTGCAGGTCGAGCATCCGCTTCTCCAGCAGCGGGCCCTCCGTCAGTGGCGGGGTGTCCGCCGCGGCAAGCCGCCGGCGCAGCTGTGTCCAGACGCGCTCGTGCGGCCAGTTGTCCGGGCTGTCGCCCGGCGGGCACTGGAGGTAGTAGCGGGTCGTTCGCGGGCCGCGCGGCATCCGCCCGGCGAAGCCGTCCGGGTGGACGCCGAACAGGACGTGGTCGGCGGAGGCGGGCGCCTCGGCCAGCAGCGCCAGCCAGCCCACCCCGTAGTCGTGCCGCGCGATCCGGGCGTGCCGGGGTGCCAGTGCCGCCCGGCTCACCCCGCGCGCTCCGTCGCATCCGGCGACGAAGTCGCAGTGCACAACGCGCCGTCGTCCCGTCTCGGGGCAGCGGTAGGACACCGAGGGCCGGTCCGTGCCGGTGTCGTGCACGGCGACGTCCCGCACGCCGAAGCGGATCTCGCCGCCGCGTACGTCGGCGTACTCGCGTACGAGGTCCGTCACGAGCAGCGGCTGCGGGTACACGAAGTGGTGACGGCCGGTCAGCGCGGTGTAGTGGAAACGGTGCGCCGAGTCGTCGAAGCGGAACTCGCACAGGGTCTGCCGCCCGGCCCGCTCCAGCAGTCCGGAGGCCAGGCCGCGCTGTTCGAGTCCGCGGACGGCCCATTCCTCCAGGACCCCGGCGCGCGGCCGTCGTTCTATGAAGTGCCGGGACTCGGTCTCCAGGACCAGGCAGTCCACCGAGGCGGCCCGCAGCAGGCCGGCGACGGTCAGGCCCGCCGGTCCCGCGCCGATGACGACGACCGGGAAACGGTCGCGGGAGGGGGATTCGGGGTGGGGGGAAGGGTGCGTCACCCGGGCATTATGACGGTGTCCCGTCAGACACGGCCGCGGTGGTGCGACCGCGCCCGGCGGGACACCGGGCAGGAAGCGGAAGGAGTCGGGAGGAGTCGGGAGGGGATGTGGCGGCGGTCAGTGCGCCGGGGCGTCGGTGACCACGACCTCCTCGATGCTGCGCTCGATCTCCTCGGGCCCGGAGGCGGTGGCTTTCGCCCAGTAGTAGACGCCCACCGAGAAGGCCGCGACGACGGCCATGTCCCACCACAGGCCGATGTGGCCCTGGCCGCCGAAGCCGCCCTGCCAGGAGATCAGGCCCATGCCCACCAGATAGCCCGGCAGCCACTGGGCGGCCTTGAAGTCCATGCGGGGCGCGTCGGGCAGGCCCTTGCGGGTGGCGTACAGGGCGTAGCCGCCGAGCAGCAGGTAGCCGAGGACGATCGCGATGCCGAGCCGCCACAGCGTGTCCCAGCCGGCCCAGTAGATGATGAGGTTGGCGACCACGAAGGAGACCGGCGAGATCACCTTGCCGCCGGGCAGCCGGTAGGGCCGCTCGTGGTGCGGCAGCCGGTCGGCGAAGACGCCGTAGGCCAGTGGCGCGCCGGCGTACATCAGCACGCTCGCCGAGGTGATGAAGCCGACCAGCTCCTGCCAGCTCGGGAAGGGCAGGAAGCAGACCACGCCGGTCACGAAGGAGATGGCGATGCCGAACCACGGCACGCCCCGCGCGTCGGTCTTCTCGAAGAGCTTGGGCGCGTAGCCGTTCTTCGCCAGGCCGTAGGAGACGCGGGAGGTGGCGGTGGTGTAGATCAGGCCGGTGCCGGCGGGGGAGATGACCGCGTCGAGGTAGAGCACCACGCTCAGCCAGCCGAGGCCGACCAGGGTCGCGATGCCCGCCCAGGGGCCGCTGATGCCGGGGAAGTCCAGCTTCGCCCAGCCGTGCGCGAACGAACTCACCGGCAGGGCGCCGATGAACACGACCTGGAGCAGGACGTAGATGGTCGCGCCGATGGCGACCGAGCCGAGGGTGGCGCGCGGCAGGTCCCGCTTGGGGTCGCGGCTCTCGCCGGCCAGCTGGATCGCCTGCTCGAAGCCCAGCAGGGCGAAGATGATGCCGCTGGAGCTGATGGCGCCGAGCACGCCCTTCGCGCCGAACGGGGCGAAGCCGTGCGCGGTGAAGTTGTGCGGGTGGAAGTTGCCCACCGCGACGATGAAGATCGTGGCCAGCGGCACCGCGATCTTCCACCAGGTGGCCGCGCTGTTGGTGTGCGCCAGCACCCGCACACCCAGGAAGTTGACCACGACGAAGACGGCCATCAGCACGACGGCGACGATCAGGCCGCTGGCCGTCAGGGTGCCGTCGGTGTGCTGGAAGCCGCGCGCGAAGTGCCAGTGACCGGCGTAGCCGATCATCGCCTCGACCTCGATGGGGGCCACGGTCGCCGCCTGCAGCCAGGAGAACCAGCCGAAGGACATGCCGGCCAGGCCGCCGAAGGCGTAGTGCGGGTAGCGGGCCGTGCCGCCCGCCACCGGGAACATGCCGCCCAGCTCCGCGTGGACGAGGGCCAGCAGCACGATCGCCACCGTGCCGATCAGCCACGAGACGATCGCGGCGGGTCCGGCCGTGACCACGGCCTTCTCCGCGCCGTACAACCAGCCGGAACCGATGATGGAACCGACCGAGGCCCACATCAGACCGATCAGACCGACGTCGCGCCGCAGACCGGTCCGGTCCCGCGCGGCATCGGGGGCTGCCTGGTCCAGTTTCACCATGGCAAGGGCCTCTCGCTCTCTGAACATCGAATGAACGCCCGAAGGCGGCTCAGAGTAGGAATACGAGACAGCTCCACAGAAGACCGCAGGCCCATATTTGACTCTTCCGTGGGTACTTCCTTGAAGTGTCCTTTACCCAGGTCAGCGGCGGCCTGAAGAATGTTGCTATTCAGTTGCGAAATGGCGGCAGAGCTTGCGACAACCTAGCCCAGGCGAGGAATTTCGATCGCCGGGCAGCGGTCCATGACCATCTCCAGTCCCGCGGCCCGGACCCGCGCGCCGGCGGCCTCGTCGACCACACCGAGCTGGAACCACACCGCCCGCGCGCCCTTGGCCACCGCCTCGTCGGCGACGGCACCGGCCAGCTGGCGGTTGACGAACACGTCGACCACGTCCACGTCGAAGGGGATGTCCGCCAGGGTGGCGTAGCCCCGCTCACCGTGCACGGTCTCCGCCCGGGGATGCACCGGGACGACCCGCTTGCCGAACCGCTGGAGCACCTGGGCCACGCCGTACGCGGCACGGCCGGCGTTGTCCGACAGGCCCACCACGGCCCAGGTGTCACCGAGTCCGGTCAGGACCTTGCGTACCGTCGCCGCATCGCCGTACACCACACGTCTCCTCGCGTCGGGGGAAGGGAACCCGACTGCGCCAACAGCGCGCCCGCCCGCCCGATTCCCCGCCGGCCGCGTCCGCATAGGCTGGCCGGATGCAGGACGAGTACCGCACAGTGGCCCGCGCGGGCGTGCACGAGACCGAGATCAACCGCTCCCGCTTCCTGTGCGCCCTCGCCCCGGCGGCCACCGAGCGGGAGGCGCAGGAGTTCGTCGCCCGGGTCCGCAAGGAGCACGCCGACGCCACCCACAACTGCTGGGCCTACGTCATCGGCGCCGACGCCGGCGTCCAGAAGGCCAGCGACGACGGCGAACCCGGCGGCACCGCGGGCGTCCCCATGCTCCAGATGCTGCTGCGCCGCGACATGCGGTACGTCGTCGCCGTCGTCACCCGCTACTACGGCGGCGTCAAGCTCGGCGCGGGCGGGCTCATCCGCGCCTACGGCGGAGCGGTCGGCGAGGCCCTGGACGCGCTCGGCACCCGTACCCGCCGGCGCTTCCGGCTGGCCACGGTGACCGTCGGCCACCAGCGGGCCGGCAAGGTGCAGAACGATCTCAGGGCGACCGGCCGCGAGGTGCGGGACGTGCGCTACGGCGAGGCGGTCGCCATCGGGATCGCCCTGCCCGACGCCGACGTGGACGCCTTCCGCGCCTGGCTGGCCGACGTCACGGCCGGCACCGCCGGGTTCGAGCTGGGCGGGGAGGCGTACGGCGACGCGTGAGGCGGCCGGCCGCCGTGCTCAGCGGTGCCGCGCGGGCCGGCCGGTGGCCGGGCGGGTGAGCACCACTCCGAGCAGGGCCGCCTCCGGGACGTAGCCGAAGTGGCGGGAGTCCTGGGTGCGGGCCGCGTCGCCCCGGACGACCAGCGAACCGGCGGGCACCCGGCCGCCGGCCTCGGCCCCGACGGCCGCGCGCACGTCGGCGGGCACCGGGTCGCCGGGCAGCGCACCGACCCGCTTGACCAGCCACGCCAGGCGGTCGTCGCCCTCACCCGACGGGCGGGGGTTGCGGAAGACCACCGCGTCGCCGCGCCGCACCCGCCGGGTGCGGCGCACCAGCAGCCGGTCGCCGTCCGCGAAGGACGGGGCCATGCTCGATCCGGTGACCCGGACGAGCGCGAGGCGGGAACGCGCGGCGCGCACGGACAGGAACAGCACGGACGGGAACAGCACGGCCGCGCCCGCCACCGCGGCCGCCGCCGTCCGGCCGGTACCGGTCATGGTGAGTGCCTTCCGTCGCGGGCGGCTCATGGCGCCGCCTCGGTGGTCGTGGTCGTGGTCGTGGCCGTGGTCAGGTCGGCGCCGGTGTAACCGGCCGCCTGGAGGCCGAACAGCCGGGCGTAGTGGCCGTCGCCGAGGGCCATCAGCTCGTCGTGGCTGCCGAGTTCGGCGATCCGGCCGTCCACCAGGACCGCGATCCGGTCCGCCGCGCGCAGGGCGCCCAGCCGGTGCGAGACCAGCAGCGCGGTCCGGCCCCGGCGGTGGTCGCCGAGCGTGCGGTGCACCTCGTGCTCGGCCTCCGGGTCCAGGCCCGAGCTGGGCTCGTCCAGGATCAGCAGATCGGCCTCGCCGCGCATCAGCGACCGGGCCAGCGCGACCCGCTGCCACTGGCCGCCGGAGAGGGTGACCCCCGCGGTCCCGTCCTCCTCGTCGAGATGGACCCGGCTGAGCTGGGTGGCGTACCCGTCGGGCAGGGCGCGCAGCGTGGCGTCGATGCCGGCCAGCCGGGCGCTGTCGCGGACCCGCTCCCGGTCCGTGCGGTGCGGCAGGTCGCCGATGCCGATGTTCTCGGCCGCCGAGAGGTCGTACGTCATGTAGTCCTGGAAGGTGACGCCGATCCGGCGGCGCAGCGCGGCCACGTCCATGGTCCGGATGTCGGTGCCGTCCCACAGGATCGTGCCGCGTTCGGGGTCGTAGAAGCGGCAGAGCAGTTTGATCAGTGTGCTCTTGCCGGCGCCGTTGCGGCCCACCAGGCCCATCGAGGTGCCCGCCGGGACGGTCAGGTTCACCCCGCGCAGCACCCACGGCCCGGACGGGTCGTAGCGGAACCAGACGTCCCGCAGTTCGACGCACCCGGTGAGCGCCGGCGCGGGGGCCTCGCCCCGGGGCAGGTCGTCGGGGGTGTCGAGCAGATCGAGGTAGTGGCCGAACAGCCGCACGCCCTCGGCGGCGCTGCCCGCCTGGAGCACGATCCCGGTGAACGCGCTCTGCACGCCCGCGGCGGCGGCGATGAACAGCGTCACATCGCCCACCGTGAACCTGCCGCGGGCGGCGCCCGCCACCACGACGACCATGCCGAGCCCGGCGACCAGGGCGTTGAGCGCGGTGAAACCGGACTGCACCAGCGCGCCGCGCCGGGCCATCGCCAGCTCGGCCTCCGTGGCGTCGCTCAGCGCGCGCACCAGCCGGCCGTGCAGGAAGCCGCCGAGCCCGAACAGCCGGATCTCCTTGGCCGCGCGGGGGTCGGTCAGCAGCGAGCGGTAGAAGAGGTGGCGGCGCAGCCGGGCCGAGGTCAGTTCCCAGACCACCACCTGGCGGCGGGCCAGCGAGAGCCGGGCGATCAGCGCGGCGGCGCCCACCAGGAACAGCAGGCCCACCATCGGGGGCCAGACGGCGAGCAGGGCGCCGGTGAAGCCGCCGACCGCGGCGAGCGACCGCACGGCCTCCTGGGTGAACATGGTGATGTTGTGCGGGGCGTCCTCGGACGCCTGCTGGGCCAGTCGCAGCCGGTCGTGGAAGGCGGGGTCCTCGAACCGCCGCAGCCCGTGGAACTCGTCCACCTTGGCGAACAGCGTCCGCTCGACCTCGACGACCAGCCGCCTGCGCACCAACTCGTCCAGGTAGGCGGCCACTTGCAGCAGTACGGCGGAGAACGCGCCCAGCGCGGCCGTGGCGACGCCGAGGACGACGGCGTGCCCGGAGTCGGCGTGCGTGCCGCGGCCGAGTTCGTCGAAGAGCAGTTTGGCGAGCCAGGCCGCCAGTGCCGGTGCCGCGCCGACCCCCACGGTCGCCGCGAACAGCAGGCAGGCCCCGACGGGAGCGGCCCGGAACTGCAGGGCGACCGCCGTCCACGCGGCCCGCGACCGCAACCGGTTCCCCGGAGACGTGACCGTCTCCGGGGAACCGGCGGCTGAGCCGGAATGCGTCATCAGCAGGTGTTCGAGCGCTTGGTACACACGCCGTTACAGGCGAACCGGTACTGGTGCCCGCCACTGCAATAGCACATCTGGTTCACCTCGGGGACACAGGCCCCCGCGCGCTGCTCGTCGAGCACGAGCCGCAGCAGACGGTCGCCCATGGTGCCGATCATTCGCCTCATGACTGCCTCCTGTTCGCGTGACGCGATGGGTCGGGTGGGACGGAACTCAGCAGGTGCCGTCCTTCACGCACGGGCCGTTGCAGCTGAAGACGTACTTGACCTTGTTCGCGCACTTGCAGAAAGTGCCGTGCTCGGGGACGCAGGCGCCGGCCCGGTCCTCCTTCAGCAGTACGCCCAGCAGCCTGTCGCCCAGCGTGCCAATCACTCGGGTCATGGTGGACCTCCCTCGTAGGGGTGAAGACCGGACCTTGGGTGCGGACCGGCCGGGGCAGAAGCTATGTCGTGATGCCAATTGAGCGCAAGGGGAAAGAAGTTGACTGATTGGCTCCGGATTCTTGGCTTGTAACTGAGCGAAAAGTGGCCACTGTTGTTCGTGTCGACTTGGGGTTACATTGCCTCTGGCCCAGTCGTCCCAGGGGGGTGAGGATCGCTCGTGGCATATGCACTGCTCGCCGTCAGACTCCTCGTCGGCATCGTGTTCGCGGTGTCCGCGGCCGGAAAACTGCGCGGCGCCGCTGCCTTCCGGGGGTTCGAGGACTCCGCCCGCGCCATGGGCGTCCCGGCCCGCCTCGGCCGTCCGGTGGCCGTCGCCGTGGTGGCCGGGGAATGCGCCGCGGTGGTGCTGCTCGCCCTCGGGCCCGGCGGCGCCCCCGGCTTCGCCCTGACCCTGCTGCTCCTGGCCGCGTTCACCGCCGGCATCCTGCGCACCCTGCGCAGGGGGACCAAGGCGTCCTGCTCCTGCTTCGGCGCCTCCACCGTGCCGATCGGCCGCCGCCACGTGGTCCGCAACACCGTGCTGCTCGCCCTCTGCGCCTTCGGGCTGGCCGCCGGGCTCGCCGGGACACCGGCGCCGGACCAGGCCGCGGGCGTGCTGATCGCGGCCTTCGCCGCCCTGGTCGGAGCCCTGCTCGTGATCTTCACGGACGAGCTGGGCAGCCTCTTCGACGACGGCGCCCCCCGCACCACAGGCCGGGTCCGCGGACCCGCCCGCTAGACCCACCCCGGCCCGCCCGCACCCGCGGCCGGCCGGCCACCCGCCGGGCGCCGCGGCGCCCGGACCGGGGTACGCGCCGCACCCTTCGAAGGCGCCGCGCCCCGGACATCCCCACCGGCGGACACCCCGCCGCACGATGACACGAGACCCCGGAGTCACCCATGCCCTTTCTGGTCGCCGCCGTCGCCCTCATCGCCGTGCTGTGCCTGCTGAACCTGCTGCTCACCTTCGGGGTCATCCGCAAACTGCGCGCCCAGGCCCAGGAGAAGGACGCCAAGGTGGCGGAGGGGCTGATCATCCCGGCCGGCTCCCCGGTCCCCGCGTTCGACGCCGTCACCACCACCGGTGAGCGGATCGCCCGCGACGACCTCGGCGAGACCATGCTCGGCTTCTTCTCGCCCGGCTGCCGGGCCTGCGAGGAGCGGCTGCCGCTCTTCGTGGAGCAGGCCCGCACCACCGCGCGGGCGACCGGCCGCAGTGTGCTCGCCGTCGTGCACGGCACCGAGGAGGAGGCCGTCCCGCAGGTCGCCGCCCTGTCCGAGGTCGCCCATGTCGTGGTCGAGTCCGAGGACGGACCGCTCGGCCAGATCTTCGACATCACCGGCTACCCGGTCTTCGGCCTGATCACCTCCGACGGCACCCTCGCCGCCACCGCCTTCGACCCGGGCCGGCTGCCGGCGCCCTCGAAGGCCGGGGTCTGACCCGGTCCCTTCGTCCTCTCCGTCCTCTCCGTCGTCCTTTCTTCCTTCTCTTCCCTCTCCGTCTCCGCAGCCGCATTTCCGGCATAACGCCCCTTATGTGGGCGAATTATGAGGCCCATGGGGGGCCGGGCGCCGGGAGGCGTTAGCGTGGTGGCTGCCTCGCGTGAGCCCGTGCCGGTTCGCCGTGGTTCGTGTGGCGGGGCAGTTGCCGGAGGAGAAGGACACGTGCGGGCCGGAGCGGTTTCGTGAGATTGCTGCACACATCGGACTGGCACCTGGGCCGGACGTTCCACCGGGTGGGCATGCTCGACGCCCAGGCCGCGTTCATCGGCCACCTCGTGACGACCGTGCGCGAACGCGGCGTGGACGCGGTGCTCGTCTCGGGGGACGTCTACGACCGCGCGGTGCCGCCGCTGGCCGCGGTCGAGCTGTTCGACGACGCCCTGCACCGCCTCGCCGCCCTCGGCGTGCCCACCGTGATGATCTCCGGCAACCACGACTCGGCCCGCCGGCTCGGCGTCGGCGCGGGGCTGATCGACCGCGCCGGCATCCATCTGCGCACCGAGCCGGCCGCCTGCGCAACCCCGGTGGTGCTCGCCGACGCCCACGGCGAGGTGGCTTTCTACGGGCTGCCCTACCTCGAACCGGCCCTCGTCAAGGACGAGTTCGCCGTCGCCAGGGTGGGTCACGAGGCGGTGCTCGGCGCCGCCCTGGACCGGGTCCGCGCCGACCTCGCCACGCGCCCGCCCGGCACCCGCTCCGTGGTGCTCGCGCACGCCTTCGTCACCGGCGGCGAGCCCAGCGACAGCGAACGGGACATCACCGTCGGCGGGGTGGCCGCCGTCCCCGCCGGGATCTTCGACGGCGTCGACTACGCCGCCCTCGGCCATCTGCACGGCTGCCAGACCATCACCGAGCGCGTGCGCTACTCCGGGTCCCCGCTGGCGTACTCCTTCTCCGAGGCAGGGCACCGCAAGAGCATGTGGCTCGTCGACCTCGACGCCGGAGGGGCCGTCACCGCCGAGCGGATCGACTGCCCCGTACCGCGCCCGCTGGCCCGGATCAGGGGCCCGCTGGAGCACCTGCTCACCGACCCGGGCCTCGCCGTCCACGAGGAGGCGTGGGTGGAGGCCACCCTCACCGACGCGGTCCGCCCGGCCGACCCGATGGCCCGCCTGTGCGAGCGCTTCCCGCACACCCTCAGCCTCGTCTTCGCACCCGACCGGGCCCCCGACGACCCGGACGTCTCCTACGCCCGCCGGCTCGCCGGCCGCGACGACCAGCAGATCGCCGAGGACTTCGTCGCCCATGTGCGCGGCGCGGGACCCGACCCGCACGAGCAGACCGTCCTGCGCGAGGCGTTTGACACGGTCCGCACGGACGAGGCGCTGGGGGAGGGGGCGTGGTGAACCAGGGGTACGGGGGTGTGGGCATGAGTGCAGGCATGAGTGCAGGCGTGAGTGCGGGTGCGGGTGCGGGTGCGGGTGCGGCGGGGGCGGGGGCGGGGGCGCGTGGGGCGTTTCGTGCGTACGCCGGTGCGCGCGGTGTGCACGCCGGAGTGCGCCGCGTGAGCGGCCGCGCCGAGGACCGGCCGGGGGACCGTGCGGGAGGCGCCCGGTGAGACTGCACCGCCTGGAGATCACCGCGTTCGGACCCTTCGGGGGCTCCCAGCGGGTCGACTTCGACGCGCTGTCGGCCGCCGGACTGTTCCTGCTGCACGGACCGACCGGGGCCGGCAAGACCTCCGTCCTGGACGCCGTGTGCTACGCCCTGTACGGCTCGGTGCCCGGCGCCCGGCAGAGCGCTCAGCAGAACACCCTGCGCAGTGACCACGCCGCCGCGGCCACCCGCACCGGCGTCACTCTCGACCTCACCGTCGCCGGACGCCGGCTGGAGATCACCCGGCAGCCGCCCTGGGAGCGCCCGAAGAAGCGCGGCACCGGCACGACCGTGGACAAGGCGCAGACCTGGCTGCGCGAGTACGACGCGAGGACCGGCGCGTGGAAGGACCTCAGCCGCTCCCACCAGGAGGTCGGCGAGGAGATCACCCAGTTGCTCGGCATGAGCCGCGAGCAGTTCTGTCAGGTCGTGCTGTTGCCCCAGGGCGACTTCGCCCGGTTCCTGCGCGCCGACGCGGAGGCCCGCGGCAAGCTGCTCGGCCGGCTCTTCGACACGCACCGCTTCGCCGGGGTCGAGAAGCGCCTCGCGGAGCGCAGGCGCGCCACCGAGGCCCAGGTGCGCGAGGGCGACGCCGCCCTGCTGGCCGACGCCCACCGCATGCAGCAGGCGGCCGGCGACGCCATGGAGCTGCCCGGTCTCACCCCCGGCGAACCCGGCCTGGCCGAGGCCGTCCTGACCGCCGCCGCCGTCGCCCGTAGCACCGCGCGCGAGCAGCTGACCGTCGCCCACTGCCGGCTCACGGCCGCCGAGGCCGCCCAGGACACCGCCGCCCGCGCCCTGGACGGCGTACGCGAACTGGCCCGGCTGCAGGGCAGGTTCGCACAGGCGCGGGAGCGGGCCGCGCACCTGCAGGAGCGCGCCGGGGAGCACCGCGCCGCACAGCACCGGATGGAACGGGGGCGCAAGGCGGAGACCGTGGCCCCGGCGCTGGAGCTGCGGGAGGCCGCCGACGCCGAGCACCGGCGCGCCGCCGCGGCCGAGGCACGCGCCCGTGCCCTGCTGCCGGCGGACTTCGCGGACGCGGGCCCGGCCGGACTCGCCGCCGCCGCCCGCCGCGCCGCCGAGGAACTGGGCGGCCTGGAGTCGGCCCGCCGCGCCGAACGGCGGCTGGCCGCGCTCGTCACCGAACGCGCCGACGTGGACCGGCAGGAGCGCGCCGACGAGGACGTCCTGCGGGAGGCCGAGGGCTGGCTCGCCGGATGGGAGGCGACCCGCGGCGCGCTCCAGGCCCGTATCGAGGCCGCCCAGGACGCGGCCGGGCAGGCCGAACAGCTCGCCGCGCGGCGCGAACCCGCCCAGGCGCGGCTCGCCGCCGCCCGCACCCGCGACCGGCTCACCGGCGAGGCCGACGAGGCGCGGCGCCGCGCCCTGGACTCCGCCGAACGCGCCACGCGGGCCAAGGACCACTGGCTCGACCTCAAGGAACAGCGCCTGAACGGCATCGCCGCCGAGCTGGCCGCCCACCTCACCGACGGCGAACCCTGCACCGTGTGCGGGGCCACCGAGCACCCCGCGCCCGCGCGCAAGGACGCCGGGCACGTCGGCCGGGAGGCGGAGGAACGCGCCCTCGCCGCCCACCAGGACGCCGACGAACAGCGCGCCGGGGACGAGCGCCGCCTCGCCGCCGTGCGCGAGGCCCTGGCCGCTGCCACCGCCGAGGCCGGAGACACCCCCACCGCCCGGCTCGTCGAGGAGGCCGGCGAACTGGACCGGCTGCTCGCCCGCGCCCGGGCCGGCGCCTCCGCGCTGCACGCCGCCCAGGAGGAGCTGCGCGCCGCCGAGGACGAACGCGAACGGCGCCTCGCCGCCCGGCGGCAGGCCGAGGTCCGCGCCGCCGCCCGGCAGACCCGCAGGGAGACCCTGGACCGCGAGCGGACCACCCTGGAGAGCGAACTCGACCGGGCCAGGGGCGAGGCCCCCAGCGTCGCCGCGCGCGCCGCCCAACTGGAGCGGCGGGCGGCCCTGCTGGCCGACGCCGCCGACGCGGCCCGCGCCGCCGAGACCGGCGCCGAACGCCTCAAGGACGCCGACGGACGGCTCGCCGAGGCCGCCTTCCGGGCCGGTTTCGAGACCCCGCGGGCAGCCGCCGACGCCCTCCTCGACGACGCCGCGCACCGGCAGCTCCAGCACCGCCTGGACACCTGGCAGGCCGAGGACGCCGCCGTACGGGCGGTGCTCGCCGAGCCCGACACCCTGGCCGCCGCCGGCCGGCCGGCCGCGCTGCCGGCCGCCGCCGAGCAGGCCGCGGCCGACGCGGTCCGGCGGCTGCGGGAGGCCGCCTCCGCGCGGGACGCCGCCGCCCGCCGCTGCGCCGAACTGGACCGGCTCTCCGCCCGCGCGGCCACCGGCGTGCGCCGGCTCGCGCCGCTGCGCGAGGAGCACGACCGGGTGGCCCGGCTCGCCGCCCTCACCGCCGGCACCTCCGCCGACAACGAGCGCCGGATGCGCCTGGAGTCCTACGTCCTCGCGGCCCGCCTCGAACAGGTGGCCGCCGCCGCGACCGTACGGCTCCAGCGGATGTCGTCCGGGCGCTACACCCTGGTCCACTCCGACGACCGGGCCGGACGCGGACGCAGCGGACTCGGGCTGCACGTCGTCGACGCCTGGACCGGCCGGGAACGGGACACGGCGACCCTGTCGGGCGGCGAGACGTTCTTCGCCTCCCTCGCCCTGGCGCTCGGGCTCGCGGACGTCGTCACCGACGAGGCCGGCGGCATCCGGCTGGACACCCTCTTCATCGACGAGGGCTTCGGCAGCCTCGACGACCAGACCCTGGACGAGGTCCTGGACGTGCTGGACTCGCTGCGCGAACGCGACCGGAGCGTGGGCATCGTCAGCCATGTCGCGGACCTGCGGCGGCGCGTCCACGCACAGCTGGAGGTCGTCAAGGGCCGGTCCGGGTCGGCGGTCCGGCAGCGCACGGCGGGCTGATCCCGGTGCTTGCGAGCAGGGTGGCTCAGCGGCCCAGGGGGCGCCGCGGCAGGGGGGAGGAGTACACGACGCTCGTGGTCACCGAGCCCAGCGCGCCGATCCGGCCGGACACCTCCTCCAGGTGGCGCATGGAGCGTGCGGCGACCTTGATGACGAAGCAGTCGTCGCCCGTGACGTGGTGCGCCTCCAGGATCTCCGGGGTGACGGCCACCATGTCGTGGAAGGGCCTGTAGTTGCCGTTGGGGTAGCGCAGCCGGACGAAGGCGAGGATCGGCAGGCCGAGCCGCTCCGGGTCGACCACCGCCGCGTACCCCTGGATGACGCCCGCCTCCTCCAGGCGCCGCACCCGTTCGGTGACCGCGCTCGGGGACATGGACACGGCCCGCGCCAGCTCGGCGAAACTGGCCCGTCCCTCCCGCTGGAGGACGTCGAGTACGCGCCAGTCGGTGGCGTCCGGGGAAAACACGGTCATGGGCGAGGAATAGCAGGGAGTTCCCCGGCCGATCAAGGGGTGTGCCGGGGATCACCACTTCAGGGCGCTGCTCCGCGGCCGTAGATTTCGGGTCGTCGCCGCGAGCCGCGGGACGAGCCCCGGAGAAACGGAAGCAGCAGACGATGACCACCGCCCCCACGGCCCCAGCCACCTCCACCCCGACCCCCGCCACCGCGGCCACCACCTCTGCCACCTCTGCCACCGCGGCCACCACCTCTGCCACCGCGGCCACCACCTCTGCCACCGCGGCCACCACCTCTGCCACCGCGGCCACCACCCCTGCCGTCGCCGCCCACCCCGTTCTGCGGGTGCCGCCCGCCGCCCCGGCCGAGGCCGCCGGGTACTTCCGGGCGAGCCTCGCCTTCCACGCCGACGTGTCCGACGTCGCCGCCGCGCTCGCGGCCGGCGGCGACACCGGGTTCGTCCTGCTCGACTCCCGCTCCACCGAAGCTTGGGACCAGGGGCACGTCCCCGGCGCGCTGCACCTGCCCACCGCGCTGATCCCCGAGCGGGCCGAGGAGCTGCTGGACCGGTCCGTCCCGGTGGTCACCTACTGCTGGGGCCCCGGCTGCGACGGCGCCACCCGCGCCGCCCTCGCCCTCGCCGAACTCGGCTACCGGGTCAAGGAGATGCTCGGCGGCTTCGAGTACTGGGTGCGTGAGGGCTTCGCGTACGAGACCTGGGAGGGCGAGGACCGCCGGACCGCGGACCCGCTGACCGCACCGGCCGAGGGCGACGACTGCGGCTGCTGATCCACCAGGGCCGACACCGGAAACAGGGGGGTGCGGGGGCGGCCGCGTACGACCGCCCCCGCACCCCCCTACCGGGTCAGAGCTGTGACAGCTCGTCCAGGAGATCGTCCAGGCCCAGCGACCCCTGGGAGAGGGCCGCCATGTGCCACGCCTTCGCGTCGAACGCGTCGCCGTGCCGCTCGCGGGCGTTCTCCCGGCCCAGCAGCCAGGCCCGTTCGCCCAGCTTGTAGCCGGTCGCCTGGCCGGGCATCGACAGATAGCGGACCAGCTCGCTCTCCACGAAGTCAGCCGGCCGGCTGCTGTGCGCGGCGAAGAACTCCTGCGCCAGCTCCGGCGTCCAGCGCTCACCCGGGTGGAACGGCGAGTCCGCCGGGATCTCCAGCTCCAGGTGCATGCCGATGTCGACGATGACCCGGGCGGCGCGCATCATCTGCGCGTCCAGGTAGCCGAGCCGCCGCTCCGCGTCCGTGAGGAAGCCCAGTTCGTCCATGAGGCGTTCCGCGTACAGGGCCCAGCCCTCGGCGTTGGCGCTGACGATGCCCACCGTCGCCTGGTAGCGCGAGAGGTCGTCCGCCACGTGCGCCCACTGGGCGAGCTGGAGGTGGTGGCCGGGGACGCCCTCGTGGTACCACGTCGACACGAGGTCGTACACCGGGAAGCGGGTCTGGCCCATGGTCGGCAGCCAGGTCCGGCCCGGACGCGAGAAATCCGCGGACGGCGCGGTGTAGTAGGGGGCCGCGGCGCCGCCGGGGGGCGCGATGCACGACTCCACCCGCCGTACCCGCTCGGCCAGTTCGAAGTGGGTGCCGTCCAGCGCCTCGATCGCCTCGTCCATCAGGCCCTGCAGCCAGTCGCGGACCTCGTCCACGCCCTCGATGTGCGTGCCGTGCTCATCCAGGTGGGCGAGCGCCACCCACGGGGTCTCGGCGCCCGGCAGGACCTTCTCGGCCTCCTTCTTCATCTCGCCGAGCAGCCGGTGGAACTCCGACCAGCCGTACGCGTACGCGTCGTCCAGGTCCAGGTCCGTGCCGTTGAAGAAGCGGGAGAAACGCGCGTAGCGCTCGCGGCCCACCGTGTCCGGGGCGCCCTGCACCGCCGGCGCGTACACGTCGCGCATCCAGTCCCGCAGCTCGACGACGGCCGCGGTCGCGGTCGCCGCCGCCTCGTCCAGCTCACCGCGCAGCGCCTCGGGCCCGGCCGCGGCGAACTCCTCGAACCAGCCGCGGCCCCGGCCGTCCGTGTCCGACCACTCGGTGAGCTGCCCGATGAAGGTCTCCGTCGGCCGCGGGCCTCCGTACAGCTTGCGCTCCAGGCCCAGGGCCAGGGACTCGCGGTAGCCGCGCAGCGCCTGCGGTACGGCGCGCAGCCGCTCGGCGACGGCGGCCCAGTCCTCCTCGGTGTCGGTGGGGTTGAGGGTGAAGGCCTCGCGCACCGAGTGCACCGGGCTGTGGATGTTGCTGACCGCGCGCAGGCCCTCGTCGGCCTCGTGCACGGCGAGTTCCGCGGTGAGCCGCTCCCGCAGCAGGCGCGCGCACCGGCGCTCGGCCTCACTGTCCGCGCCGGGGCGGCGCTCGGCCTCCGCCAGCCGCGCCAGGGTGGTGCGCGCCAGCTCCGCGAGCGCCTCCTGCCCGGCGGGCGAGGTGTCGGGCAGCTTGCTGGAGCTCTCCTTCACACCGAGGTACGTGCCGGTGACCGGGTCGAGGGCGATGAGATCGTCGACGTAGGCGTCGGCGACCTGGCGGGGCAGCGGGCTGTTGGTCGTCTTTGACATGCGGCCCATCCTCGTACGAGGACGCGGCCCGCGTCAGCCCGGAATACCGGCCCGCGAACCGCCCCGCGTCCGGTATCCAGTCGTTCCGTCCGATATCCGGCTGGTGTCGGGCCGGTATCCGGCCGGAGCCCCGCCCGCGGCCGACCGGATTTCGCTCAGGGCGTTCCCGTCCCGGTTCCCGATCCCGGCCCCGTTCCTGCCCCCGACCCCGTTCCTGCCCCCGACCCCGTTCCGGCTCCTGGCCCCGGCCCCGGCCCCGAGCCCGGCCCCGGCCCCGAGCCCGGCCCCGGCCCCGATCCCGGCCCCGGCCCCGAGCCCGGCCCCGGCCCCGAGCCCGGCCCCGGCCCCGAGCCCGGCCCCGGCCCCGAGCCCGGCCCCGGCCCCGATCCCGGCCCCGGCTCCGTCCTCCTGCCGGGCGGCAGCAGCGGGCCGCAGTCCCACTGCTGGAAGATCAGCCGGGTCTCCACCCGGGCCACCTCCCGCCGGGAGGTGAACTCGTCCAGCACCAGCCGCTGCAGATCCGCCATGTCCGCGACCGCCACATGGACGAGGTAGTCGTCAGGGCCGGTCAGATGGAACACCGTCCGCGACTCCGGCAGCGCCCTGATCCGCTCCACGAACGGCCCCACCAGCTCCCGGCGGTGCGGCCTGACCTGCACCGACAGCAGCGCCTGGAGGCCGCGCCCCAGCTTGGCCGGATCGAGGCGCAGCTGATGGCCGAGGATGACGCCAGAGCGGCGCAGCCGGGTCACCCGGTCCAGGCACGTCGACGGCGCCACGCCGATCTGCGCGGCGAGATCGCGGTAGGTGATCCGGGCGTCGTTCTGCAGCAGCCGCAGCAACTGGAGGTCCACCGGATCCAGTACGACGGATTCCGACATCTGCCGAACGTAACACGGAGACCGAGCCCGACGCCCCGGCCGGTGTTCACCCTACGGTCATGGACACGCCCTTGGACTCAGCGAGCACGTCCGCGTACGACGCCGTACGCCCCGCACCCCGCGCACTGGCCACCGAGGCCGTGCACGCCGGCCGCGAGGACCTCGCCCGGCAGGGACTGCACGCCCCGCCGATCGACCTGTCCACCACCTACCCCTCCTTCGACAGCCGGGCCGAGGCCGCCCGCATCGACGCCTTCGCCGCCGACGGCGCCGAACTCGACGGCCCCCCGGTCTACGCGCGGCTCGGCAATCCGACCGTCTCCCGCTTCGAGACCGCGCTCGCCCGGCTGGAGGGCACCGAGTCCGCGGTCGCGTTCGCCAGCGGAATGGCCGCGCTCAGCGCGGTCCTCCTCGCCCGCTCCGCCATGGGCCTGCGGCACGTCGTGGCGGTACGCCCCCTGTACGGCTGCAGCGACCACCTGCTGACCGCAGGACTGCTCGGCTCCGAGGTGACCTGGACCGACCCGGCCGGGATCAGCGACGCGCTGCGCCCGGACACCGGTCTGGTGATGGTGGAGTCCCCGGCCAATCCGACCCTGGCCGAGGTCGACCTGCGGGCCGTCGCCCACTCGTGCGGGTCGGTGCCCCTGCTCGCCGACAACACCTTCGCCACGCCGGTGCTCCAGCGCCCGGCCGAGCAGGGCGCCCGGCTGGTGCTGCACAGCGCCACCAAGTACCTGGGCGGGCACGGTGACGTGATGGCCGGCGTGGTCGCCTGCGACGAGGAACTCGCCGGGCGGCTGCGGCAGGTGCGGTTCGCCACCGGCGGCGTCCTGCATCCGCTCGCCGGGTACCTGCTGCTGCGCGGCCTGTCCACCCTGCCGGTGCGGGTGCGGGCCGCCTCCGCGACCGCCGCCGAACTGGCCGCCCGGCTGGCGGCCGACCCGCGGATCGCCCGCGTGCACTACCCGCGCATCGGCGGTGCCATGGTCGCCTTCGAGGTGCACGGCGACCCGCACGCCGTCATCGGCGGGGTCCGCCTGATCACCCCCGCCGTGAGCCTCGGCAGCGTCGACACGCTGATCCAGCACCCCGCCTCCATCAGCCACCGCATCGTGGACGCGGCGGACCGGCGCGGCGCCGGCGTCAGCGACCGGCTGCTGCGGATGTCGGTCGGCCTGGAGGACGTCGAGGACCTCTGGGCGGACCTGGACGCGGCACTCGGCCGGCACCACCGGCGACCGCCCGCGGTCAAGGGCCTGCACGAGGCGATGAACTGAGCTGAACTGAGCGGAGGCACAAGGAAGAGGCACAAGGAAGGAAGAGGGGGGGAGGGGCGGCAGAAGTCCGGCGGCCCGGTGCTCGCGCCCGGACCGCCCCGCGGTGGCCCCCGTCAGCCGCGTTCGCGCACGCCGGGACCGTCGCACTCCTCCCGCCGGCTGTCGTACGGCAGCCGTGAGGCGACCGGTGTCGCGTCCAGGCGGGCCGTGACCACCAGGGTGCCCTCCTCGATCTGGTAGTCCAGCGGCAGGCCGAGGCCGCGCATGGCGGCGACCATGCCGGTGTTGGACGCCTGGGTCACGGCGTAGACGCTGGCGCAGCCCGCCTCCACGGCCATCGTCACCAGCCGGCCCAGGAGTTGGGCGCCGACGCCGCGCCGCTGCCAGTCGTCCTCCACCAGCAGCGCGACCTCGGTCTCGTCGCCGTCCCACAGCAGATGGCCGAGGCCGATGATCCGCCCCGAGGCGGTCTGCGCGGCGAGCGTCCGTCCGAAGCGGGGGCTCAGCAGGTGGTTCAGATAGCGGTCGGCGTCACCGGCCGGCCCGTGGTAGCGCAGGGCCAGTGTCCGCGGCGAGCACCGGTCGTGCATCCGCCGGGCCGCGGGCAGGTCGCCGGTGTCGGCGCGGCGCACGGTGATCGCGTCGCCCGCCGGGAGCGTCAGCACGTCCTGGCTGCGCGGGATGCGCGGGCCGAGCCGGGTGTCCAGCTCGACCAGTGCCCGGGCCCGCGCGAACTCGGTGGGCGTGAACGGCAGGTACGGCCGCTCGACGGTGATCACGCCGCCCTCCGGCGCCCGCAGCCGCAGCACCGTGTCCTCGAGCACCCCTTCGGCCGGCACCGGCTCGGGCCCCCGGCCGCCGCCCGCCGGCCGGGCCGGCAGCGAACGGATGGTGCAGCGCCCCAGCAACTGGCGCAGGGCCAGCGGCAGTTCCGCCGTGTCCAGCGCGGTGCGCGCGGCCAGCCCCAGGACCCGTGTGGGCGCGTCGACCAGATCGTGCGCGTCGGCCCGCTCGATCCAGGTGTCGCTGCCGCCGGCCGCGGCGACCGAACGGGTCAGCTCCGCCGCCTCGATGCCGCCCGGGGCGCGCAGCAGGAACTCGTCCACCGTGCCCTGGGCCAGCGGATGCGTCTGCAGGCTGAGGATGTCCACGCCCCGGCCGGCCAGCGCCGCGCAGAGCGAGGCCAGCGACCCCGGTTCGTCCCGCACCGTCGTCCGCATCCGCCACAGGGCACTGGGCCCGGACGTCTCCTCGCCCGCCCCGCCCGCCCCGGAGGAGGAGTGCGGGGCGGAGGCGGACGGCCCGGCCTGCCGCCGGACGGCGGCGCGCGGCCGGGCACCGGTATCCTCCGCCGGAGGCGCGTGGCCGTGGCGCCGTGCCCACCAGGTGTGGAACCCGGCCGTCGCCAGCAGCGCCACCGCCGAGACCAGCAGCAGTCCCGGTCCGTCCGGGCCGTGCCCGATCAGGTTCGCCACGCCGTCCGCCACCGCGACCGCCGTGAACAGCGCGGCCAGCTCGACCACGTCACGCCGCCAGTGGTGCACGGGGCGCCCGTGCTTCGTCCGTGTCACATCAGACATCGCTCGACTCATGCAGCCACTGTGGAGGAGGGGTGTTGCCTGATCGCGAACGCCCTGTGACTTACTGGTAAAGAGCGGATCTGCGCGCTTTGCGGCCCTTACGGCCTTTGCCGCGCCATGGATCGGCGCGGCGGTGCCGCGCGCCAGGGGATGACGCCGGTGCGCGGCACCGGTCAAGAGAGTACGGGAGTCACTGCCCGACCCGCCCCGGCCGCAGCGCCCGCGTGAACAGGACCGTGCCGTCCTGCTCGCGCAGCCGGACCGTCAGCTCCCCGCTGTCGCCGTCGATGTCGACCTCGCCGAAGAACTGGTAGCCCTCGGCGGGCGAGACGTTGGCGGCGGCCGGCGCCTTGACGAACACCCGGTCGGGGCCGAACGTGCCGTCCAGCGCGCTGGCCGGGAAGGCGCCCGCGTTCAGCGGACCGGAGACGAACTCCCAGAACGGCTCGAAGTCCTTGAACGCCGCCCGTGAAGGGTCGTAGTGCTGGGCCGAGGTGTGGTGGACGTCCGCCGTCAGCCACACCGTGCCGGTGATCCGGCGGTGCTTGACGAACCGCAGCAGTTCGGCGATCTGCAGTTCGCGGCCGAGCGGCGCGCCGGGGTCGCCCTGCGCGACGGCCTCGAAGTTCGGCCGGCCCTCGACCGGGTCGGGTACCACCAGGCCCAGCGGCATGTCGGCGGCGATCACCTTCCACACCGCCCGGGACCGGGCCAGCTCCCGCTTGAGCCACTCCAGCTGCTCGCGGCCGAGGATGCCCTGCGGATCGCTCTGCTGGTCGTCGGGCGAGTTGGCGTCGCGGTAGGTCCGCATGTCGAGCACGAACACGTCGAGCAGCGGCCCGTGGTGGTGGACGCGGTAGATCCGGCCGTCGGGGCGGCCGCTGAGGGTGGAGACCGGGAAGTACTCGGAGAAGGCCCGCCGGGCGCGCGACGCCAGGTCGTCGAGCCGGGTGCCGGCCGGGTAGGGCGTGCCGGAACCGATGACCTCGCCCGGGTACCAGTTGTTGCGGACCTCGTGGTCGTCCCACTGGATGATTCCGGGCACCTGGGCGTTGAACCGGCGCAGGGCCGCGTCCAGCAGGTTGTAGCGGAAGTTGCCGCGGAAGTCGGCCAGCGAGACGGCGACGTGCGACTTCTCCTCGGTGGTGACGCTGCGGTAGAGGCTGCCGTCCGGGAGCGCGGCGGTCGCCGCGATCGGGCCGTCGGCGTAGATGTTGTCGCCGCTGCACAGGAAGAAGTCCGGGTCCAGCTTGGCCATGGCGTCGAAGATGCGGTAGCCGCCGATCAACTCGTTGATGCCCCAGCCCTGTCCGGCCAGGTCACCGGACCACACGAACCGCACGCCCCGGCGGCGTCGCGCGGGCGCGGTGCGGAAGGTGCCGTACGCCGGTTCGCCGGTGCGGCGCGGGTCGTCCGAGTCGCAGAGCAGCACGCGGTAGTGGATCTGCTCGCCGGCCGGCAGTCCGTGCAGCCGGGCGGTGCCCGTGAAGTCGGTGCCGGAGCCGAGCAGCGGGCCGTGCCACCTGCGGGGGTTGCGGAACGACTCGGTGGCGGACGTCTCGACGGTCATCCGGGCCGGGCGGTCCGCGCGCACCCACACCAGGCCCGAGTCGGTGGTCACGTCGCCCGCCTGCACGCCCCAGTCCGCCCGGGGGCGGCCGGACAGGGCGAGCGCCGGTGCCGCGCCGAGCGCGCCGGGCAGGGTGAGGGCCGCCGACGCGGCCAGCGAGCCGCGCAGCACGCTGCGGCGGCCGGGGAAGGGACGGTGGGGACGGTGGGACATGGGAGGCGCCTCCATGGACGGGGTCCGGCCGGTGTTCGCCGCCCACACCTACTGGTGCGGCGCGGCGCGCACGGAAACCACGAGTGAACACACGCCCCGCCGCCGGGCGTGCCAGGCACCGCCCGCCCGCGCCGACTCGACCCGTCAACCCCCCACCCGACCCGTCAACCCCCCACCCGACCCGTCAACCCCCCACCCGGCCCGCCAACTCACCACGCGACCCGTCAACCCGCCGCCCCACCCGTCAACCCGCCGCCCGCGCCATCAGCCGTACGCCTTCACGGAGCCGCGCGGGTGACAGGTGCGCGTACCCGAGGACGAGCGACACGCCGCCCTCCGGCGCGCCACCGGTACCCCGCACGCGCGCGTGCGGGCTTTCGACCGGCAGCAGCCCGCACCCGGTCGCCGCCTGGCCCCCCACGCGCGCGTGCGGGCCCCCGGCCCTCCCCACCGCCCCCTCCGTGCCGTCCGCGCCGCCCGCGTGCCGGTACGCCGTCAGGGTGCGCACCGCGACCCCGGCCTCGTCCACGCGCGCGAGGAACCGCTGCTCGGGACCGCAGCGCGCGGGCAGTTCGGCGATCAGGTGCAGGCCCGCGGCGATCCCGGACAGCCGGACCCCGGGGAAGTGCTCCTCCAGCGCGGCGACGAGCGCGTCCCGGCGCTCCCGGTAGGCGCGCTGGCAGCGGCGCAGTTGCCGGTCGTAGTCGCCCCGCTCGATGAAGTGGGCGAACAGCGCCTGGTCGACGGTGGGATGGCCGAGGTCCATGGTGCGCTTGCGTTCGACGACCTCGTCGGCCAGCGCGTCGGGCACCAGCAGCCAGCCCAGCCGCAGTCCCGGCGCCAGCGACTTGCTCACCGACCCCGCGTAGACGACGCGTTCCGGGTCCAGGCCCTGGAGGGCGCCCACGGGGGCGCGGTCGTAGCGGAAGTCGCCGTCGTAGTCGTCCTCGAAGACGAAGCCGTCCACCGACCGGGCCCACTCCAGCAGTCCGGCGCGGCGCCGCGCGGAGCAGGCGATGCCGGTGGGGAACTGGTGGGCCGGGGTCGTCACCACGGTCCGTACACCGGACCGGCGCAGCGGCTCCAGGGCGGGACCCTCGGCGTCCAGCGGCAGCGGCACGGTGGCGATGCCCGCCGAGGCGTACAGGGCGCTGTGCTGCGGGCTGCCGGGGTCCTCCACGCCGACCAGCCGGGTCCCGCGCGCGTACAGCACCGAACCGAGCAGGCAGGTGGCCTGCGCCACCCCCGAGACGACCACGATCCGCTCGGGGTCCGCGACGACCCCGCGGCGGCGGGCCAGCAGTCCGGCCAGCGCCGTGCGCAGCCGGGGCAGCCCGCGCGGGTCCGGGTATCCCAGGTCGTGGTGGGGGAGGTCCGCAAGGACGGAGCGGTGCGCGGCGGCCCAGGCGGCGCGCGGGAACAGCGACAGGTCCGGGGTGCCGGGCACGAAGTCCGCGCGGGTGCCCGGCGGGCGCGGCGCGAGGTCCCGCGCGCGCGTGGGCGCGGCCCGGACGGCACCGCCCACCCAGGTCCCGGCGCCGCGCCCGCTGCGCAGGTACCCCTCCGCCGTCAGCTGCTCGTACGCCTCGGTGACCAGCCCCCGCGACACGCCGAGGTCGGCCGCGAGGTCACGGCTGGAGGGCAGCCGCGTGCCCGGCGCGAGCCGGCCCGAGCGGACCGCCTCGCGCAGCGCCGCCTGCAAGGCACGGCCACGCGCGCGTGCGGGCGCCGCCGCGGCCGGCAGCAGCAGCTCCCAGGCGGCCGTGCCGGACAGGCCCGTCGGATTGGTCCCCGATGATGTCATGGAAGTGGACCTTAAACCGGGCCGCCGGACTCCCTAGCGTCGCTGCCATGAACGCCACCACCTCGCGCGGCGCGCTGCTCGCCGCGTTCGCCTGCGTCCTCGTCGGAGGATCCTTCACCGCCAACAGCGTCCTCGGCCACTACCCCTACGCGGGCGGCCAGTTCCTGCGCTACGGCCTGGCCTGCCTGCTGCTCCTGCCGCTCGCCGGACCCGGCGCTGCCGCCCGGCTGCGGCGGCTCACGCCCCGCCGGTGGGCGCGGCTCGCGCTGCTCGCCGCGGTGGGCATGGTCGGCTTCAACCTGGCGATCCTGGCCGCCGAGCGCTCCGCCGAACCGGCCGTGCCCGGCGTCTTCGTGGGCTGCGCCCCGGTGGTCGTCGCGGTCGTGGTGCCGCTGCTGGAACGCCGCCGCCCGCAGCGGGCCGTGCTGTACGGCGCCTCGCTGGTCGCCGTGGGCGCCCTGACCGTGCAGGGCTGGGGCCGGACCGACGGTGCCGGGATCGCCTTCTCCGCCTGCGCGCTGGCCGGCGAGGTCGGTTTCGCGGTCCTCGCGGTGCCGGTGCTGCGCCCGCTCGGGCCCCGGCTGCTGTCCGCCGCGGTGTCCGGCGTCGCCGCCGTGGAGGCGGCGGCCGCCGGGGTCCTGCTGGACGGCTCCTCCTGGCTGCGCCGCCCGGACGCGGGCGAGGCCGCGGCGCTGCTGTGGCAGGCGGCGGTCGTCACCGTGATCGGCTTCGTGTGCTGGTACATGGGGATGCAGCGGATCGGCGCCGAGCGCGCCACCCTCTTCTCCGGTCTCATCCCCGTCGCGGCGGCCTGCTCCGCCCCGTTCGTCGGCACCGGCTCCTACGGACCGGCCCAGGCCGCGGGCAGCGCCCTGGTGGGCGCCGGGGTCGCCCTGGGCTCGGGGGCGCTGCGGCGGCCCGGACGGAGGTCAGCGGCTGCCGTCGAGGATCACCCGTGCGACCAGCGCCGGGTCGTCGTTCATCGGGACGTGCCCGCAACCGGGCAGCCGCACCAGCCGGGCCTGCGGGATGACCCGCTTGGCGCGCACCCCCTGGCGGCGCAGCAGCAGCCGGTCCCTGGCGCCCCAGGCCACGGTGACCGGGACGCCCGGTATGTCGTCCGCGAACCGGACGCCGATGCCCGCCCGGAGGGTCTCCTCGAACCCGGTGGCCTGCGCCAGGGCCAGCGTCTCGGCGACCACGGCCTCGGGTGAACGCCGGGCCGGGTGCGCGTAGATGGTGCTCGTCAGCACGGTGCGGCCGGCGGCCGTCCGCGAGAGGCGCTCGACCAGCGGCAGCGGCGTCCGGCGGGCCGTCGACCGCATCGCCTGGAGCACACCGAACGCGTAACGGCGTTCGGACTCGGTCCAGAAGCCGGCCGGGGACAGCGCCGTGACGGAGCGGGCGAGCTTCTCGCGGCCCAGCTCCAGGGCGAGCAGGCCCCCCAGGGAGTTGCCGGCCACGTGCGGCCGCTCGATCTCCAGGGCCTCGCACAGGGCGGCCAGGGCGGCGTTCATCGTCGGCAGGTCGTGCCGCAGCCCGTCGGGCAGCGCGGGCGAGGCGCCGAAGCCGGGCAGGTCCACGGCGATCACGTCCCGCTCGCCCGCCAGCAGGTGGATCACCGGGTCCCAGGCCTGCCGGTGGTGCCCGATGCCGTGCAGCAGGAGCAGCGGCTCACCGCTGCCCACGCGCGCGTAGGACAGGGTCACGGTCCTGGGGCCGTGCGCGGCGGGGACCGGGAAGGAGACGGTGGTCGACATGGGTGCTCCTCGTCGGGATTCACTGACGGACGCCGAGTAGACAGCTTGTCAGCAATTACTACCGCCGGGTAGCCCCCGGGTGTGCCGGAAGCCCCCGCCCGCTCCAGGGCGGGGGCTTCGCCGTCATGTCGCGAATGCGACGGTGCGCGAACTTCGCGTGAACGCTGTGCGCGGCGGCGTCCGGGCGCCCCGGGAACGTCGATGATTGGTCTTGACCAAGGGGGAGGGCGGCCCTATGGTCGCAGAGAAGTACAACAACCTTTAATAAACAAGGGCGCTAAAACGCCGCCGGACCACGGCGATTGCGGAGGACAGGGTGGGGACCACGCAGCTCGAATCGGTGCCGGAGCCCAAGTACTGGCATCTGAAGACCGTACTCAGTGAGGCCCTGGACTCGGAGTTCTCGGTCGGCGAGGTCCTGCCCAACGAGCGGGATCTGGCCGCCCGCTTCGGCGTGGCCCGCGCGACCCTCCGCCAGGCCCTCGAACAGCTCGAACTGGAAGGCAGGCTCCAGCGCCGCCGCGGCGTCGGCACCACCGTCGCCCCGCCGCGCGTGGGCGTCGCCGTCGGCACCGAGCAGGACGCCTGGCCGGGCGCGGCCGGCGATGCCTGGCACCCCGCGGACTGCGAGCGGACGACCCCGCCGGCGGCCGTCGCCGACACTCTCGGCCTCGGTCGCGAGGAGACCGTGCACACGGTGCGCCGCTCCCGGGTGAGCCACGGCCAGCCCGTCGCGGCCGAGCTGCTCTACATCCCGGCGTCCTCGGTGCCCGACCTGACCGCGATCGACGCGCCCTCCGGACCGGCACGCGCGCGCGCCGTGCTGCGCGAGCTGCACCGGCTGGACCTGGACGGCCAGGAGCGGGCCGTCGAACTCGGCTCGGCCCGCGCGGACGTCGCCAGGGAACTGGACCGGCTGCCTGGCGCCCCCGTCCTCGTCGTCACCACCCGCTTCGTGGCCGAGGGCCGCACCGCGGCGCTCTCCGTGGCCACCTACCGCGCGGACACCTGCCGACTCACCTTCGGGGACTCGGGCGGCGTGGAGATCCACCACGGACCCGAGCGCCAGGCGTCCTGACCGCCGGCCGGCCACCGGCGCCGGCGGGTGACGGCCACGAACGCGGGGCGCCGCACACCGGAGGCGCCCCGCTCCATGGCGAGCACCCCGCCCTGCGGTGAGCGCCCCGCCCTGCGGTGAGCGCCCCGCCCTGCGGTGAGCGCCCCGCCCTGCGGTGAGCGTCCCGCACCCGCGCCCCGGTCTCACCGCCGGGACGTCACCGTGCTCTCCACCGCGAACAGCTGCTCCTCCACATGGTCGAGGGCCAGCCGCAGGGCGCCGGTCGCCACGGCCGCCTCGCCGAGCAGCGAGAGGGTCACCTGCGGGGGGCGCAGGCAGTAGCGGGCCAGTTCGCGCCGCAGCGGCTCCAGTACGCCGTCCAGGCCGGCCGCCCAGCCGCCGACCACCACCAGCTCCGGGTCCAGGGCCAGCGCCAGCGCCGCCACGTCGTGGACGAGCCGCTGGATGAAGCGCTCCATGGCGGCCAGCGCCTGCCGGTCGCCCTCGCGGGCCTGGGCGAACACCGCCGCCACCGCCTGCTCGTCCAGCGGGTGCAGCGGCTGGTCCGTGGTGGACAGCAGCGTCTCGGGGGTCTCGCCCCGCCCCAGCAGGTGCAGCGCGCCGATCTCGCCCGCGGCCCCGCCGAACCCGCGGTGCAGCCGGCCGCCGATCAGCGCACCGGCGCCCGGACTCAGCCCCGCCATCACCATCACCACGTCGTCGGAGTCCTTGGCGGCGCCCTTCCAGTGCTCGGCGACCGCGGCGGCATTGGCGTCGTTCTCGACCAGCACCGGGCACTTGAAGGAACGGCTCAGCCGCTCGCCCAGGTGCAGTCCCGTCCACCCGGGCAGCGCGGTGCCCAGGCGGACGACGCCGCCCGCCTCGACGATCCCGGGCGTGCCGACCCCGACGGCCCGCAGGGAGCTGCGCGGCACGCCGGCCCGGCGCAGCAGTTCGGCCACCGCCGTCCGCAGCCGTTCCAGGCGCTCGTCCGCGTCGGCGGCCTCGTCGACCTCCTTGGCCTGGGCGCCGAGCACCCGGCCGTCCAGATCGGCGAGCAGCGCGGCGACCCGGTGCGGGCCGATCTCCAGGCCGAGCAGATGCCCGGCCTCCGCCCGGAACCGGAACCGCCGCGCCGGGCGTCCCTGTCGCCGGGCGGCCCCTTCCTCGGCCGCCTGTTCGACGACGAGGCCCGCCTCGATGAGATCCTCGACGACGCCCTCGACCGTGGGCCGGGACAGCCCGGTCACCCGGGTGATCTCCGTGAGCGTCGCGCGGTCGGTGGCACGCAGCGCGTGCAGCACCACCGCGGAATTGATCCTTCGCAGCAGCGAGGGGTCCCCGCCGGTCAGCCGCCCCAACGTCCGTCCTCCCAGCTCGTGCGCGTGTTGGGCGGATCGTACTCGGCGCGGGCCGGGGCGGCGAGCGCCGGGATGCCGGCAGCGCGCCCGGGCCGGCACCGGCCCTTCGCGGGTCGCAGTCGCCACCGCCCACCGGCCACCACCGCCCACCGGCCACCACCGCCCACCGGCCGCCGCCGCTGGCCCGGCCACCGTCCGTCGCCACCGGCCGGTGTCCCCGGGCGGGCCGCCGCCTGACGCCCCGCCAATTGTCAGTGGTGGCCGGTTTACTGGAACGCATGGACATCGCGAAGGCGCTCGCCGTGATCGAGCGGCTGTGCTCCGGGCCGCTTCCCGCCGGGCCCGCAGGAGCCGGTACCGGCGTCGGCACGGCCGGACCCGGCTACCGCATAGCCGAGTTGGCGACGAGCGAGGACTTCTGGGAGGACGACGGCACCCGGCGCGAGGAGACGGCGGAGCAGTACGCATGCGACCGGGACGCACTGGCGCAGCGGCTGGCCGAGCGCTGGGGGCCGCCCCAGGTCTTCAGCCTGTACAGCGTGCTCGACCGGACCGTGCGCGGGGAGGAGGTGGCACAGCCGTGGGCCGCCCTGAGCGGCCATGTGCCCGACGTGCAGCTGTGGCGGTCGGAGCCGACCGGCCGGTGGACAGCGCTCGGCGTCTCCCAGTGGGACAAGGAGCTGCCGTTCCAGCTGCTCGCCGTCGTCACGGACATGGACCCGCCGTGACCCGTCAGCCGGCCTCCGCCGCCGTCCGCAGCCGGGCGAACTCGTGCGCCATGGTCTCGGCGGTCCAGTGCGCGTTGAGCCCGCTCGGATTGGGCAGCACCCACACCCGGGTGTCCCCGATCACCCGGTCCTGCGGCCCCACCCGCGCCTTGCGGTCCTCGAAGGCCGCCCGGTACGCGGTCACGCCGACCACGGCCAGCCACCGCGGCCGCAGCCGCGCCACCTTCAGCGCCAGCGTCCGGCCGCCCTCGCGGTACTCCTCGGGCGCCAGCTCGTCGGCGCGCGCGGTCGGCCGGGCCACCACGTTCGTGATGCCGAGACCGTACGACGGCAGTGCGTCCTGCTCGGCGGGGAGCAGCAGCCGGGGGGTGAACTCCGACCGGTGCAGCACCGGCCAGAACCGGTTGCCCGGGCGGGCGAAGTGGTGGCCCGTCGCGGCCGACAGCAGACCGGGGTTGATACCGCAGAACAGCACGCGCAGGCCGTCCGCGACCACGTCCGGCACCGGACGGTCGCGGGCGGCCTCCAGCTCCGCGCGGGTGAACCGGGTCAGAGGATCGCCCCCGGGGCGTACGCGGCGGCCTGCGGGTGCCGCTCGATGACCTCCTCGATCCGGGCGACGACCGCGGCGACCTGATCGGCGGCGGCGCCGGTGAAGGACAGCTTGTCGGCCATCAGCTCGTCCAGTTGCGCGCGGTCGAGCGGGAGGCGCTCGTCGGCGGCGAACTTGTCGAGCAGGTCGTTGCGCTCGGCACCCTGCTCCCGCATGGCGAGCGCGGTGGCGACGGCGTTCTCCTTGATGGCCTCGTGGGCGGCCTCGCGGCCGACACCGGCGCGCACCGCGCCCATCAGCACCTTGGTGGTCGCCAGGAACGGCAGGTAGCGGTCCAGCTCACGGGCGACCACCGCGGGGAAGGCGCCGAACTCGTCGAGCACCGTCAGGAACGTCTCCAGCAGCCCGTCCAGCGCGAAGAACGCGTCCGGCAGCGCGACCCGGCGCACCACCGAGCAGGACACGTCGCCCTCGTTCCACTGGTCGCCGGCCAGCTCGCCGGTCATCGACGCGTACCCGCGCAGGATCACCATGAGGCCGTTGACGCGCTCGCAGGAGCGGGTGTTCATCTTGTGCGGCATCGCGGAGGAGCCGACCTGGCCCGGCTTGAAGCCCTCGGTGACCAGCTCGTGCCCGGCCATCAGCCGCACTGTCCTGGCCACCGAGGACGGGGCCGAGGCCAGCTGCACCAGGGCGGTGACGACCTCGTAGTCCAGGGAGCGCGGGTAGACCTGGCCGACCGAGGTGAACGCCTGCGCGAAGCCGAGGTGGCCCGCGACGCGCCGCTCCAGCTCGGCGAGCCTGCCCGCGTCGCCGCCCAGCAGGTCCAGCATGTCCTGGGCCGTGCCGACCGGGCCCTTGATGCCGCGCAGCGGGTAGCGGCCGAGCAGTTCCTCGACGCGCCCGTACGCCACCAGCAGCTCGTCGGCCGCGGTGGCGAAGCGCTTGCCGAGGGTGGTGGCCTGCGCGGCCACGTTGTGCGAGCGGCCGGCCATGACCAGCTCGGCGTACTCCGCCGCGAGCCGGCCCAGCCGGGCCAGCACGGCCACCGTGCGGTCGCGCACCAGCTCCAGGGAGAGCCGGATCTGCAACTGCTCGACGTTCTCCGTCAGGTCCCGGGAGGTCATGCCCTTGTGCACCTGCTCGTGCCCGGCGAGGTCGTTGAACTCCTCGATCCGCGCCTTCACGTCGTGCCGCGTGACCTTCTCGCGCTCGGCGATCGAGGCCAGGTCGACCCGGTCGAGGACGCGCTCGTAGTCGGCGATCGCCTCGTCGGGGACCTCGATCCCGAGATCCTTCTGGGCGCGCAGCACGGCGAGCCAGAGCTGCCGCTCCAGCCTCACCTTCTGCTCGGGCGACCAGAGCGTGGCGAGCTCGGCGGAGGCGTAGCGTCCGGCGAGGACGTTCGGGATACGGGGCTTTGCGGGCGCAGCAGTCACGTGCACCGAGTCTACTGGCGATTCGTGCAGGCCAGCGCCACGGGGGTGTTCGTCGGAAGCTACGAGCGCGGAGAAGCCGTGAGGGCGGCGACCCTGGAGGGCGCATACGCCGTCGACGCCGGCCTGGTGCTACACCTGCCCGGCGTCGGCCGCGGCGGGAGCGTCCCCGTAGGGCAGCAGGTCGGGCCGCTTGGGCGGACGGCCGTCCCCGGAGGAGCGGCCGGTCAGGCGCCTGCCTATCCAGGGCAGCAGGTGCTGCCGGGCGAAGCGGGCGTCCGCGGCCCGGCGGGCCGCCCAGCCCGGCGGCACGGTCGTCGGCATCGGCGTGTGCCACTCGGTGTCCTCGGGCGCGTACCCGAGGGACTGCCACACCGCCTCCGCGACCCGGCGGTGGCCCTCGCCCGTCAGGTGCAGCCGGTCCATGTCCCACAGGCGCGGATCGGCCAGCGAGGGCGCGCCGTACAGGTCGACGACCAGGGCGCCGTGCCGCTCGGCCAGCGCGTCGACGCAGGCGTACAGCTCCTCCATGCGCGGCCGGAACCGTTCCAGGACGGGGCCCTGGCGGCCGGGGCTGCGCATCAGCACGAGCTGCCCGCACGACGGCGCCAGCCGCTCCACCGCCTCCGTCAGCAGGCTCCGCACCCGCCCCATGTCGCACTTGGGGCGCAGCGTGTCGTTCAGGCCGCCCACCAGCGTCACCACGTCGGCCTTCATGGCCGCCGCGACCGGGACCTGCTCGTCCACGATCTGCCCGATGAGCTTGCCGCGCACGGCCAGGTTGGCGTAGCGGAAGCCGGGGGAACGAGCGGCCATCCGGGCCGCCAGGAGGTCGGCCCAGCCCCGGTAGGAGCCGTCGGGCAGCAGGTCCGACATGCCCTCGGTGAACGAGTCGCCGACCGCGACCAGGCTGCTGTGTGTGGGATTCGTCTGCATGGCGTCAGCGATGGTATCCGGTGCCGACCCGCGCATACCAAGCGGTCGGTCCTGCCGTGGTACGGAGGGGACCGGCGCACGCAGATACGGCGAGGGCCGCCTCACACCCGCTGCCCGAACAGCTCCCGCAGCACGTCCTCCATCGTCACCAGACCGGCCAGCCGGCCGTCCGCGCCCAGCACCGCCGCCAGATGCGTACGGCTGCCGCGCATCGCGGTGAGCACGTCGTCCAGCGGCGTGCTCTCCCGGACCCGGGCGATGGGCCGCATGTCCCGCAGCCGGAACGGCTCGTCGTGCGGCGAGGCGTCCAGCGCGTCCTTCACATGGAGGTAGCCCACGATCCGGCGCCCCTCGTCGACCACCGGGAAGCGGGAGAAGCCGGACTCGGCCGACAGCCGCTCCAACTGCTCCGGAGTGACCCCGGGGCGGGCGTAGACGACCCGCTCCAGCGGGAGCACGACATCGCGCACCGGACGGCTGCCCAGCTCCAGCGCGTCGTGCAGCCGCTCCTGGGCGCGGTCGTCGATGAGACCGGCCTCGCCGGCGTCCTTGACGATCTCGGCCAGCTCGGTGTCCGTGAAGGTCGCCGACACCTCGTCCTTCGCCTCCACCCGCATCAGCTTCAGCAGGGCGTTCGCGAAGGTGTTCACCGTGAAGATCACCGGGCGCAGGGCCCGGGACAGCGCGACCAGCGGCGGCCCGAGCAGCAGCGCGCTGCGCACCGGCTCCGCGAGCGCGATGTTCTTCGGCACCATCTCGCCGAGCAGCATGTGCAGATACGTCGCCAGCGCCAGCGCGATCACGAAGGACACCGCGTGTCCCGCGCCCACGGGCACGCCCAGCGCGTGGAAGGCGGGCTCCAGCAGGTGCGCGATCGCGGGCTCGGCGACCACACCGAGCACCAGCGTGCACAGGGTGATGCCGAGCTGGGCCGCCGCCAGCAGGGCGGACACGTGCTCCAGGCCCCACAGCACGCTCCGCGCGCGCCGGTCGCCCTCCGCGCCCTCCTCCACGTACTGCTCGATCTGGCTGCGGCGCACCGAGATCAGCGCGAACTCGGCGCCGACGAAGAAGGCGTTGACGACCAGGGTCGCCAGACCGATCAGGATCTGTACGGCGGTCACCGGCCGGCCCTCTTCCTGTCGCTTCGGTGCTGGTCGCCCGGATGCTGGTCGCTCTGGTGCCGGTCGTTGTCGTGCCGGCCGTCCTGGTGCCGGTCGCCGGGACTCCCGGCGCGTGAGCGCTTGCCGCGCGGCGCGGCCGGGACGTCCGGCCGGTCGTCGAGCGGCGCGTGCAGCAGCACCCGCGCGGCCCGGCGCCCGCTCGCGTCCACCACGTCCAGCCGCCAGCCGGCGATCTGGAGGATGTCCCCGGTCTCCGGTATCCGGCCCAGCTCGGTGGCGACGAGCCCGGCGAGCGTCTCGTACGGCCCGTCCGGCACCCGCAGTCCCACGCGTGCCAGCCGGTCCACGCGGGCGGAGCCGTCGGCCGAGTACAGGGCGTGGCCCTCCGCGTCGGCGCCCGCCGGGGCGAGTTCCGGCGTCTCGTGCGGATCGTGCTCGTCGCGCACCTCGCCGACGACCTCCTCGACGATGTCCTCCAGCGTGGCCACACCCGCCGTGCCGCCGTACTCGTCGATGACGACCGCCATCGTCCGCCGGCCGGAAAGCCGGTCCAGCAGCCGGTCGACGGTCAGCGACTCGGGGACCAGCATCGGCTCGCGCATGATCTCCGAGACCCGCAGCTGGGTCCGCCGCCCGGCGGGCACCGCCAGGACGTCCTTGACATGCGCGGTGCCCACCACCGAGTCGAGGCTGCCCCGGTAGACGGGGAAGCGGGACAGCCCGGTCGCCCGGGTCGCGTTCGCCACGTCCTCGCAGGTGGCCTGCGCTTCGAGGGCGATGACCTGGACGCGCGGCGTCATCACGTGCTGCGCGGTCAGGTCGGCGAGGTTGAGTGTGCGCACGAACAGCTCGGCGGTGTCCGCCTCCAGGGCGCCCGCCTTCGCGGAGTGCCGGGCCAGCGCCGCCAGTTCCTGCGGGCCGCGCGCGGAGGCCAGCTCCTCGGCCGGCTCCACCCCGAGCCGGCGCACCACGCGGTTCGCCATGCTGTTGAGGTGGCTGATGAACGGGCGGAAGGCCGCGCTGAACCAGCGCTGCGGCGTGCCCACCCGCCGGGCGATCGCCAGCGGTGAGGAGATCGCCCAGTTCTTGGGCACCAGTTCGCCGACGACCATCAGGAAGACCGTGGACAGGGCGGTGCCCAGCACCAGGGCCACGGTGGTCGCCGTGGACCGCGAGAGGCCGAGCGCGCCGAGCGGCCCCGCGAGGAGCTTGGCGATCGACGGCTCGGCGAGCATGCCGACCACCAGATTGGTCACGGTGATGCCGAGCTGCGCGCCGGACAGCTGGAACGTCAGGTTCCGTACGGCCTTGAGGGCGCCGGCCGCGCCCCGCTCGCCCCGCTCGGCAGCCCGCTCCAGGGCACCGCGCTCCACGGTGGTCAGGGAGAACTCGGCCGCCACGAAGGCACCGCAGGCCAGCGACAGCAGTACCGCCACGAGCAGCAGGAGCACTTCGGTCATCGGTTCACCCCCGTCCCATGGTCGGACAGGGCACGGAGAATCGCGCGGTGGTGCCGGTGATGCCGGTGATGCGTACCGGGAGGCTCGCCCATGGGCGGACGCTCACAACCTTTCATGGAGGACCGAGTGCTCCCTCCAGGGTAAAGGACAGGCAAAAAACCTCCCGGGGTATCAGTCGGTGAGCGGCTTCACCCAGCGCCGCCAGTGCTCCTCGGGCGTGTACCCCGAAGCGCGCCAGGCCTGATGCGCGGTCTCGTTCCCGGTCAGCACCATCGCGTCCGCGCGCCGCCCGCCGAGCCGGGCGAACCGCTCCTCGGCGGCGGCCAGCAGCGCCGAGCCGACGCCCCGGCGCCGCCGGTCCGGGCGTACCGCCAGGCGGTACAGATGGCAGCGCCAGCCGTCGAAGCCCGCGATCACCGTGCCGACCAACTCGCCGGCGTCCTCCGCCAGCAGCAGCGCCCGCGGGTCCCGGGCGAGCAGTCGCCGCACCCCGTCCTGGTCGTCACTGATGCTCGTGCCCTCGGCGGCGGTCTTCCAGAACGCCAGGACAGGTTCGAGATCGTCGGCGGTCGCCGCCCGTATGCGCA
Source organism: Streptomyces sp. NPDC047017 (assembly GCF_040644175.1). NCBI lineage: Bacteria > Bacillati > Actinomycetota > Actinomycetes > Kitasatosporales > Streptomycetaceae > Streptomyces > Streptomyces sp. NPDC047017. The sequence goes on along the minus strand of NZ_JBEYVW010000004.1, from coordinate 377,429 downwards.
GGTCGCTCATGCGGTGATCCCACCATGTGGGTCCGCGCCCCGAACGGAATTCCAGCATCCGGACGCGCCGGTCGCGCCGAATCCGGGTCATGGCCCGACCTGGTCCCTGGACCCGGACGCGGCCCCCGGAACTGACCCCGGCTCCTGCCCACCGGCCGGTCACCGCAGGACTCCACCGGCCGGTCACCGCAGGACCCCACCGGCCGGTCACCGCAGGACGCTCCTCCGCACCCGCCCTGCCCCGGCGGCCGCGTGCCCCGCCACACCTCGCCCGGCGACACCCTCACTCGTGCGCGATCGCCGCCAGCACGTTCATGCGGGACGCGCGCAACGCCGGCAGCAGGGCCGCCGCGACGCCCACCAGCGCCGAGCCGAGCACGACCGCGACGATCGTGCTCCAGGGGATCGCCAGCGCCCGCATGCCCTGAAGAGCCAGGACCCGCTGGGTGCACACGCCCCACACCAGTCCCAGGGCCAGCCCCAGGACCGCGCCGAACACCGCGATGACCACCGATTCCAGCCGGATCATCCGGCGCAGCTGCCGCCGGGACAGCCCGATCGCCCGCAGCAGCCCGATCTCCCGGGTCCGCTCCACCACCGACAGCGCCAGCGTGTTGACCACCCCGAGCACCGCGATGACGATGGCCAGCCCCAGCAGCGCGTAGACGAGGTAGAGCAGCACCGCGATCTGGTCATGCACCAGCTTCTTGTAGTCGGCCTGGTCGCGCACCTGCACGTTCGGATACGGGGCGAGGGCCTTCTCCAGCCGGGCGCGCAACGGTCCGGCGCCCGTGCCGGGGGCCGCGTTCACGTACAGGGCGGCGTCCTGGCCGCCGGGTACGTACCGGTCGAGGGTGCCGAGGCCGGTGTACAGCCCGCCCTGCAGGCCGAACCCCTCGGCCTGGTCCTGGTCGGTCAGGGCGCCCACGGTCAGCCCGCCCCGACGCCCGCCCTGGAACTCGGCGGGCAGCACGGTGCCCACCCGCACGCCGTGTTTCCGCGCGAAGTCCGCGTCCAGCGCCAGATGTCCGGCGGCCAGCGCCGAGGCGGTGTCCCCGGCCGCGTAGGAGAGGTGGGCGACCGCGTCCAGCGACCGGTCGTAGCCGGAGACGGCCGTCTCCACCCGCTTGCCGTCCGGCAGCCGCACCGCGACCGGCGCCAGCCGCTGCCGGACCAGGACGCCCGCGCCCGGGGTGGCTCGGACCGCGGCGGTGACCTCGGGCGGGAAGGGCAGGAACGTGCGGTTCTGCACGATGTAGTCGGCGCCGAGCGTCCGCTCGATCTGCCGGTCGATGGACCGGGTCATGGAGGCACTGGCCACGGACATCCCGCCGACCAGGGCCAGGCCCACCATCAGGGCGGCCGCCGTCGCCCCCGTCCGTCGCGGGTTGCGCAGGGCGTTGCGCTGGCTCAGCCGCCCCACCGGCCCGAACAGCGCCGGGAACGCCCCGCCCAGCACCCGGATCAGCGGACGCACCAGCAGCGGCCCCGCGGTCACGGTCGCCACCAGGGTCAGGACGACGCCGCAGCCCAGCAGCGCGACGGCGGTCGCCGTCCGGCCGGCGGCGGCGCAGCCCCCGAGCGCGGCCGCGCCGGCGGCGCCGACGACCGCGCCCGCCACCGCCCGCACCGTGAGCGGCCGCCCCACACCGGCGACCTCCGCGTCCGCCAGGGCCGCCATGGGGGAGACGGCCGCGGCGCGGCGGGCCGGGAGATACGCCGCCACGAACGTCACGGCGACACCGACGGCGTACGCCGCGACGGGCGTGACCCACCCGATGACCATGTCACCCGTCCGCAGCCGCATGCCGAAGGCGCTCAGCAGCCGGATGAGCCCGGCGGCGAGGCCGATGCCGGCCGCCAGGCCGAGTGTGGAGCCGACCAGGCCGAGCAGCACCGCCTCGGTCAGCACCGAGCGGCGCACCTGGCGCCGGTCGGCGCCCAGGGCACGCAGCAGCCCCAGCTCGCGGGTGCGCTGGGCGATCAGCATCGAGAAGGTGTTGACGATCAGGAAGACGCCGACCAGGACCGCGATCCCGGCGAAGCCGAGCATCACGTACTTGATGACCGCCAGGAAGGTGCCGAGGCTCGCGGCGGCCGACTTGGCCTGCTCGGCCGCCGTCCGCACGTCGTACGCCCCGCCGCCCACCGCCGCGGCGACCCGGCGCTTGAGCAGCGCGTCACCGACCCCCGGGGCCGCGTCGACCGAGATGGCGGTCGCGCGGGCCGTGGACCCGAGCAGCCGGGCCTGCGCGGCCGGCGTGTCGAGGTAGAGCAGTGTCGCGCCGGGGTTGGTGGTGGTGAACGTGGCGATCCCGGCCAGCCGCACCCGGAAGACGCCCGGCGGGGCCTGGACCGTCAGCGCGTCGCCGATGCGCAGGTGCTGGTGCGCCGCCGTGTCGGCGTCCAGCAGGGCCTCGCCGTCGCCGTGCGGGGCGTGCCCGGAGGTCAGTCTCGTGTCGCTGCGGCCGGCGGCCTCCCAGTTGCGGGCGACGGCGGGGGAGCCGCTGGTCAGGCCGACGGGACGGTTCCTGCTGTCGACCACCGCCACGTTCTCCACGACCGCGTCCACGTGGGTCGCCGCGACGCCCGGCACCCCGGCCAGCCGCCGGGCCAGCGCGGCGGGCAGTGTCGGGACGGCACCGGTCCGCACGGGCGACCGCAGATCCTGCCGGGGCGAGACCGTGACATCGGCGGCGGTCGAGGCGAAGAGCCGGTCGAAGGTGCGGGTGACGGTGTCGGAGAAGATCAGGCTGCCCGCGACGAAGGCCACGGACAGCAGCACGGCCAGGGCCGAGAGCAGCAACCGCCCCTTGTGCGCCAGGAAGCTGCGCAGGGTCGCCCGGAGCACGCCGTCAGGCCCCCTCGACGGCGGTGCCGTCCCCGTCCTGGAGCAGGGCACCGTCCTCGTCGAACGGGCTGCCGACCAGGCCGGGACCGGGACCCGTACTCGGGCCTTGGCTCGGACCAGGACCAGGACCAGGACCAGGAACGGGACCGGGACCGGGATCGGGACCGGAGCCGGGTGCCGGGCGGCCGTCGCCGGCGAACAGGCGCATGCGCTCCAGCACCGCCTCCGCCGTCGGCCGCTCCCGCTCGTCCACGATCCGGCCGTCCGCGAGATAGAGCACGAGATCGGAGTGGGCCGCCGCGCCCGGGTCGTGGGTGACCATGACGACCGTCTGCCCGAGGCCGTCCACGGCGTGCCGCAGGAAGCCGAGCACCTCCTGGCCGGACCGCGAGTCGAGATTGCCGGTCGGCTCGTCCGCGAAGATCAGCTCGGGCCGGGAGGCGAGCGCCCGCGCGCACGCCACGCGCTGCTGCTGTCCTCCGGAGAGCTGGGCGGGCCGGTGCCCCAGCCGGTCCTCCAGGCCCAGGGTGCCGATGACCTCCTCCAGCCACCGCTCGTCGGGCCGGCGGCCCGCGATGTCCATCGGCAGCGTGATGTTCTCCAGCGCGCTCAGCGTGGGGACGAGGTTGAACGACTGGAACATGAACCCGATCCGGTCCCGGCGCAGCCGGGTCAGCTCACGGTCCCCGAGCCCCGTGATCTCGGTGTCACCGATCCACACCTGTCCGGCCGAGACGGTGTCGAGCCCGGCCAGGCAGTGCATCAGAGTGGACTTCCCGGAGCCGGACGGGCCCATGACCGCGGTGAACCGGCCGCGGGCGATGCCCACGTCCACCGAGTCCAGGGCGAGCACGGCGGTCTCGCCCGTCCCGTACGCCTTGGTCAGACCGCGGGCGCGGGCCGCGGACCCATCGGCGGCCGGTGCCCGGCGCGGCGCGGCGGCAGGTGTGGGCACGGCGGCCTCCTCGGTGGTCCGTCGGACGGGAACGTCCCGGCTCATGACTGTTTGTCCCCGTCGAGCGTAGTGTGACCGGCGGCACAGCCGGTATCCCCCGTTGGGCCGAGTCCGCACTCCACCCCCGGGTCGGGACGGCGGTTCCGGTGTAGGGGACACCCTCCACCCGCTGCCCTTCCCACCGGCCGTACGCGCCGTCCCCCCAACCGGTCGCGCCCGCCGCCCGCCGCCCGACGCCCGCCGCCGGTACCCCCGCCAGTTCGCTTGCCGAAGCTAGCGTTCCGGCGCTAGCGTCGAAGCATGGCGAAGACCCAGCTGAACGTGAGGGTGGACGAGGGCACCGCCCGCGCCGCTCGGGAGCGCGCCCTGGCCCGTGGGATGAGCGTCAACCGCTACATCGAGGAACTCGTCCGCCAGGACACCGGAGAGGCGGGCCGCACCTTCGTGGAGGCCGCCGCCGACTTCATGAAGAACTACGAGACCGTCTTCGCCGAGGAGTTCGGCGAAGGACGGCGCTGATCCCTTGGACGACCTCAGCATCGACCTCGCCTGGCTGCTCATGCTCGCCGAGCGGATGACACCCGGCGACCCCCAGGTCACCGACTGGGGCGCCCTCGTGGCCGCCGTGGCCCGGCACCGCGCCGAGATCTTCGACGTACCGGTCTACGACAGCCCGCACACCCGGGCCGCCGCGCTCCTGCAACTGCTCGTCCACGTCCCCGCGCTGGAGCGGTCCAACGCCCTGTTCGCCTCCGCGGTGGCCTACGCCTATCTGGTCGCCAGCGGCCTCAAGGTCGTCACCTCGCCCGAGCAGGTGCGCGACCTGGTCCGGCTGGTCAAGAGCGGTGAGGCGTCGCTGCACGACATCGCGCGGGAGCTGCGCCAGTGGAGCCGGTGACCCGCGCGTGACCGCCGGTCAGCCGCCCGCCGGGGTCCCGTCCGCCGTCGGCCGCCAGGCGGTGCCCAGCGAACAGAACGAGCTGGGCAGCACCGGACCCGTCCCGGGCAGCAGCATCCGCCGGTAGGGCCCCAGTTCGAACCCGGCCGCCCGCAGCGCGGCGACCGGATCACGGGACAGATGGCAGCCGCCGGCCAGCGGCGGCCACACCGTGCGGTCCAGGGCGCGCTGGGTGAGCGTCATCGCCCGGCCGCCGCCGCTGCCGTGCTCCAGGAAGCGCACCTCGCCGCCCGGCCGCAGCACCCGGCGCGCCTCGGCGAGCGCCCGCGGCACATCGCGCACGCTGCACAGGACGAGGGAGAACACCGCGGCGTCGAACCCCTCGCTCTTGACCGGCAGCGCCTCGGCGCGGCCCGGCACCACGTCGACCGGCACCTCGGCCCGCAGGGCCGCCGCCACCGCCGCGCGCCGCAGCAGCCGCTCCGGCTCGATCGCGACGACCTCCGCGATGGCGCCCGGGTAGTGCGCGAAGTTCAGGCCGTTGCCCGCGCCGATCTCGATCACCCGGCCGCTCAGCCCGGCGAGCAGCCGCTCACGCACCCCGGCCAGGCCCATCCTGGTCTCCGCGACCACGCTCACCCGGGCGTAGCAGCGGGCGAACAGCGGGTGGCGGACGGGATCCCGCGTGCTCCGGCCGGAGTCGGCGGTGGACCGTAGCGGCATGGCGACCTCCCGGACCGGACGGGTGTACGGGGAGTGTCCCCCGTGCGCCCGCACCGCACGCGCGCGTGCCGCCGGAACCGCCCGCACCGTCGACACGCACACGCACGCACACGTACGTACGCACACGCACACGTACGTACGCACACGCGAACGTACGTACGCGCTGACGGTCGTACACACGCCTTGCTCGCGCGCGCGTACGCGACCGGCACCGTCGCCACGCGCGCGTACGGACCGTCCGACGCGAACGCACGCGTGCGCGTGCCGCCCGTCTCAGGCGAACGGCGCCGGCGCCTCCCGGACCGTGAAGGCCGCCGCGTCCCACCTGCCGTTCAGGCGGGGCGCCAGCCACTGCGGGGCGCCCGCGCGGAAGTCGGCGGGGTCGAGGGCGCCGGCGCCCTCGGGCAGCGCGCCGAGCAGCGGGGCGCCGGCCACCTGCGGCAGATCGGCGACGTTGCAGCGCGCCGCCAGGTCGGGCCGGCCGGGCCAGCTGCCGATCACCACGCCCAGCAGGTCCAGCTCGCGGAAGCGCAGCTCACGGGCTGTCAGCTCGGTGTTGTTCAGGGTGCCGAGGCCCGCCGGGGCGACGACGAGGACCGGCGCCCGCAGCAGCCTGGCCACGTCCGCGAGCGTCCCGCCCGCCTCGTCGAACCGGACGAGCAGGCCACCGGCCCCCTCGACCAGCACCAGATCGTGCCCGGCGGCCAGCTTGCCGGCGGCGTCGGCCACTTCCTGCGGCCGTACCGGGGCCCGGCCGGCCCGGCGTGCCGCCGTGCCCGGCGCCAGCGGCTCCGGATAGCGGGCGACCTCGGCCGCCGTGACCGCCCCGGCCAGGCGCGCGACCTCGTCGGCGTCACCGCGTTCGTCCGGGCCCACACCCGTCTGCGCGGCCTTCAGCACGGCCACCGACCGGCCGGCCGCGAGCGCCGCCGCCGCGACGGCCGCCGTGGCGACCGTCTTGCCGACCTCCGTGCCCGTGCCCGTGATCACCAGTACCGGCATCTCATCCCTCCCGCGCCGCCGCGCACACCGCGCGCGCGATCCGTGCCACGTCCACGTCGTCCGTGACGTACGGCGGCATCGTGTACACCAGATCCCGGAACGGCCGCAGCCACACACCCTCACGCACGGCGGCCCGGGTCGCCGCCGTCATGTCCACGGGGTGGTCGAGCTGGACGACGCCGATGGCGCCGAGAACCCGTACGTCCTTCACCCCGGGCAGCCGGGCCGCCGGGGCCAGGCCCTCGCGCAGCCCCGCCTCGATCCGCTCGACCTCCGTGCGCCAGTCCTGGCCGAGCAGCAGTTCGATCGAGGCGCACGCCACGGCGGCCGCCAGCGGATTGCCCATGAACGTCGGACCGTGCGCCAGCACCGGCACCTCGCCGCGCGAGATGCCCTCGGCCACCCGCGCGGTGCACAGCGTCGCCGCCATCGTCAGATAGCCGCCGGTCAGCGCCTTGCCCACGCACATCACATCCGGGGTGACCGCCGCGTGCTGCGCCGCGAACAGGGCGCCGGTGCGGCCGAACCCGGTCGCGATCTCGTCGAACACCAGCAGCACGTCGTGCGCGTCGCAGGCCTCGCGCAGCACCCGCAGATACGCGGGGGAGTGGAAGCGCATGCCGCCCGCGCCCTGCACCACCGGTTCGACGATCACGGCGGCCAGTTCACCGGCGTGCTCCTCGATCAGGTCGTGCAGCGCGGCGGCGTACGTCTCGTCGTACTCGGCCGGCGGTGCCCCGGCGAAGACCTGGCGCGGCAGCACACCGGCCCACAGCTCGTGCATCCCGCCCTCGGGGTCGCACACCGACATCGGCTGCCAGGTGTCGCCGTGGTAGCCGCCCCGCCAGGTCAGCAGCCGCCGTTTCTCCGGACGGCCCAGCGAACGCCAGTACTGCAGACACATCTTGAGCGCGACCTCGACCGAGACGGAACCGGAGTCGGCCAGGAAGACATGTTCGAGACCATCAGGAGACATGTCGACAAGGAGCTTCGCGAGCCGGACGGCGGGCTCGTGGGTGAGCCCGCCGAACATCACATGGCTCATCCGCTCCACCTGCTCGCGGACCGCCGCGTCGAGCACCGGGTGGCGGTACCCGTGGATCGCGGCCCACCACGACGACATGCCGTCGACCAGCTCGCCCGAGCCGTCGGCGAGCTTCAGCCGGACGCCGCTCGCCGACTCGACGACGAGCGGTTCCTGACGGCCGGGCATCGGACCGTACGGGTGCCACACGTGCCGCCGGTCGAGGTCCAGCAGCTCGGGCACGGGCAGGTCAGGCATTGGGGGCGAGGTCCGTTCCGGCGCCCCGGCGGCGGACGGCGACCAGATCCGTGCGCGGCTCACTCCCGGAGACGGGCGCGGGCGCCTGCGCCGGCGCGGAACCGCAGACCCCGCCGCCCTCGTGCGCCCCGCACCCCGCCTCGCCGTGCGAGCCGCACCCGGCGGCCTCGTGCGCCCCGCACCCGGCCGCCTCCCGCGCCCCGCGACCCGCCGCGTCCTCGCCCTCCTCGGACCCGCAGCCCCCGCCCGCGGGGGAGCCGCAGCCACCGCCCTGGGCCGCCGCCCGGTGCTCCGGCAGCGTCACCTCGCCGGCGCCCTCCACCTCGAACCCGGCGTCCGCGATCATCTCCAGGTCGGCCTTGCCGGCCTGGCCCTCGCTGGTCAGGTAGTCGCCCAGGAAGATGGAGTTGGCCAGGTGCAGCGCGAGCGGCTGCAGGGTGCGCAGATGCACCTCGCGGCCGCCCGCGATACGGACCTCCACGTCCGGGCAGACGAACCGGACCATGGCGAGGATCCGCAGGCAGCGCTGCGGGGTCAGGTTCCACTCCTTGGCGAGCGGAGTGCCCTCGAAGGGGATCAGGAAGTTCACCGGAACGGAGTCTGGGTCCAGCTCGCGCAGCGAGAACACCACGTCCACGAGGTCCTCGTCGCGCTCGCCCATCCCGGCGATCAGTCCCGAGCAGGCGGACAGCCCGGCCGCGTGCGCCTTGTGCACCGTGTCCACCCGATCGGCGTAGGTGTGGGTGGTGGTGATGTCGCCGTACGTCGACTCGGAGGTGTTGAGGTTGTGGTTGTAGGCGTCGGCCCCGGCCTCGCGCAGCCGCTCCGCCTGGCCGTCGGAGAGCAGCCCGAGACAGGCGCACACCTCGACGCCCTCGTTCTGGTCCTTGATGGCCTTGATGGTCTGCGAGACCCGGTCCACGTCGCGGTCGGTCGGGCCGCGCCCGCTGGCCACCAGGCAGACCCGCTTGGCGCCGCCCGCCAGCCCGGCCGCCGCGGCCTTCGAGGCGTCGTCGGGCTTGAGCCAGGTGTACTTGAGGATGCCCGCCTGCGAGCCGAGCCGCTGCGAGCAGTAGGAGCAGTCCTCGGGGCACAGGCCCGACTTGAGGTTGACGAGATAGTTGAGTTTCACCCGTCGGCCGAACCAGTGGCGGCGCACCTTCCCGGCCGCCGCCACCACATCGAGCAGTTCGTCGTCGGAGGTGGCCAGCACGGCCAGCGCTTCCCCGCGGGTCGGCAGCTCGCGCCGAAGCCCCTTGTCCACCAGCGTGTTCAGCAGGTCCATGGGAGCCGATCCTGTCCTACCGGACCGCCCCGGGCCAAGGAGAGTCCGCACAACACAGACGGTTCGACGTGTGGGTATTGCCACACCATGGGCGACCCGTCCGCCCGCTAGTGTCTGTCCACTGCCTACAAAAGCCCCGGAGGAGCCATGGCGTTCGGCTGGATCGACGAGCAGGCGGCCGCGCGCCGCCGCGCCGGACTCGTCCGCACGCTGCGCCCCCGCCCGGCCGACTCGCCGCTGCTCGACCTGGCGAGCAACGACTACCTGGGGCTGGCCCGCCACCCCGAGGTCACCGAGGGGGCCGCCGCCGCGGCGCGCCGGTGGGGCGGCGGGGCCACCGGGTCCCGGCTGGTCACCGGCACCACCGAACTGCACGCCGGACTGGAACGCGAACTGGCCGCCTTCTGCGGCTTCGAGGCCGCCCTGGTCTTCTCCTCCGGCTACGCGGCCAACCTCGCCGCGGTCACCGCGCTCGCGCCGCACGGCTCGCTGATCGTCTCCGACGCGGGCAACCACGCCTCGCTCATCGACGGCTGCCGCCTGGCCCGCGCCGCCACACAGGTGGTCGCGCACGCCGCCCCGGACGCCGTACGCAAGGCGCTCGGCACCCACACGGGTGACGCGGTGCTCGTCTCCGACACGGTGTTCTCGGTCGACGGCGACGCCGCCCCGCTGGCCCGGTTCGCCCAGGCGTGCCGGGAACACGGCGCCGGGCTGGTCGTCGACGACGCGCACGGCCTCGGCGTCCTCGGCGACGGCGGCCGCGGCGCCGCGCACGCGGCCGGGCTCGCGGGCGCCGACGACGTGGTCGTCACCCTCACCCTGTCCAAGTCGCTCGGCAGCCAGGGCGGAGCCGTGCTCGGGCCCGCCCGGGTCATCGACCACCTGGTCAACGCGGCGCGGACGTTCATCTTCGACACCGGACTGGCCCCCGCCGCGGCGGGGGCCGCCCTGGCGGCGCTGCGCCTGCTGCGCCGCGAGCCGGAGCGCGCGGCGCGGGCGCGGGCGGTCGCCGCCGAACTGCACGCCCGGCTGACCGCCGCGGGGCACGAGGCGGTGCGCCCGGACGCCGCGGTGGTCTCCGTGCGCGCGCCGTCCCCGGAGGCGGCCGTGCGCTGGGCGGCGGACTGCCGTACGGCGGGCCTGGCCGTGGGCTGTTTCCGTCCTCCTTCCGTACCCGACGGTGTCTCACGGCTCCGGCTGACCGCCCGGGCGGACCTCTCCGGGGCGCAGATCGAACGCGCTGTACGGGTGATCGGCGAGACGCGACCATGAGTCGGCGTGACACGGCCGTGCGTCGCCGGGAACAGGGGAATGGGGGGACCGGGGAAATGGGGGATCGGGGGGACAGGGAGGACGGGAAGAACGGGGAAGCGGAAGGCCGGTTCCCGGCCGTCCGGCGGGCGGTCAGAAGCGGTGCGCCGCGGCCGTGAACCGCGTCCAGCTCCCCGGCGAGAAGAGCAGCGCGGGCCCGGCCGGCCGCTTGGAGTCGCGCACGGCGAGCAGTCCGGTGTACGGCCCGCGGGCCGGCCGGGCCGTCTCGACGCAGTTGTTCGCTCCCGTGCTGTGACTGCTGCGCAGCCAGCGCACGCCGGGCAGATCGGTCGTGGAAGGAACGTTCCGAGGCAGAGCAGGCATGAAGCCTCCATGACGCGGTCGCGTGCTGTCATCCCTCCCGGAGCAACCCGGCGATGAAGTCCAGCGAGTCCTCGATCGAGAGGGCATGGAACCTGAGAGTGTCGAAGGCCAGGGTGTAGGCCACTACGTCTTCTTTCCGTTCGAGATGGAAGCTACTCGTCAAGTTGTCGAGAACGACCACATCCAGATCAGAAGTGTTCGAAAACGAGAAGATGACGAAAGGCCCGGTGAGGCCGATGTGCGCACCGGCCGCGAACGGCAGGATCTGCAACCGCACTTGAGGCAGCCGGGCCGCCTCCATCAGCCGCTCCAGCTGCCGCGCCATGACCTCGGGCCCGCCCACCTCCCGGCGCAGCACCGCCTCGTCCAGCACCGCGTTCAGCTCCAGCGGGGGAGCGCCGCGCAGCACGTCCTGCCGGGCCAGCCGCACCTCCACCAGCGCGTCCAGCCGCTCGTCGGCCGGCCCGTCCACGGCGGCGCGGGTCACCGCGCGGGCGTACTCGGGGGTCTGCAGCAGCCCGGGGACCACCGATGTCTCCAGCGTGCGCATGGCGCTCGCCTGCGACTCCAGGCTGATGAAGTCCCGGTACGTCGGCGGCAGCACGCCCCGGTAGGCGTGCCACCAGTGGTGCCGCCCGTCGCCGTCGTCGGAGCCCGCCAGCACGAGCAGCAGGTCCCGCAACTGGGCGTCCCGGACCCCGTAGGCGTCCAGCAGGATCCGCACATCGGCCGGTTTCACCCCGCTGGCGCCGGTCTCGATCCGGCTCACCTTCGACTGGTGCCAGCCCACGAGGCGGGCCGCCTCGCCGCTGGTGAGGCCCGCGCCGCCGCGCAGCGCGCGCAGTTCGGCGCCCAGCTTCCGGCGGCGCACCGCGGGACCGTGCTGCATGGACAGCTCCTCACTCCTTCTGTGGGCTCCCCGCCCGGGCGGCCGCCCGGGCCCGCCGGGTTGGGCGTCCGGCGACCGGCGACAAATACGTTCTGCCGTCGCAGGGTTCACCGCTTCGAGCGACAGATATATGCATATCCCGGTGGATCGCCACCGTGACGGCCCCGGTGGTGGCAGTCTGACGGCGAAGCACCAGTCCGGGACCGTACTCGAACCATCCGCTCCGTGTCGGACCGCGGTCCCGTGGGAAAGGGGCGACCTCGCCATGGCAGACCACCTGGAAGCATCCGTCACTCTGCCGAGCGATCCGGCCTCGGTCGCCGCCGCCCGCGCCCACGCGGTGGGCACGCTGGTGGAGTGGGGCCTGCCGTCGGACGCGGACACCGCGGACTCGGTGCGGCTCATCGTCTCCGAACTCGCCACCAACGCCGTACAGCACACCCTCGGGCAGTCACCCACCTTCCGGGTGGATCTCGTCCTCGACCGTGACGAACGCTTGCGCATCGGAGTGACCGACAGTCATCCGCGGTTCCCCAAACGGCTGCCGGCCGCTGTCCAGCAGGACAACGGCCGGGGCATGGTGATCATCAGATGGCTCACCGCGGAGTGCGGGGGCAGGGTGACGGTCCGTCCCACCCGCGAGGGCGGCAAGACGGTCTGCGTCGAACTCCCGTGGCCGGAGCCGGCGGACCGGCCCGGGCCGTAGCGCGCCCGGGCAGACGCCGCCGCTCCCGGCCGGACCAGGACCGATGAGGATCAGGAGATCCGGCCGTACCAGACGCTCCTGGTCCAGATCTTCTCCAGCCGCACCACCGCACCGGTCTTGGGCGCGTGCCAGATCTTGCCCCCGCCGGCGTAGATGCCGACGTGGTAGACGTACGAGCCCGAGTGGAAGAACACCAGATCCCCGGCGCGGCGGCTGCCCGAGGAGATGTGCCGGGCCTTGTTGTACTGCTGCGCGGCCGTGCGGGGCAGCTTCTTGCCGGCTCGCTTGAAGGAGTACAAGGTGAGGCCGGAGCAGTCGAATCTGTACGGGCCCGTTGCTCCCCATTGGTAGGGAGAGCCCTTCTTGGACGCCGCGATCCGCAGCGCCTTCGTCGCCATCGTCGCGGCGGAGGCGTCGGAGGCGGCACCGGGGACCACGATCGAGCCGCCCACGGCGGCGATGGTCAGGGCCGAGGCCGTTCCGGCCCGGGCCATGAGCGACGGGACACGATCGAGCGCACTCATGCGCAACCCTTCGTCAGCCGCCTGTGAAGGATGACCTGTCGGATTCGGGCTGGCGAAGTTGCCCGGCCGCACGGTGTGCGGCTTCACCCCAAGGGCTGCGCGGTCCGGCCGTGGCATGACCGTTCCGGCGACCCGTCGTGCTCGGGTCCTCCACTCCTGCCGATCCACTTCCGTCGACCGGTCGTCCAGGCGGCGGCAGGACTCGGCGTCCGCCCGGACCGCCCCGCCGCTGGTGGCGGGGGCTTGTCGTCAGACAGGGATCTTGACCCACACATGTCCGAAAATCCCAACGGAACCGGAGGTTTGTGTTGTTACTCACCACTCGTCCGTTCGGGTGGGTATCCGTGTGTTCGAGCAGCGGTGTTCTTCGTCAACAGGCCCCGGACCAGCGGCGAAGCGCCTTGTTCCGCCATTCGGGCAGGGGGGCCGCGCAAGCCCGGCGGCGCCGAAAAAAGATGTTTGCCTACGCCGAACAGCGGTAATCCGTGTGGACCGTTTCGACCCGTGTCCGCGTGTCGCGCTCCCGCCGCTCTGCTGTGCGTCTGCCCGCGCGCCTGCGCGCGCCGGTCCGTGTGTCTGCCCCTGCCCGTGGCGGACCCGCCTCCGGCCGTGGGCGTCAGCGTGCCTCGTCCGGTGGCACGGTGACCCGGGCGGTGCGCCGCTCGCCGTCCAGCACCCGCAGGGCCCGGGCCGGCAGCGGCTGCGGCTCGGGCGTCGGCACCGGCGTCATGTCACTCCCCGGCCGGGGTAGGGCACTCGGACGGTCGGGCCATGGGCGTCCATCTCCGGACGGCGGCCTGCGGGCGGCGGCCCTGTGGAAAACGTACAGGACGTACGGGAGGCGGGGAGGAAAACCGCAGGCCGGCCGGCCTCCGGTCGTGCGCCGGGGAGTCCTGGAGCAAGCTGGAGGTGGAACTCCGGCCGCTCGACGACCCAGGGGACCTCCATGGTGTTCTTCGCGATGTCCCGGCGGCACCCCCTCCAGCCGCTGTCCCTCACCGATCTGGTGCTGGAGCACGAGCGATTGCACGAGGAGATCGACCAGCTGCGGTACGCCCTGACCTCGCACGCCGTCATCGACCAGGCCATCGGCGCGCTGGTCGCCCTCGGCCGGATCCCGCCCGACGACGCCTGGCAGGTCCTGCGGGAGGTCTCCCAGCGCACCAACACCAAGCTGCGCACGGTCGCCGAGCACGTGCTGAAGTTCGCCCAGGGCGGCGCCCTGTCCGACACCGAGCTGGAGGAGCTGAGACGGGCCCTCGGCCGGCATGCGGCGCGCTGCTCCACCGGCCGCTGAGCGCACCGGGAGCGACGGGGCGCGCGCCCGTAAGGTGGGGTTCATGGCCCACGAGATTCCGGTGACGCGCGCCAGGGCGGAACTGGCCGATCTGATCAACCGGGTGGTCTACGGCGGCGAGCGCGTCGTGGTCACCCGGCACGGCAGGCCGCTGGTCGCCCTGGTCTGCGCGGCCGACCTGGAACGCCTACAAGCGTGGGAGCGGTCCGCCGGGAAGCAGGCGACGCCGGCCGCCCCCGTCCGCGAATCGCCCAGTCCCGGCCTCACCGCCGGACACCGGGGGCACCGGGCCGGGTAGCGAACGGCAGCGCCCCGGACCGCCGCCCCGACGCGTCTCCGCTGAGCGGAGCACACCACGCCGGTTATCGGATTGGTAAAGAAGGTCAACAGCCCCTGTTCTCAGACGCCTCACAGCCGGAAGGATCCCCCGTACCCAATTCGTAACGACGTACGGGGAGGTCCCACTTGAGGGTCAACAGACCGAAGAACCGGGTCATGGCGCTCGGTTCGGCCGGTGCGCTGGTCACCGCGACCCTGATAGCCGGCGCCGTGGCGGCCCCCGCGGCGAGCGCGGACAGCCGGCACGGCCAGGACCGGGAGGCCATCGGCGCCACGATCGCCGCGGCCCGCGCCGCCCGGGCCGGGATCGACTGGCAGGACTGCCCCGCCGACTGGGCGCTGGCCAAGCCCATCCAGTGCGGCTACGTCTCGGTGCCGCTGGACTACGCCCACCCCTACGGCAAGCAGATCAAGCTCGCCGTCGACCACATCGGCAACACCGGCACCCCGCAGGAGCGCCAGGGCGCCCTGGTCTACAACCCGGGCGGCCCGGGCGGCTCGGGCCTGCGCTTCCCGGCCCGCGTCACCGCCAAGAACCCGGTCTGGGCGAACGTCGCCAAGGCGTACGACTTCGTCGGCTTCGACCCGCGCGGTGTCGGCCACTCCACCCCCATCTCGTGCGAGGACCCGCAGGAGTACGTCAAGGCGCCGAAGGCGGACCCGGTGCCCGACTCCGAGGCCGACAAGCGGGCCCAGCGCAAGCTGGCCCGCGAGTACGCCGACGGCTGCCTCGACCGCACCGGCCGCGCGATGCTCCAGCAGATGACCACTCCGAACACCGCCCGCGACCTGGACGTCATCCGTGCCGCGCTCGGTGAGAAGAAGATCAACTACCTGGGTGTCTCCTACGGCACCTACCTGGGCGCCGTCTACGGCACGCTGTTCCCGGGCCACGTCCGCCGGATGATCGTCGACAGCGTCGTCAACCCGGCGCAGGAGAACATCTGGTACGAGGCCAACCTGGACCAGGACGTCGCCTTCCAGGGCCGGTGGAACGACTGGCAGGACTGGGTCGCCAAGAACGACGCCAGCTTCCACCTGGGCACCACCCGCGACGCCGTCCAGGCCAAGTGGCTCCAGCTGCGCGCCGCCGCGAAGAAGCAGCCGATCGGCGGGGTCGTCGGCCCGGCCGAGCTGCTCGCCTTCTTCCAGACCGCCCCGTACTACGACTCCTCGTGGGTGCCGGTGGCGACGGCGTTCAGCAAGTACTTCGCCGGTGACTCCCAGCCGCTGATCGACGCGGCCGCCCCCGACATGACCGACATCGCGGGCAACATCTCCGCGGAGAACGGCAACGCCGTCTACACGGCCGTCGAGTGCGCCGACGCCAAGTGGCCCACGAGCTGGCGCAAGTGGGACCGGGACAACACGCGGCTGAACGCGCAGTACCCGTTCCTGACCTGGTCCAACGCCTGGATGAACCTGCCGTGCGCCACCTGGCCGGTCAAGCAGCGGACCCCGGTGAACGTCAAGACCGGCAAGGGCCTGCCGCCGGTGCTGATCGTGCAGTCCACGCGTGACGCCGCGACCCCGTACCCGGGCGCCGTCGAGCTGCACCAGCGCTTCAAGGGCTCCCGCCTGATCACCGAGAAGGACGCGGGCTCGCACGGCGTGACCGGCCTGGTCAACCCGTGCATCAACACCCGGGTCGACACCTACCTGCTCACCGGGCAGGTGGACCGGGCGGACGTGACCTGCGGACCGCACGCCACGCCCAAGCCGTAAGGCACGACCGCCGCGAACCGGCGGACGCGAGGCTCCGAGGGGCGGCCGGGATCATCCGGCCGCCCCTTGCGCACGCCGCGCCGACACCCGCGCACGCCGCGCCCACACCCGCGTACGCCGCGTGCCGCACGCACGCCGTGGGGCTCCCCGTGGCCGGCAGGACGCGGCGCCTGCCGGGCCCCGCCCGCCCGGCGTCGTACGGTGGGGGCATGGCTCCTCCGCTACCGGGTCCGCTGGAGCACCTGGCACCGCTGCTCAGCCACTACGGCTACTGGGCCGTCGGGGGCGTGGTCTTCGTGGAGGACTTCGGGATCCCCGCTCCCGGCGAGACGATCCTGATCGCGGCCGGCGTGTACGCCGGGGCGGGCGAGCTGAACATCGTCGCCGTGGGGGTCATCGCGTTCGCCGCGGCCGTCGTCGGGGACAACATCGGCTATCTGATCGGCCACTTCGGGGGCCGCGCCTTCGTCCACCGCTGGGGCAGGTACATCTTCCTGACACCGAAGCGGTTCGAGACGGCCGAGCGGTTCTTCACCCGGCACGGCGGCAAGATCGTCACGGTGGCGCGCTTCGTCGAGGGGCTGCGCCAGGCCAACGGCATCATCGCCGGCACCACCGGGATGCACTGGCTGCGGTTCCTCGCGTTCAACGCGCTCGGCGCGGCCCTGTGGGTGGGCCTGTGGGTGAGCCTCGCCTACTTCGCGGGGACCCATATCGACACCGTCTACGACACGGTCCGGCGTTACGAGGTGTACGTCCTCGTCGCGCTCGCCGTCCTCGTCGTCGCGCTGATCGCCCGCCATCTGGTACGGCGCCGGCGGCAGCGCGAGTCGTGAGCGGCGGGGGATCGGGAGGTGCCCTCGGCGGGGGTACGGCGTACAGCGGGCCGGCCGCTCCGTACGATGGGCCCATGACGTCCGGCGCCCGCACCCGCTCCCTGGTGAGCCGTGCCCGCCGGACGCTGCTCGTCCTGACGGTGCTCGCCGGCGTCTTCGCCATGCACGCGCTGACGCCCGCCGGGATGCCGGCCATGGGCCAGCACGACGCGATGCCGCCGCTCGTGCCGGCCGCCCGCGCCGCCGCGCCCGCGCATCCGGCCGGCCACCTCACCGCGCCCGCGTACCCCTTGCACCTCACGCACCTGGGCGGTCACCTCACCGCGCCCGCGCACCTGACCGGTCACCTCGCCGCCCCCACGCACCGGCCCGGCGACTCCCGCAGTCATCTCTCCGACGCCGGCTCGGGCGGTACGGCGATGCGGCACGCGGGCGGGACCTGCGCGGCGGCCGGTACGTCCTCGGCCTACACCCCGCCCGCCCTGCCGCCCGCGCTCGCCGTGCCCGTCGCGCCGCCCCCGACGGTCCGTACCGGTCCGGCCGCCCGGTCGGCCGACTGCCGGGCCCCGCCCGATCTGTCCGAGCTGCAGCTGCTGCGGATCTAGAGGCGCCCGCACGGCACCCCGCCCGGGGTGACGTGCTCCGGCCCGTCTCACGATCCGCTGTTCCCGCGTGCCCGCACGCGGGCGTTCCCAGGAGCTGTAGCACTCATGGCAATGCGCCGTACCCTTCTTCTCCCGCGCACCGCGTTCCGCCGTGGCGCCGCGCTGGCCGCCGCCACGACCGCCGCGCTGGCGCTGACCGCCTGCGGCGGCGGCGACTCCACGCCCGGCCACTCGGCCCACAGCACGGCGGCGGCCTCCGGTCCCTCGGTCGCGCCCTCGGCCGCCCAGGACGGACACAACGCGCAGGACGTCGCGTTCGCGCAGCAGATGATCCCGCACCACCGGCAGGCCGTCACCATGGCCGCGCTCGCCCCGACCCGGTCCGCGTCCCCGCAGGTGAAGAGTCTCGCCGCGCAGATCAGGAAGGCCCAGGACCCGGAGATCGCCACCATGACCGGCTGGCTGAAGGCGTGGGGTGCGAACGTACCGGACGCCACCGCCTCCGGGATGGGGGACATGCCGGGCATGGACCACTCGGGCGCGGGCCACTCCGGCTCGTCGATGCCCGGCATGATGTCGGACGCGGACATGGGCGAGCTGGGCAAGCTCTCCGGCGCCGCCTTCGACCGGGCGTTCCTCCAGATGATGATCGGCCACCACGAGGGCGCCGTCGTCATGGCGAAGGCCGAACAGGGCAAGGGCGGTTACCGTCCGGCCAAGGCCATGGCGGGGTCCATCGTCACCTCGCAGTCGGCCGAGATCACCGAGATGAAGAACCTCCTCGGCGGGCGGTGACCCCCAACGGTGACCCGGGGCGGCGGCCGTGTGCCCGCCGCCGCCCCGGGTCACCGGCCCACCACACCCGGCGGGAATACCCCCGGGGGGTATAGGGTTCACACGTCAGGTGCCTTCTTCACCAGCAGGGGAGAGCGACGATGACACACCAGGAACAACAACACCGGCATCACCACCAAGGCCACGAGCACCACGGCAGCGACCACCGCGCCTCCTGGCGGACGGCCGCGCAGGCCACCCTGCACTGCCTGACCGGCTGTGCGATCGGCGAGGTGCTCGGCATGGTGATCGGCACCGCCGCCGGCCTGCACAACGCGGCCACCGTCGCCGTCTCGATCGCCCTCGCCTTCGTCTTCGGCTACGCGCTGACGATGCGCGGCGTCCTGCGGGCCGGCATCCCCCTGCGGCAGGCGCTCAAGGTGGCCCTGGCCGCCGACACCGTCTCCATCGCGGTGATGGAACTGATCGACAACACCGTCATGGTGGGCGTGCCGGGCGCCCTGGCCGCCGGCCTGTCCGACGTGCTGTTCTGGCTCTCGCTCGTCCTCTCCCTCGCCCTGGCCTTCGTGGTGACCACCCCGGTCAACCGCTGGATGATCGGCCGGGGCAAGGGTCACGCGGTGGTGCACGCGTACCACTGACACCCGCGCCGGCGAGCACGGCCGGCCGGGGTCAGGGGTAGCGGCGGTCGTCCCGGCGCGTGGTGTCGTCCACCGGACGGGTGTCCGCCGGGCGGCCGTAGCGCGCGGCCCGGTGCAGCCGGCGGTGGTGCGTCGCGGCGCCGGCCATCAGGGACAAGCCCAGGCAGAAGAGCAACGCGAGCGCCAGTCCGGCGCTGAAGATCGCCAGCGTGTTCATGGTGACGAGGTGGTTTCCGAGCATGGACACCGAGTAGTCGGGGCCGCCGGACAGGTTCCCGGCGATGGCCAGACCGACGAAGGCTCCTGTGGCCGCGAGGAGGAGCAGGCCGATGAGCAGCATGGGAGTCATCTCCTCAAGGAAGTGCCGTCACCGGCCGGGTACCCCCTCACCGAGAGGCCAACGAGTCACGGAAAGGCCGACTAGCCGTCCCGCCTCCCGGATCCGCCCCCGGCGGCAGGAGTGCGGCGCCGTCCGGCCCGGGTACCCGGGCCGGGCAGAGCGGTGGACGCCACCGCAGGACCCGAGGAAGGGAGGCGTCATGGCTCAGCACGTCCGCGACATCATGACCAGCCGACTGGTGACGGTGGAGCCGCAGACCTCGGTCACGGCGGTCGCCCAGAAGATGCGCGACGAGGACATCGGGATCGTCCTGGTGACCGAGGGCGACGAACTGCGCGGCCTGGTCAGTGACCGGGATCTGGTGGTGCGCTCGCTGGCGGAGGGCGGCGACCAGGAGCAGCGGACCGTCGCCTCCGCGTGCAGCGGCGACCTGTTCACGATCTCCCCCGACGAGGAACTCGACCACGTGGTGGAGCTGATGCGGGAGCACTCGGTGCGCCGCGTGCCGGTCGTCGACCACGGCCACGCCGTGGGCATCGTCTCCATCGGGGACCTGGCCATCGAACGCGACCCGGACTCCGCGCTCGGCGACATCAGCGCGGCCAAGCCCAACGAGTAGGAACGCCACGACCGCCGGCGGCGCCCGGACGGGGCGCCCCCGGCGGTGTGCGCCCGCTCAGGCGGCCAGCACCTTCGCCAGCGAGGCGACCGCCGAGCGCAGTTCGTCCTCGGTGACGGTCAGCGGCGGGGCCAGCCGGATCGTGGAACCGTGGGTGTCCTTGACCAGGATGCCCTCGCGCATCAGGCGCTCGCTGATCTCCCGGCCGGTGCCGATGGCCGGGTCCACGTCGACACCCGCCCACAGGCCGCGCGAGCGGAAGCCCACCACGCCCCGGCCGACCAGCTCGGTCAGCTCCGTGCGCAGCACCGCGCCCAGCCCGGCGGCCCGGCGCTGGAACTCGCCCGTCTCCAGCAGGCCGATCACCGCCGAGCCGACCGCCGCGGCCAGCGGGTTGCCGCCGAACGTCGACCCGTGCTCGCCCGGACGCAGCACGCCGAGCACCTCGCGGCTGCCCACCACCGCCGACACCGGCACGATGCCGCCGCCCAGCGCCTTGCCCAGCAGCACCACGTCCGGCACCACGTTCTCGTGCTCGACGGCCAGGGTGCGCCCGGTGCGGCCCAGGCCCGACTGGATCTCGTCGGCCACGAACAGGCAGCCGGCCCGCCGGGTCAGTTCCCGCACCCCGGTGAGGTAGCCCTCGTCGGGGATCAGCACCCCGGCCTCGCCCTGGATCGGCTCGATCAGCACGGCCGCCGTGGTCTCGTCGACCGCCGCTTCGAGCGCCGCCAGATCGTTGTACGGCACGACCTTGAAGCCCGGCGTGAAGGGGCCGAAGCCCGCGCGGGCCGTCTCGTCCGTGGAGAAGCTGACGATCGTCGTCGTCCGGCCGTGGAAGTTGTCCGCGGCGACCACGATCGTCGCCCGGCCGTCCGGGACGCCCTTCACGTCGTACGCCCATTTGCGGGCCACCTTGATGCCGCTCTCCACCGCCTCGGCGCCGGTGTTCATGGGCAGCACCATGTCCTGGCCGGTCAGCCGGGCCAGCCGCTCGGCGAAGTCGGCGAGCCGGTCGTTGTGGAAGGCCCGCGAGGTCAGGGTGAGCCGGTCGAGCTGGCGGTGCGCCGCCTCGACGAGCGCCGGGTGGCGGTGGCCGAAGTTCAGCGCCGAGTAGCCGGCCAGCATGTCGAGGTAGCGGCGGCCCTCCACGTCCTCCACCCAGGCGCCCTCGGCCCGGGCGACGACCACGGGCAGCGGGTGGTAGTTGTGCGCGAGCACCGGCTCCTCGGCCGAGATCAGCTCGCCGGAGGTACGGGTGCGGGCGGGTGCGCTCATGAACGGATCTCCTGGGTGCAGCACTTGATGCCGCCGCCGGCCTTGTGGAACTCGGACAGGTCGACGGGGACGGGGACGTAGCCGCGCTCGGCGAGCCGGGCGGCCAGGGCGGTCGCGCCGGGCGCGATGAAGACGTGCAGCCCGTCGCAGACGGAGTTGAGGCCGAAGGCCGCCGCGTCCTCGCGGGTGGCGAGCACGGCGTCCGGGTACAGCCGGGCGAGCACCTCGCGGCTGCCGGGGGAGAACGCCTCCGGGTAGTAGGCGATGTTCGCGTCGTGCCCGTCGCTCCCGTCGTCGAGCACGAACAGCGCCGTGTCCAGGTGGTAGAACCACGGGTCCACCAGGGTCAGGCCGATCACCGGCACGCCCAGGTACTCCTGCGCCTCGCGATGGGCCTCGCGGGTGGTGCGGAAACCGGTCCCGGCCAGTAGCCAGCGGCCGGCCGGCACGAAGTCGCCCTCGCCCTCGCACACGGACTCGGGCCGGTAGACGTCGAACCCGGCCGACTTGAACCAGGTGTCGTAGGGGACGGATTCCGGGCGCCGCTCGGGCGCCTTGAACAGGGAGCCGAAGACACGGCCGCCGAAGACGACCGCCGCGTTGGCGGCGAAGACCATGTCCGGCAGCGCGGGCACGGGTTCCACGGTCTCGACGGTGTGGCCGTGGGCGCGGTAGGCGGCCACCAGCGCCTGCCACTGGGCCTGCGCGCGGCCGGTGTCGACGGGACGGTCCGGATGCATCCAGGGGTTGATCGCGTACTGCACGGCGAAGTGCCTGGGTTCGCAGGCGAGGAAGCGCCGTCGGCGCGGCACACGGGACTCGGGCACGAAGGGGTTCCTCCGCTTCCTGGCGTGTCGACTGAGGGTTGCCACCAAGGTAGGAAGGGACGGATACGGGCGACAAGCAACGAAAGCTGCGTGTCCGCGCCGGAACGCTGCGTGTTCGGCCTGCTCAGCGCACGTCTGCTGCGTCCGGCGGGGCGGGCTGGCTGGCCGCCGCCTCCGGGCTGTCCGGCAGCAGATGGGAGAGCACCATCACGCTGATCGTCTTGCGGATGAACGGCTCCGTCCGGATCCGTTCCAGCACCTCCTCGAAGTGCTCCACGTCCCGCGCCCGCACGTGCAGCAGCGCGTCCGCGCCGCCGGTCACCGTCATCGCCGCCGTGATCTCCGGATGGTTGCGGACCACCTCCGCCAGCCGCCGCGGCGGGGCGGCGCCCTCGCAGTACACCTCGACGTACGCCTCCGTGCGCCAGCCCAGCGCCGAGGGCGTGACCGTGGCCGTGAACCCGGTGATCACCCCGGACTCGCGCAGCCGGTCCACCCGGCGCTTGACCGCCGTCGAGGACAGCCCGACACAGGCGCCGATCTCCGCGAAACTCGTACGGGCGTTCGCCATCAGTGCGGTGAGGATCTTCCGGTCGAGGTCGTCGAACGGCGTGGACCTGCTGTTCATGTCGGCACTGTATCCACAGCGGACGACGCTCCCCGGCACATGTCCCGGGCCGCCCTTCGCCCCCACGCTCCACCATCATGCTGCGCGCCCCCGCCGCCGCCGACGAACGCCCCTCCCCGGAGGAACTGCTCTGCCTGCCCGGCGCCGGCCCCCGGGCCGGCTCGCGCCGGAGTGACGGCCCGGGGAGCGGCGGGCTCAGCCGTCGTGGGTCACGACCATGCCCAGGGTGACCAGGCCCAGCACGACCCAGCCGAACCACAGCCAGCCGTTGCCGCCGAGCGCCACCGTGTAGGCCGTCACCACGACCAGGGCGCCCACGGTGAGCACCCCCATCGCCCTGGTGGAACCGTTCGCCGAACCGGGCATCGCGCCACCCTCCTGCTGGTCCGTTTCCCTCCATGGTGCCCCGGCCGCGCCGCCGAGGGGACGACTGTGCGGGAAGTGAGGGGACGGAGGTGAGGGAAAGGACGGCCGGGACGGCCGGCGGCGCTCAGCCGCGGGTGTTGAGCGAGGCCAGATAGGCGTTGTACGCCGCCAGCTCCTTGTCGCCGTCCCGGTCGGCGGCCCGGTCCTTGCGCTTGGCCTGCCGCTGCTCGGAGCGGTACCACTGGAACAGCAGTGCGAGCAGCACCAGCACCGAGGGGACCTCGCTGAACGCCCAGGCGATGCCGCCGGCCGCGGTCTGGTCGGACAGCGCGTCGATGCCGAGCGAGGCGGGCGGGTCCTGGAAGGTCTTCACCATGGGCGTGGAGCCCATCATCAGCGCGATGCCGAAGAACGCGTGGAAGGGCATGCCGGCGAACAGCTCCAGCATCCGCATGAGGTAGCCCGGCCGGTGCGGGCCCGGGTCGACGCCCATGATCGGCCAGAAGAACGCCACGCCGACCGCGAGGAAGTGCACCATCATCGCGATGTGCCCGGCCCTGGACCCCATCAGGAAGTCGAAGATCGGGGTGAAGTACAGCGCGTACAGGCTGGCGATGAACAGCGGGATGGTGAAGGCGGGATGCGTGACGATCCGCATGTAGCGGCTGTGCAGCAGGGCGAGGAGCAGCTCGCGCGGCCCCTTGCGGCCCCGGCCGGCCACCGGCAGCGCCCGCAGGGCCAGGGTGATCGGCGCGCCGAGCAGGATCAGGATCGGCGACAGCATGCTGATGACCATGTGCTGGACCATGTGCACGCTGAACATGACCATGCCGTAGTCGTTCAGCTTGGTGCACATCACCAGCAGCACGGTCAGCACCCCGGCGACGTAGGCGATGGTGCGGCCCACCGGCCAGGAGTCGCCGCGCCGCCGCAGCCGCACCACGCCCAAGCCGTACAGGCCCAGAGCGAGCAGGCAGGCGACGAGGAAGAACGGGTCCGCGGACCATTCCAGGCCGCGGCCGAGCGTGAACGGCGGCAGGTCCATGGTCATGCCATGCCCGCTGTGATCCATCCGCCGGCTCCTGATTCGTGGGGGTTGTGCGCTGTCTGACCACAGCTGTGCGTGTCCGCAGCCGTCTGTCCACAGCTGTCTGTCCGCACCCAGAGTAGAACCGCCCCCGGCCGCGCTCGCGACCGGGGGCGGCTCGGGGCCGGACGTGTCCTACAGCACGCACTCCGCCTCGGCGTACCGGTCGGCGGGCACCGTCTTGAGGGTCTCCACGGCCTCGGCCAGCGACACCAGCACGATGTCCGTGCCGCGCAGCGCCGTCATCCGGCCGAACTCCCCGCGGTGCACGGCCTCCACCGCGTGCCAGCCGAACCGGGTCGCCAGCACCCTGTCGTACGCCGTCGGGGTGCCGCCGCGCTGGACGTGCCCGAGGATGACCGGCCGGGCCTCCTTGCCCAGGCGCTCCTCCAGCTCCACGGAGAGCTGCCGGGCGATGCCGGCGAACCGCTCGTGGCCGTAGATGTCCTTGCCGCCCTCGTCGAAGTCCATGGTGCCGGGCAGCGGTTTGGCGCCCTCGGCGGCCACGACGATCGCGAACCGCTTGCCCGCCGCGAACCGCTCGCCGACCTTCCGGGTCAGTTCCCCGATGTCGAAGGGCCGTTCGGGGACGACGACGGCGTGGGCGCCGGCCGCCATGCCGGACTGGAGCGCGATCCAGCCCGTGTGCCGGCCCATGACCTCCACGATCAGCACCCGCTGGTGGGACTCGGCGGTGGTCTTCAGCCGGTCCAGGGCCTCGGTGGCCACGGTCACCGCGGTGTCGAAACCGAAGGTGACGTCGGTGACCGCGATGTCGTTGTCGATGGTCTTGGGCACGCCGACGATGGGCAGGCCGTTGTCGGACAGCAGCCGGGCCGCCTTGAGGGTGCCCTCACCGCCGATCGGGATGATCGCGTCGAGCCCCAGCTCCCGCACATGGCCCCGGGCCCGCTCCACCCCGTCGCGCAGCTGCTCGGGGCGGACCCGGGAGGAGCCGAGGATGGTGCCGCCGCGGGCCAGGATGCCGCCGACGGCGTCGAGGTCGAGCTTGAGGTAGTCGCACTCCAGGAGGCCCTTCCAGCCGTCCCGGAAGCCGATGACCTCGTCGCCGTGGTCGGCGACGGCGCGGTGCACGACGGACCGGATGACGGCGTTCAGGCCGGGGCAGTCGCCGCCGGACGTGAGGACACCAATGCGCATAGCCCGAACAACTTTCTCCACGTGGGCCGGGACCGGACCGCGCTGTCCGGCTCGATCCCCGCCACCCTAGCGGCACCGGGCGGCAGGTCCGAACCAGGCGTCCGCCTGCTGGACGACCCCGCTCACCTGTGCGTACGGCCCGTCAGACGGGCTGGTTGCGCCGTGCCGACGGGCCGGTGTACGCGAGGTGGCGCCGGGCACGGGAGACCCGCTCCGCCCGGCCCGGACACCCGTGGGTGCTACGCGGGCTGCTGCGCCGCCGCGATGCGCTCGTCCCGCAGCGCCTCGTACCAGCGGTCGTCCGTCGGCGGCAGCGCGTTGACGTCGAGCGCCAGCTTCAGCAGCAGGTCCGCGATCAGCGGGTTGCGGGCCAGCACCGGCCCGTGCATGTACGTGCCGAAGACGGTGTCGTTGTACGCGCCCTCGGTGCCGTCGCCGGTGCCGTTGCCCCGGCCCACCCGGACCTGGGCGAGCGGACGGGCGGTCGGGCCGAGGTGGGTGACGCCCTGGTGGTTCTCGAAACCGGTCAGCGGCGGCAGGCCGAGCCGGGGGTCGATGTCGCCCAGCACGTCGCCGACGCACCGCTCGCCCTCGCCGCGCACCGACACCACGTCGAGCAGGCCGAGGCCGGGCTCGCGCTGGCCGAGGTCGTTGACGAACTCGTGCCCGAGGATCTGGTAGCCGGCGCACACCGAGAAGACGATGGCCCCGTTCTGCACGGCCTGGTACAGGTGGCCGTCGCGGCGCAGCCGCTCGGCCGCCAGCCGCTGCGGCCGGTCCTCGCCGCCGCCGATCAGGTAGATGTCACCGGAGGTGGGGATCGGCTGGTCGCTGCGCACGTCGAGCCGGGCCACGTCCAGGCCGCGCTGCCGGGCCCGGCGTTCCAGGACGAGTGCGTTGCCCTGGTCGCCGTAGGTGCTCAGCAGGTCAGGGTAGATCCACACCAGCCGCAGTTGGTTGTCGCTCATGAAGTGGTCGTCCTCCGTGATCAGTTGCCGACGCGGCGGCGCAGGTCCTGGAACGCGGTGTAGTTGGCGATGACCTCGATCCGCCCGGGCGGCGCCTGCTGCACGGCCTGGTCGAGGGAGTCGCAGACCTGGAAGTGCTGGTTCGCCACCTCCAGCCGCACCGCGAGGTCCAGCTTCCGGTCACCGATCACGAGGAGCGGGTGGCCGGTCAGACGGGTGTAGTCGACGTCCCACAGCCAGGAGGTGTCGGTGCCGTCGGCGCCGCGCGCGTTCACCGACAGGATCACCGGGGTGGGCGGCGGGTCGATCAGCGAGAAGGTCTCCAGCCAGCCGGCCGGGTTCTTCGCCAGCAGCAGGCGCAGGTCGCGGCCCTGGAACTGGACGACGTCATAGCGTCCGGCGACCGCCTGCACCTGGTACATCCGCTCCAGCGCCACCTGCGGCGGCACCCCGAAGACGGCGGCGACGGCCGCGGACGAGGTGGCGTTGGCCTTGTTGGCGCGGCCCGGCAGCTGGAGGTGGATCGGCCAGGCCGAACCGTGCGGGTCCAGGACGTGGTCGCCGGACAGGGCCCAGCTGGGCGTGGGCCGGCGGAAGCCGCACTCGCCGCAGTACCAGTCGTCGCCCGGCCGTTGCATCACACCGCCGCAGGCCGGGCAGGACCAGGCGTCGTCCTTCCACATCTGGCCGGCGGCCACCCAGATCACGTTGGGGGAGGAGGACGCGGCCCACACCACCAGCGGGTCGTCGCAGTTGGCGACGACGACGGCCTTGGAGCCGGCCAGGCCCTCGCGCCAGTTCTCCGCGAGCATCCGGGTCTCGGCGGCCCGGTCCAGCTGGTCGCGGGAGAGGTTCAGCAGCGCGATGCACTTGGGGTCGGTGTCCCGGGCCACGCCCGCGAGATACTTCTCGTCGACCTCGATCACCGCGAACTTCGCGTCCGAGCCGCCCGCCAGCGCCGAGGTGATGCCGGCCGGCATGTTGGCGCCGAGCGCGTTGGAGACCACCGGGCCCGCGGCGCGCAGCGCCTCGGCGATCAGCCGGGTGGTGGTGGTCTTGCCGTTGGTCGCCGACACCAGGACGACGTCCAGGTGCTGGGCGAGCCGGGCCAGCAGGTCGGGGTCGAGTTTGAGCGCCACCCGGCCGCCGATCACCGAACCGCTGCCGCGCCCCGCGGCGCGCGATGCCGCCGCGACCGCCTTGCCCGCGGTCACGGCCAGCTTGGCCCGCGGCGTGAGCGGGTCCGAGTTGCCTGCCATCAGTTCTCGATCCTCCTTGCGTACGCGCCGCGCCAAAGCCATCCGGCAACGTGGTGTGGACCTCAGCCTATCGAGATCCGTTCACGCACCCGAATTCCGGACCGTCACGGCGCCCGCGCGCCGTTCGCGCGTGCAGGAGGACCGTACCCTTGCCGCCATGCGACACCGCTCGATCCCCGGCGCCCGCGGGCGCGTACGGCCCCTCACCCTGCTCGGCGGCGAGGCCCTGCGCGCGCCCTGCCGGGAGGTCACCGACTTCGGCCCCGAACTCGCCGCGCTCGTCGAGGACTTGTTCGCCACGATGTACGCCGCGCAAGGGGTGGGACTGGCCGCGAATCAGGTCGGCGAGGCGCTGCGCGTGTTCGTCTACGACTGCCCGGACGACGAGGACGTACGGCATCTGGGGCATGTGGTGAACCCGCGGCTGGTGGCGGCGGACGGCATCGTGCTGCGGGGGCCGGAGGGGTGCCTGTCGCTGCCGGGCCTGGAGGCGGGCGCCGAACGCCACGACCACGCGGTGGTGGAGGGCTTCACGGCGGCCGGGGAGCCGGTCACCGTGGACGGGACGGGCTTCTTCGCCCGGTGCCTGCAACACGAGTGCGACCACTTGGACGGCCGCCTTTATGTGGATCACCTCACAGACCGCGGCCGCCGCCGGGTGCTGGCGAAGGCGGCGCGGGCGCCCTGGGGCCGCCGGGGGTGAGCGGCGCGGGGCGGTGCGCCGGGACGGGGCCGGGACCCCGGGCCGGAATCCTGGATCAGAACCCCGGGCCGCCGGGCTTGTCGCCGGCCGCCGCGAGCCGGCCCCAGAGCAGGTCGGCGAGGCCGCGCACCAGCTCCGCCCGCGAGCAGGGGCGCTCGCCCAGCCACCAGTCGCCGGCCGCGTGCATCATGCCGACGATGCCGTGGCCCCAGACCCGGGCCAGCAGCTGGGTGCCCGGGCCGAGGTCGAGGCGCTCCTCGACGACCTGGGCCAGCTCCTCGCCCATCCGGCGCAGCAGCGGCGCCGAGTGCTTGCCGACGTCGAAGCCCGCCTCGCCGCCCTGGCCGCCCTCGGCCGGATGCATCAGGAACCGGTACACCTGCGGGCGGGCCTCTATGGCGGCGAGGTAGGTGTCCAGCGTGGCCTCGACGCGCTCGCGCCGCTCTGCGGGGGCGTCGAGGGCGGCCCGCAGCGAGTCGAGCAGGGCGTCGGTGTGCCGCTGGGCGAGGGCGGCGTACAGGCCGCCCTTGTCGCCGAAGTGGCGGTAGAGGATCGGTTTGGTGATGCCGGCCTCGGCGGCGATCGCGTTCATCGAGGCGTGCGGGCCGTCGCGCAGCACCACCCGGTCGGCGGCCTCCAGCAGCTCGCGCCGTCTGCGGTCGGCGGACCGCTGCTGATCGGTCCGCTGCGTGGTGTCCATGGTGTCTCCCCACCCGTGCTGAATCGGTGACGCCTGCGCAAAGTAACACTGACGGTGGCCTCGACCTCGAACGGGCGGCCGAGGGACCGTGCGGGGCTTGACTTTTCCTACTGATCGGTAACACAGTACGGTTACCGCAAGTAACGCCACCTCGCGTGTGCCACTGGAGGGGACATGGCCGAGTTCACCATGGAGCTCAACGACGAACAGAAGGAGGTCCGGGACTGGCTCCACGGCTTCGCCGCCGATGTGATCCGCCCCGCGGCCGCCGAATGGGACGAGCGTGAGGAGACTCCCTGGCCGGTCATCCAGGAGGCCGCCAAGGTCGGCATCTACTCCCTGGACTTCTACGCCCAGCAGTACTTCGACGCCACCGGTCTCGGCATCCCGATGGCCATGGAGGAGCTGTTCTGGGGCGACGCAGGCATCGCCCTGTCGATCGTCGGCACCGGCCTGGCCGCCGTCGGCGTCCTCGCCAACGGCACCGAGGAGCAGATCGGCACCTGGATCCCGCAGATGTACGGCGACGCCAACGACGTCAAGGTGGCCGCCTTCTGCTCCTCCGAGCCGGACGCCGGCTCCGATGTGGCCTCGATGCGCACCCGCGCCGTCTACGACGAGGCCAAGGACGAGTGGGTGATCAACGGCACCAAGACCTGGGCGACCAACGGCGGCATCGCCAACGTCCATGTGGTCGTCGCCTCGGTCGACCCGGAGCTGGGCTCCAAGGGCCACGCCTCCTTCATCATCCCGCCGGACACCCCGGGCTGCTCCCAGGGGCAGAAGTTCAAGAAGCACGGCATCCGCGCCTCGCACACCGCCGAGGTCATCCTCGACAACGTGCGCGTCCCCGGCTCCTGCCTGCTCGGCGGCAAGGAGAAGCTGGACGAGCGCCTGGCCCGGGCCCGGGAGAAGGCCAGGACGGGCGGCGAGCGCGTGAAGAACGCGGCGATGGCCACCTTCGAGGCGTCCCGCCCCGCCGTCGGCGCCATGGCCGTGGGCACCGCCCGGGCCGCGTACGAGGTCGCCCTCGACTACGCCAGGACCCGCGAGCAGTTCGGCCGGCCGATCATCGACAACCAGGGCGTGGCCTTCCAGCTCGCCGACATGGCCACCGCCGTCGACGCGGCCCGCCTGATGGTGTGGCGGGCCTCCTGGATGGCGGTCAACGGCAAGCGGTTCACCGCCGCCGAGGGTTCGATGTCCAAGCTGTTCGCCAGCGAGACCGCCAAGAAGGTCACCGCCCAGGCGATCCAGATCCTCGGCGGCAACGGCTACACCCGGGAGTACCCGGTGGAGCGCATGCACCGCGACGCCGCGATCTACACCATCTTCGAGGGCACCAGCGAGATCCAGCGCCTGGTGATCTCCCGGACGATCTCGGGCCTGCCGATCCGCTAGGGCCGCTCGTTCGGATCATGCCGGATCCAAACGAAAGACCCCAGCCCGTGGCACGCGTGCGCCCCGCCCGGCAGGTGCGGGCGGAGCGCATCGGTGTGCCGGGCCGGCGGTCAGCGGTGTCTGAGCGGTGTCAGCTGCTCGATGTCGTAGCGCTTGCGCAGCGCCTCGATCGCCGCGTGGTCCGGCGGACCGCCGCTGTCCAGGATCTCCAGGAGTTCCTCGAAGTACCGCTCGTGGTCGGGCGGCGGCGACGCCTGGAAGAACATCTTCGCCGGAGTGCCGGTCGGGTTGGCGAACGCGTGCGGGCAGCCCGGCGGCACGACGATGACCGTGCCGGGCGTGGCCCGCACCACGCGGTCGCCGGAGCGGGACTCCCACCGCTGCCAGCCCTCGGACGTGCGCACCCGCGGCTCGAACGCGAGCACGTCCAGCTCGCCCTCAAGGACGTAGAACAACTCCTCGCTGCGGGTGTGCACATGAGCGCCCACGTCGAACCCCGGGGGGACCTCCACCTCGAAGGTGGAGGCCGTCCGCGAGTGCGAGCCGGTCACCTTGAAGGTCACGCGCTGGGCGGCCGTCTCGACGACCCGGCCGTGGCCCGGTGGCACGAGCAGCCCGTCCACCGCGGTGACCGGGGGTCCCTCGATCGCCGGGATCTGCGGCTCGATCGTCGTCATGGGCGCTCACCACGCCACGGGCAGGGCCTCGGGCCCGCGGATCAACGCGCCCTTGCGGAACGGCACCTGATCCGCCGGCACCGCGAGCCGCAGCCCGGGCAGCCGGTCCAGCAGCGCGTCCACCAGCAGCTCGGACTCCATCCTGGCCAGCTGGCCGCCGGGACAGTAGTGCGGGCCGAAACCGAACGCCACATGCGGGTTGGGGCTGCGCGAGAAGTCGACCGTCTCCGGGTCCGGGAAGACCTCCGGGTCGCGGTTGGCGGCCAGGTACGACACATAGACCGGGTCACCGGCCCGGACCCGCACCCCCTTGATCTCCACGTCCTCCAGGGCGATCCGGGACAGCCCGACCGCGTTGCGGTGCGGGATGAAGCGCAGCAGTTCGTCGATGGCCTGCGGGCGGACCGACGCGTCGGCGCGCAGCCTCTCGGCCAGGTCCGGGCGGGTCAGCAGCAGGTAGAACATCTGCCCGCTGTTGTTGGTGACCGCCTCGCCGCCGATCTGCAGCAGGACCGCCAGACCCACGGCCTCCCGCAGGGTGATCTCGCGGCGGCCCACGGCGGCGCCGAGCAGCGAGGCCACGTCCTCCTCCGAGCTGTCCACGCGCGCGTCGATCAGCTCCGCGAAGTACGCGCCCATCTCCTCCTTGGCCTGCTCGCTGACGTCGGCGCCGTGCGAGGAGGACAGGATCAGCTGGGTCCAGGTGTGCATGCCGTGCCGGTCGGCGGCCGGGACGCCCATCAGCTCGCAGATCACCGCGATGGGGAAGGGGCTCAGCACCGTCTCGGTGAGGTCGGCGGGCGGACCGGCCGCGATCAGCTGGTCGACCAGCTCGTCCAGCATCCGCCGGGAGCTGTCCCGCACCCGCCCGACCCCCCGCGCCGTGAAGGCGGGGGCGACCGAGCGGCGCAGCCGGGTGTGGTCGGGCGGGTCGAGGAAGCCGACCGCGCCGCGGGACGGGATGAAGTGCGGCGCGAGCCGGGTGACCTGCTGGTCCATGACGGCCTCGCGGCCGAACCGCGGGTCGTTGGCGACCAGCCGCACATCGTCCATGCGGGTCACCAGCCAGGCCCAGCCCTCGCCGTTGGGCAGCTCGATGCGGGTGACCGGGCCCTCCTCCATCAGCTCGGCCAGCACCGGGTCGAAGTCGACGCCGGTGAGATCGAGCGCCGGCCAGTGCCGCACCGGGCACCGCCCGCCGGCGAGGGCGTCCGGCCCGGTGAGGGCCGTCTCGGTCGTGTCGGTCATGAGCCGTCCCCGATCTGCCAGTTGCCGAGGGACATCTCCGCGGTGATGCCGGGACCGAATCCGGCGAGCAGCCCGCGCGCCCCGTCCTCGACGCCGCCCTCGTCGAACAGCCTGCGCAGCGCGTCCAGGACGACGGCGCTGGCGATGTTGCCGTACTCGGTGAGCGTGGCCCGGCTGAACCGGAACGCGTGCGGTTCGACCTTCAGGAACTTGCTGAGGTCGTCGAGGATGCGCGGGCCGCCCGCGTGGATGACGTAGAAGTCGAGGTCGGACGCGTCCCAGCCGTGGAGGCCCGCCAGGTCCTGGAGCGCCGGGGCGAGCGGCTCCATCGTGGTGGGCACCCGCTTGTCCAGCAGGAAGTGGAAGCCGGTCGCCCGGACGTCGTACGCGATCCAGTCCTCGGTCTTGGGGATGAGGTAGGAGCCGTTGCGCTCCAGCCGGACGCCGGTGCCGCCGGTGCCGCGGACCACGGCGGCGGCGATGCCGTCGCCGAACAGGCCGTTGGAGAGCAGCGAGCCCACACCGAGGTCGGTGGGCTGGTAGCACAGCGAGCAGAACTCGCAGGCCACGATGAGCGCGTTGGCGTCCGGGTAGGCCGTGCAGAAGTCGTGGGCCCGGTTGATCGCCGCACCGCCGGCCGCGCAGCCCAGCTGGGCTATGGGTATCTGACGGGTCGTCGAGTCGAAGGCCATCTCGTTGATCAGCCACGCCGTGAGCGAGGGCATCATGAAGCCCGTGCACGAGACGTAGATGATGACGTCGATGTCGGTGGTCAGGAGTTCCGCGTCGTCGAGCGCCCGCTGGATGACCGCGGGGACCCGGGCCTTCGCCTCACGCTCGTAGAGCTTGTTGCGGTCCTCGAAGCCCGGGTGCTGGAGGGTCTCCTCGATGGGCTGCACGATGTGCCGGGTACGCACGCCGGTGTTCTCGATCAGCCGCAGAGCCAGCGGGAGTTGCGGGTGGTCCGCGTGGTGGGAGCGCGCGAGCCGCAGCGTCTCCTCCATGGTGATCACGTGCTCTGGGACGGACACCGAGGGCCTGCACAAAGTCGCCATGATCCGTGCCTGCTTTCGCCTTCCGGAAGGCCGGTAGCCCCCCGGACAGAGGGTGGTGCACCCAGAAGGGTGGTCCACCCACGATCACCCGGGAGAGCGACGATCTCTCGCCGGACTACTCCAATCCGGCGACGAGGGGGCCGGGCGGCACGGCCCGCCGGGCGGCGCACGGGCGGCGGCGGGGCCACTCGCGGGGACGGGGAAAGCGCTGGTCAACGGCGTCGCGCCGGACAGCTGAAGCACGTCGGGGGACCGGCCTGATCCGGCGCCCGTCGACGGCACGGCGGCCAGGGAGGCGCGCGCCGTGCCGGCGGGGCCGGGGACACGAAAGGGGGAGTGATCGCCGGCGACGAGGGGAGGGCACGTGGCAGGCAGGCAGGCAGGCAGGCAGGCAGGCAGGCAGGCAGGCAGGCGGGGCGGGGCGGGCACGCGTCGCGGGGAGCGCACGCGGCGCGGAGAGGGCACGCGGCGCGGAGAGGGCACGCGGCGCGGACTTCACGGGCCCCCGCAGGGGCCGGACGGTCACCGGCGAGGACGGCCGCCCCCGCTCACCCGGCCCCCCCACACACACCCGGCTCACCCGGACGAAGCCGCTCCGCTGCTGTGCGCGATGCAGGCCACGTCGATCCGGTCGGCCAGTTTGGCCAGTTCGATGGTGAGGGCGGCCACCGTGTCCTCGTCGAGGTTCTCCTGCCCGGCCTCCACCAGGCGCAGCCACCGGCCGCCGACCGTCCGCAGCAGCTTGCTCACATCGGCCGCGGCCACCTGCAAGGTACCGCGGTCGTCGACGATCAGAGGGAGTGTCACTTCGCGGTTCACGAAAGGGATCGTAGCCGTGGAAGCCTCACGCTCCGTGCCATACCGTGGTGATGTTGCAGAACTCGCGGATTCCGTGCCCGGACAGCTCACGCCCGTACCCCGACCGCTTGACCCCGCCGAACGGCAGCGCCGGATGCGAGGCGGTCATCCCGTTGAAGAAGACCCCGCCCGCCTCCAGGTCCCGTACGAACCGGTCGACCTCCGCCTCGTCCCGGGTCCACACGTTGGAACTCAGCCCGAACGGCGAGTCGTTGGCGATGAGCACCGCCTCGTCCAGGTCGGCCGCCCGGTAGAGCGTGGCGACCGGCCCGAACGCCTCCTCGCGGTGGACGCGCATCTCGCGGGTGATGCCGGCCAGCACGGTCGGCGGGTAGTACCAGCCGGGTCCGGCGGGCCGTTCGCCGCCGCACAGCACGCTCGCCCCGCCGCGCCTGGCGTCGTCGACCAGCTCCTCCAGATCGGCCCGGCCCCGCTCACTGGCCAGCGGCCCCACCTCGGTCTCCTCCCGCATCGGGTCGCCGACCTTCAGGGCCTTCATGCCGGCCGCGAAACGCTCGGCGAAGGCGTCGTGGACGTCGGTGTGCACGATGAACCGCTTGGCGGCGATGCAGGACTGCCCGTTGTTCTGCACCCGCGCGGTCACCGCCACCTCGGCGGCCCGGTCCAGGTCGGCCGAGGGCATCACGACGAACGGGTCGCTGCCGCCCAGCTCCAGCACCGTCTTCTTGATCATCTCGCCGGCGGTGGCGGCCACGGCCCGCCCGGCCGGCTCGCTCCCGGTCAGCGTGGCCGCCTTCACCCGCTCGTCGCGCAGGATGTCGTCGACCGCGCCGGAACCGATCAGCAGCGTCTGGAAACAGCCCTCGGGGAAGCCCGCCCGGTGGAACAGGTCCTCCAGGTACAGGGCGGTCTGCGGCACGTTCGACGCGTGCTTGAGCAGGCCGACGTTCCCGGCCATCAGCGCGGGCGCGGCGAACCTGACCACCTGCCACAGCGGGAAGTTCCACGGCATCACCGCGAGCACCGGGCCCAGCGGCCGGTAGCGGACCAGGGCGCGCGAGGCGCCGGAGTCCTTGACGTCGGCGGCGGCCGGCTCCTCGTCGGCGAGCAGCTCCTCGGCGTGCTCGGCGTACCAGCGCATCGCCTTGGCGCACTTCGCGGCCTCCGCGCGCGCCTGCGC
This sequence comes from Streptomyces sp. NPDC047017, assembly GCF_040644175.1. Lineage (NCBI taxonomy): Bacteria > Bacillati > Actinomycetota > Actinomycetes > Kitasatosporales > Streptomycetaceae > Streptomyces > Streptomyces sp. NPDC047017. The sequence goes on along the minus strand of NZ_JBEYVW010000004.1, from coordinate 342,122 downwards.
CACCGGCTTGCCCATCTCGGTGGTCATCACCCGGCCGATCTCCGCCTGGTCCTCGTCGAGCAGGTCGGCGGCCCGCAGCAGCATGCCCGCCCGCTCGGCGAAGGACGTCGTCCGGTACGTGCGGAAGGTGGCCTCGGCGAGCTGGAGCCGGCGTTCGGTCTCCTCCTCGCCCATGGCCCGGTACGTCTTGAGCGTCTCGCCGGTGGCCGGGTTCACCGTGGCGATGGACATGGCTGACCTCCCTGGGGGCGGGCTGTGCTTCGACCTTCGCGCGCCGCGGTGCCCGCCGCAACGCGTGCGGCCTCCTACCGGGGCGAGTGCTCAGCCAGCCGGTCCAGAAACGCGCTCTGGGCCGTGACGATCAGCTCGCGCGCCCGGTCCGTGCCGAGCCACGCCACCCGGTCCAGCTCGGGGAACTCCCGCGTCCGCCCGGACCGCGGCGGCCACTCCATCGTGAACGTGCCGGGGACGACCGCCGCCGGGTCGAGGTCGCCCTCGACCGCCCAGACGGTCACGGTCTTGCCGCCCGCCTGCCGGACCTCGCCGAGCGGCACCGCCTCGCCGTCGGGCGGCGGCAGGCCCAGCTCCTCCTGGAACTCGCGGCGGGCCGCCTGCCAGGCGGGTTCGTCCGGCTGGTACTCGCCCTTGGGCACGGTCCACGCCCCCGCCTCGCGCCGGGCCCAGAAGGGGCCGCCCATGTGACCGAGCAGCACCTCCAGGCCGTCGCCGGTGCGCCGGAACAGCAGCAGCCCGGCGCTGTGCCGGCTCCGTCCCTCCCTCACGGCCGCACTCCGGGGTGCGCGGCCAGCAGCGTCTCCACGGTGTCCGCGTCCTCGGGGCGCTTGTCCTCGCGGTAGCGCACGAGACGGGCGAAGCGCAGGGTGACACCGGCCGGGTAGCGGGTGGACCGCTGGAGGCCGTCGTAGGCGATCTCCACGACCAGCTCCGGACGGACGATCACGCCCCAGCTCCGTTCCTCCACGGCCAGCTCCCGCAGCCGCTCGGTCTGCCAGGCCAGCAGGGCGTCGGTCATGCCCTTGAAGGTCTTGCCGAGCATCGCGAGACCGCCGTCGGCGGTGCGGGCGCCCAGGTGCAGGTTGGAGAGCCTGCCGGTGCGGCGGCCGTGGCCCCACTCGGCGGCCAGTACCACCAGGTCCAGGGTGTGCACCGGCTTGACCTTCAGCCAGGACGCGCCGCGCCGGCCCGCGCTGTAGGGGGCGTCGAGGGCCTTGGCGACCACGCCCTCGTGGCCGCGCTCCAGGGTCTCGGCGAGGAAGTCCTCCGCCCGCCCGGTGTCCTCGGGACCGGCGACCAGGGCGCGCCGGACCCGCATCGGCTCCGGGACCAGCCGGGCCAGCTCGGCGTGCCGCTCGGCGAACGGCAGGTCGAGCAGGTCGCGGCCGTCGACCGACAGCGCGTCGAAGAACACCGGCGCGACCGGCACCGCCTCGGCGGCCGTGGCCACGTCCAGCCGGGAGCCGACGCGCCCGGCGGTCTCCTGGAAGGTGCGCGGGCGGCCCTCGGGTGTGAAGGACAGCACCTCGCCGTCCAGGACGAACCGCTCACCGGGCAGCGCGAGGGCCGCCGCGGTCACTTCGGGCAGCCGGTCGGTGATGTCGTCCAGGGTGCGGGTGTGCACGCGTACCGTGTCGCCGTCGCGGTGCACCTGGACCCGGATGCCGTCCAGTTTCTCCTCCACGGCGCACGCGCCCAGCTTCTCCACCGCCTCCGCCACCGAGGAGGCGCTGTGCGCCAGCATCGGCAGGACGGGACGGCCCACGGTGAGCCGGAACCGCTCCAGTGCCGCCGGGCCGTCCGCGAGCAGCGTCCGCGCCACCGTCTGGAGCGATCCGGCCAGCATCACGGCCCGCCGTACGTCCGCCGCCGGCGTGTCCGTCGCCGCGGCCAGTCCCTCGACGGCGACCGCCTCCAGCGCCCCCTGCCGGACCTCCCCGGTCAGCAGCCCCAGCAGGAACCGCTGCTCGTCCTCGGTGGCCGCGCCCATCAGCTCGCCGACGATCCGCGCGCGTTCGGCCTGCGATCCCGGCCCGGAGACCTTCCCGAGTTCCCCGAGCCGGGCGTCCACCTCGCGCACGGTCAGGGAAGGTGCGGCGGCCGGGGGGATGCGGCGGCCGAGCACCTTCCAGCCCACGCCGAGCCGCCCCTGCGGCAGCCGCCCCGCCAGATACGGGATCACCACCGGGACGTCGTCCGCCTCCGCCTCCCGGAACAGCTCCGCGAGCAGGGCGGTCTTGCGGGACCGCGCCGAGGTGTCCGTGACCGCGCGCGAGACCTGGGCCAGCCGGGCGAGCAACATGCAGTCATGGTGCACCGCCCAGGCCGCCTCCACACCTGCGGATCCGAACGGGCGGTCTCAGGCGCGGCCGCGCGCGACGGCCGCGTCCAGGTCGGCGAAGAGCAGCTCCCCGTTGATCGCCGACCCGGCCCGGTAGCCCCGGCTGGCCGCGTTGATCACCTGCTCGGCGAAGCCGCTCGCGTTCCCGGCCGCCCACAGTCCCGGTACGGTCGTCAGACCGCGCTCGTCGATCACCGGGTAGGCGCCGAACGGCGTCTCGCGCAGCTCGGCGCCCAGCCGCCGCAGCAGGCCGTCGCCCGGCACCGGGCGTGGCGCGGCGAACAGCACCTCGCGCGCGTGCGCGGTCCCGTCCGCGAGCCTGACCCCGGTCAGCCGGTCGTCCTCGACGAGGACCTCCGCCACCTCGCCGGGCACCACCCGGACCCCGGCCGCGGCGAGCCTGCGCAGGTCGCCGTCGGTCAGCTCGTCCTCGGCGAGCCGGTGCAGGAAGAGCGTGACGTCCTTGGACCACTGGCTCACCATCAGCGCCTGGTGCACGCTCATCGGGGTGGTGGCGAGCACCCCGAAGGCCTGGTCGCGCACCTCCCAGCCGTGGCAGTAGGGGCAGTGCAGCACGTCCCGGCCGAAGCGGCCGGCCAGGCCGGGGACCGCGGGCAGCTCGTCCTTCAGCCCGGTGGCGACGACCAGCTGGCGGGCGTGCACGGTGCGCCCGCCAGCCAGGGTCACGTCGAACTCCCCGTCCCGGTCCCGTACGGCGTCCACCGCCCGGTCCCGCACCAGCTCGACGCCGTAGCGCGCGATCTCCGCGCGGCCGACGGCCAGGAACTCGGCCGGTGACATGCCGTCCCGGGACAAGTAGCCCTGCATGTGCGCGGCGGGCGCGTTGCGCGGCTCGCCCGCGTCCACCACCAGGGTGCGGCGCCGGGCCCGGCCGAGGACCAGCGCGGCCGACAGCCCGGCCGCGCCGCCTCCGACGACGACCACCTCGTACGACCCGGCGCCGCATTCCATGCTCCCGGCGCCCCCGGCCTTCTCGTTCTCTTCCGCGTGCTCGGTCACGATGACCACCTCCCTCTCCCGTCCGACGGTGGCCCGGAACCTGCCGGATTGACAAAACTCTTTGCTGATTCTGCAATGGCGTCATGACCACGGACGACGTACTGGCAGGTGTGGGACCGAGGCTGCGGCGGCTGCGCAAGGAACGGGAGGTGACGCTGGCGGCGCTCTCCGAGACGACCGGAATCTCCGTCAGCACCCTCTCCCGGCTGGAGTCCGGCCTGCGCAAGCCCAGCCTGGAACTGCTGCTGCCGATCGCACAGGCCCATCAGGTCCCGCTCGACGAACTGGTCGGCGCGCCGCCGGTCGGGGACCCGCGGGTGCGGGCCAAGCCGATCGTGCGCGGCGGGCGCACCCACTGGCCGCTGACCCGGCAGCCGGGCGGACTCCAGGCGTACAAGGTGCTCGAACCGCAGCGCAAGCTGGAGCCGGAGCCCCGCAGCCACGAGGGGTACGAGTGGCTGTACGTGCTGTCCGGGAGGCTGCGGATCGTGCTGGGCGAGCACGACGTGGTGCTCGGCGCCGGGGAGGCGGCCGAGTTCGACACGCGGGTGCCGCACTGGTTCGGGTCGACGGGGGAGGGGCCCGTGGAGTTCCTGAGCCTGTTCGGGCCGCAGGGCGAGCGGATGCACGTGCGGGCGCGGCCCTCGCGGCACGGCGAAGCGGACTGACCCACGGTGTTCCGCCAGGGGCAAGCGACTGCTTAGTATGCGAACGACCCCAGGTTCGAGGAACGCGGTCCCGTGGAGGCGGCGCATGCAGGCATGGCGAGTGCACGAGAACGGCGAGCCGCACGAGGTGATGCGGCTGGAGGAGACCGAGCCGCCGGTGCCCGGTGAGGGCCAGGTGCTGCTGCGGGTGCGGGCCGCCGACGTCAACTTCCCGGACGCGCTGCTGTGCCGGGGCCAGTACCAGGTGCGGCCCCCGCTGCCGTTCACGCCGGGCGTGGAGATCTGCGGCGAGACCGAGGACGGCCGCCGGGTGCTGGCCACCCCGGCACTGCCGTACGGCGGCTTCGCGCAGTACGCCGTCGCCGAGGCCGCCGCGCTGCTGCCCGCCCCCGAGGCCCTGGACGACGCCGAGGCGGCGGCCCTGCACATCGGCTACCAGACGGGCTGGTTCGGCCTGCACCGCCGGGCCCGCCTGGAGGCCGGCGAGACGCTGCTCGTGCAGGCCGCCGCCGGCGGGGTCGGCAGCGCGGCCGTCCAGCTGGGCAAGGCGGCCGGCGCCACGGTCATCGGTGTCGTCGGCGGCCCCGGCAAGGCGCGGGTCGCCCGTGAGCTGGGCTGCGACGTCGTGATCGACCGGCACGGCCAGGACGTCGTCGCCGCCGTCAAGGAGGCCACCGGCGGCCGGGGCGCCGATGTGGTCTACGACCCGGTCGGCGGCGCGGCCTACACCCAGTCCGCCAAGACCGTCGCCTTCGAGGGCCGGATCGTGGTCGTCGGCTTCGCCAGCGGGACCATCCCCAGCCCGGCGCTGAACCACGCCCTCGTCAAGAACTACTCGATCCTCGGCCTGCACTGGGGCCTCTACACCACCAAGGACCCCGAGCTGGTCCTGCGCTGCCACGAGCAGCTCACCGAACTGGCCGCCCGGGGCGCGATCAAACCGCTGGTGAGCGAGCGGGTGCCGCTGAGCGAGGCCGCGGCCGCCGTGCAGCGGGTCGCCGACGGCGTCACCACCGGCCGCGTCGCCGTACTGCCCACGGCGCGGCACGGGGCCACCGCATGACCGGGAGCGGCGTCGACGCGGCCGGACTGCGCCGGCGCACCGCCGGACTGCTGGCCGCGCACCCGCCCGCGACCACGGACCGCCTGGACTTCCTGCGGGCCCGCTTCGACGCCGGACTGGCCTGGGTGCACTACCCGGAGGGCCTCGGCGCCTCGGCGCCCCGCGTGCGCTCCAGGCCGTCGTGGACGCCGAACTCGCGGCGGCCGGCGCCCCCGACAACGAACCCCGCCGCATCGGCATCGGCCTGGGCATGGCCGCCCCGACCCTCCTGCGCCACGGCACCGACGAGCACAAACGGCGCCACCTGCGGCCCCTGTGGACCGGGGAGGAAGTGTGGTGCCAGCTGTTCAGCGAGCCCGGCGCCGGCTCCGACCTGGCCGCGCTCGGCACCCGCGCCGTCCGCGACGGCGACACCTGGGTGGTCGACGGGCAGAAGGTGTGGACCTCCGGCGCCCACCTCGCCCGCTGGGCCATCCTCCTCGCCCGCACCGACCCGGACCTGCCCAAGCACCAGGGCATCACCTACTTCCTGTGCGACATGACCGACCCCGGCGTCGAGGTCCGCCCGCTGCGCCAGATCACCGGCGAGGCCGAGTTCAACGAGGTCTTCCTGACCGGCGTCCGCATCCCCGACTCCCGCCGCCTCGGCGAGCCCGGCGACGGCTGGCGGGTCGCCCGGACCACCCTGATGAACGAGCGCGTCTCCATCGGCGGCATGCGACTGCCCCGCGAGGGCGGCATGATCGGCCCGGTGGCCAGGGCCTGGCGGGAACGCCCCGAACTGCGCACCCACGACCTGCACCAACGGCTGCTGGACCTGTGGGTGGAGGCCGAGGTCGCCCGCCTCACCGGCGAACGGCTGCGCCAGCAGCTCGCCGCCGGCCGGCCCGGCCCCGAGGGCTCCGGCACGAAACTCGCCTTCGCCCGCCTCAACCAGGAGATCAGCGGCCTGGAGATCGAACTCCTCGGCGAAGAAGGTCTGTTGTACGACGACTGGACCATGCGCCGCCCCGAACTGGTCGACTTCACCGGCCGCGACGCCGGCTACCGCTACCTGCGGTCCAAGGGCAACAGCATCGAGGGCGGGACCAGCGAGATCCTGCTGAACATCGTCGCCGAACGCGTCCTGGGCCTGCCCGCCGAGCCGCGCACCGACAAGGACGTCGCCTGGAAGGACCTCACCCGATGACGGACCTGCTCTACTCCGAGGAGGAAGAGGCCCTGCGCGCCGCCGTCCGCGACCTGCTCACGGACCACTGCGACGCGGCGGGCGTCCTGGCGCGCACCGAGTCGGACGCCCCGCACGACGTGCCGCTGTGGAAGTCGCTGGCGGGCACGATGGGACTCGCGGGCCTGCTGGTGCCCGAGGAACTGGACGGCCAGGGCGCCACGCACCGGGAGGCCGCCGTCGTCCTGGAGGAACTGGGACGCGCGGTCGCCCCCGTGCCCTATCTGACCAGTGCCGTGGTGGCCACCGAGGCGCTCCTGGCCTGCCGCGCCGACGACCTGCTCGCCCGGTCGGCGCAGGCCACCACGACCGCCGTCCTCACCGTCCCCCTGCACACCGCGCCGGACGGCCCGGTCAGGCCGGTACGGCTCGAAGGCGGCGCGCTGCACGGTGAGCTGACCGGGATCGCCGACGCGGCCGCGGCCGACCTGCTGCTGGTCCCCGCCGACGACGGCGGGCTGTACGCCGTCGACGCCGCCGCCGCGACCGTCGTACCCCAGGTCTCCCTGGACCTGACCCGGCCGCTCGCCACCCTCTCCCTCGCCGGGGCGCCGGGCCGCCGGCTGGGCGAGGCCGAGCCCGCCGTACGCCGCGCCCTGCGGGCCGGTGCCGGACTGCTCGCCTCCGAACAACTCGGCCTCGCCGAGTGGGCGCTGACCGAGACGGTCCGCCACCTCAAGGAGCGCAGGCAGTTCAACCGGCCCGTCGGCGGCTTCCAGGCACTCAAGCACCGGCTCGCCCAGCTGTGGCTGGAGGTCGCGAGCCTGCGGGCCGCCGCCCGCAACGCGGCCGACGCGCTCGCCCGCGCAGCGGACACCGACGTGGCCGTCGCCGTCGCCCAGGCCTACGCGGCCCGCGTCGCCGTCCACGTCACCGAGGAGGCGCTGCAACTGCACGGCGGCATCGGCATGACCTGGGAGCACCCCGTCCACCTCTACCTCAAGCGGGCCAAGGCGGACTCGATCGCCTACGGCACCGCGGGCGCCCACCGCGCGGCACTCGCCGCACTGGTCGACCTCCAGGCACCCTGACCCCGACCCGGCGGCCGCCCCACCGGTGAACCACACGTTCGGCGGACACGTCAGCCGCCCGGCCGCACCCTCCGCTACGCCACACTTGCGGCCGAAAGCCGCGAAACCGGCGTGGCGGAGGAGGGTGACGATGGCCATTTCCATCTCGGTGGTGCTGCTGCTCGCGATCCTGGCGATCATCTTCGTACGCAACTGCGCCCTGAAGTTCTCGCACGCCCTCGTCTGCGGCATGCTCGGCTTCTTCCTGGCCGGCTCCAGCATGGCGCCCACCATCCACGAGGGCCTGATCGCCACCGCCCAGATCGTCAGCAGCCTGCACCCCTGACCCCGCCCCCACCGGAGCCCGTCAACCGGAGAACACCCCCACCCCGTTGGCGACCGCCCGCTCGGCACCCCCGCTCGGATGGTTGAGCACGCTCACCGCCCCCTTGCCCGGCTTGCGGACGACCAGCGTGCTGGAACCGCCCCCGTCCAGGTCGAACCCCTCCGCGGCGCCCAACCGGTGCAGTTCGGCGGCCAGTTCGGCGACGGTGAGGCCACCGCGGTACTCGGCCGAGCCGTCCGTGACCAGGAGCAGCAGCCGGTGACCGCCGCTCGCGATGCCGACCCCGGTGCGCACGGCCCCCGTCGCGGCGTCTAGGCCGGGCAGCGCGGCACCGCCCCGCAGCACCGGGAAACCGCCCACGGCGAACGCGTACGTGACCCCGGACGCCGCCACCAAGTGGTGCTCCACCCGCACCGCTTCGCCCGTGTGCAGCGCGCGCAGTCGCCGCGCTCCCGCCTCGCGGCCCACCAGCACCGTGGTACCGGCCGGGATCGCGCCGCCGCCCGGCCCGGTGCTCGTGGCGACGACCCGACCGCCGCGGACCGTCACCTCGTAGGTGTCCTTGCTGCACGGCGCGCTGCGGGTCGTGTCGGTGCCGCACACGGCCCGCGCACGGGAGACGGCGCCCCACTCGCCGGTGTACGCGCCGATCGAACCGACCGGCAGCGCGTACTGGTTGAGCCCGCCGAGCGCGAGCCGCCCCTCCGGTGTGGTCACCGAACCGGACAGCGTGAGCCGGTCGGTGCGGGCCGTGCCGCCCGTGTCCACGCCGACCACGTCCTCGGTGGCCGCCCCCGGCGGCAGCGCGGGCCCGAAGCGCTGCCCGCGCGGCACCGCGGCCTTGAGCGCGCTCCCGTTCGCGATCTCCGGACCGACCGACGAACCGGTCGCCGCCACACCCGGATGCTCGGACTCGGTGATGTCGAAGAAGTCACCGTTGACGCCCGCCACCGCACCCTGGGCGTCGGCCAGCCGGGACACCGTGGCCCGGGCCGCCACGGACCCCGGACGCAACAGGCCGATCCGGACGTGCCGTTTGTCCAGGTCGACGCTGACCAGATGCGCGTGGGTCACCCCGTGGGACGCCGGGAGGTCGAACTCCCGGTACTCGACGCCCGGCGCGATCTCCTCGGCCCGCCGCGCGCCGTCGGCCCGCGCCGGCCCGGCGAGGGCCGGCCCGGCCAGTGCGCCACAGGCCAGGAGAACCGTCAGTACCGTCCCGAACCGGCCGCTACGCCGTGCCGCACCGCTCACCGTGCCCCCTGATGACTCGTCAACCGTGCCCGGACTGACGGCAGTGCACCAGAAGCCGGCACCCCGCGCGGTGTCCGGGCACCGACGACGCGGGAACGGGTGGGAAAACGCACTCCTTCGGGTGTCTTCCGGGTGTCTCCGAGTGCTTTCGGATGCCTTCTGGAGCTTCCGCGTGTCTTCAGCGCTGCCGGTGCCTCGGTGGCGAGGGGGGGTGGAGCGGCGGCGTGTGGCCGGGCTCAGGCGAGGTTGACCAGTCTTATGTAGCGGACCCAGTCCCAGTTCGGCCCGGGGTCGGTGTGGTCCGTGCCCGGGACCTGATAGTGCCCGATGATGTGCGCGCGGTCCTTGGGGATCCCGTACCGGTCGCAGACCGTCGCGGTGAGCCGGGCCGACTGCGCGTACAGCGCGTCGGTGAAGTACTCGGGCTGGTCCACCCACCCTTCGTGTTCGATGCCGACGCTGCGGGTGTTGTAGGACCAGTTGCCCGCGTGCCAGGCGATGTCGGTCTCGCGCACGCACTGCGCCACATGCCCGTCCGCCGACCGGACGAGGTAGTGCGCGGACACCTGCTTCTGCGGATTCTGGAAGATGGCCAGGGTGTTGGCGTACGTCTCCTGCGTGACGTGGATGATCACCCGGTCGATGGCGTAACTGGTGGGCCGGTCGGAGACCGTGTAGTTGGAGGTGCTCGCCGGCTGCCACTCGGCGGGCGGATAGTCGACGGCCTGCGGCCGTGCGGTGGCGCGGGCGGCGGGCAGTAACGCGTAGGGGAGGGCGGCGAGGGCGGCGCCTTTCAGGATGCGCCGTCTGCTGGGCTGGGGGGCTGGCCGGTCCATGGGCGATCACCTCTCTCGTGCGGAACGGGGCGGAGCCGGTGTGGAACAGGTGCGGAGCAGAGCAGGGCGGAGCCGGTGCGGGACGCGTCGTGGCGGACGCCTCTTTCGGAGCGGGGACGCCGACTTCGTCGGGAGCGTTTCCTCGGGTGCTTGGGAATGCTCCGGCTTCGTCGGGGGTGTCCGTCGCTGGCGGTGAGTCTCGCGCATGGCCGGTCGCTCCTCGCGGAGCCCGTGCCGCACGCGCGGTCGGTGTCGCACGCCTGGGCCCCGGTGTGCGACCGCCCGGGTGCGTGTCGCCGTCGGCTGCTCGCGGACGGCGCCTCGCGTTCATCACGGTACGGGTCCGAGGGATCGCGCAGAAGGGCCCGGTGAGGATCCGTGGACGTCCGGGGGATTGTGGACAACTCGGCCACTCGGACGAGTGAAGTGCGCCGGGTTTCAGGCGCGTTCGGCCACCGCCGCCGGGTCGTCGAGGACGGCACGTACCACCGCGTGCGCGGCGCCCAGCAGCGGTCCCTCGGAGCCCAGCGGGGACACGGACACCGGGCACGCCGGGCCCGCGGTGCGCCGGTCCAGCTCGGACTCCAGCGACGGCAGCAGCCAGGGGGCGAGTGCGGCCAGCGCGCCGCCGAGCACCACCGCTTCGGGATCCAGCAGGTTGACCGCACCGGTCAGGGCGACCCCGAGCGCCCGGCCGGCATCGCGCAGCGCGTGCCGTACGTCCTCGTCGCCCGCGGCGGCGCGGTCGGCGAGCAGCCCGACGCGGCCCTCGCCCGGTGCCAGCCCGGCCGCCCGCAGCACCGCTTCCTCGCCCGCGTACTGCTCCAGGCAGCCGCGCCCGCCGCACGGGCAGGCGGGGCCCTCCGGCTCGACCGGCACATGCCCGAGTTCGCCCGCGAAGCCGCGGCTCCCGCGCAGCAGCCGGCCGTCGACCACCACGGCTGCGCCGATGCCGATCTCCGCCGACACGTGCAGGAAGTTCTGCGGGGTGTCCTCGCCCAGCCGGAGTTCGGCGAGGGCGCCGAAGTTCGCCTCGTTGTCCACGGCCGGGGAGAGGCGGGTCGGCAGCAGGGCGCCGAAGTCGGTGCCGTGCCAGCCGAGGTTGGGGGCCCGGACGACCGTACGGCCGTCCCGCGCGACCAGACCGGGTACGGCGACGGCGAGCCCCGCCGGCCACAGGCCCTGCCCTTCCGCGTCGGCGACGACCCGGGATATCAGCGCGGTGAGATCCTTCGCCACCGGTTCGGGCGAGCGGCCCCGGTTCGTACCGTGCCGCACGGCCCGGGCCCGGACGTGTCCGCGCAGGTCGACCACGCAGGCGGCCAGGTGGTCGACCCCGACCTCGGCGCCGACCCCGGCCGGGCCGCGCCCGCTGACGGCGAGCGCGGAACCGGGGCGGCCCACCCGGCCGGGCCGCTCGGGACCCAGTTCCTCCAGCAGCCCCGCGCGGACGAGTTCGTCGACGAGGGTGGACACCGCCGCCCGGGTCAGCCCGATCCGCGAGGCGACCGCCGCCCGCGACAACGGCCCCTCGGCGCTGACGGTGCGCAGCACCCGGGCGAGATTGCGGCGGCGCATCCCCTGCTGGGTGTCCGGCAGTGCACGCTCCGGGGCCGCCGATGGCCGGGGCTCGTACGGCGTGTGTTCCGAACCGGCCCGGTACGGCGCGTGTGGCGTGTGTCCTGAACCGGCCGGGTGCGGCTCGTACGGCGGTGCGGTCATGCCTGCGTCGTTCCTCGGTCGGTGTGGGCCAGCAGGTCGGCCGGTCGGTACGGGCCGGCGGGCGCCCACCGGCACCGTCACTGGCTGCGCGGTGCCCGCTCCAGCAGCGGGGCCGCGTCGGAGAGTACCCCGGAGATCCTGTTCAGCGTCTCCTCGTCGCGGTCCACCGCCTCCAGGAGCGGCCCGTCGGCGGTCTTCCAGCGGCGGGCGACCGCGGCCGGGTCCTCGCCGGTCAGCAGCCCCGCCGCCTGCGCCGCGGCACCCAGCGCGACCAGCTCCCCGGCCTCCGGCACCCGCACCGGCCGACCCGACAGCCGCCGTACCGTCCGCTGCCAGGCCGTGCCCCGGGCCCCGCCGCCGATCAGCAGCAGCGGAGCGGCGGGGTCGGCGTCGCGGTCGAGGACCAGGTCCAGCGCGCCCAGCAGGGAATGCACGGCGCCGTCGTAGGCGGCCTGCAACAGCTGCCCGGCCGTGGTGTCGTGGCGCAGCCCGTGCAGCAGCCCGGAGGCGTGCGGCAGGTCGGGCGTCCGTTCACCGTCCAGGTAGGGGAGCAGGGTGGCGGTGCCGCCGGACTCGACGGCCTCCCGGTCCAGGCCCAGCAGGGCGGCGACGCGGTCCACGGCGAGCGTGCAGTTGAGGGTGCAGGCCAGCGGCAGCCAGTCGCCGCGCGCGTCCGCGAAACCGGCCACCGTCCCAGACGGGTCGGCGGGACGGTGCCGGGAGACCGCGTACACGGTGCCCGAGGTGCCGAGGCTCAGCACCGGGGTGCCCGGCCGCAGCCCGAGACCGAGCGCGGCGGCGGCGTTGTCACCGGTGCCGGGCGCCACCAGGGTGCCCTTGGAGAACGGCAGGCCGTGGATGTCCCGCACCGTGCCCGCCACCTCCCCGGGCCGCACCACCCGGGGCAGCAGCGCCGGGTCCAGCCCGACCCGGCCGAGGATCTCCTCGTCGTACGCCTCGGTGGCGGACGCCCACCACCCGGTGCCCGAGACGTCGCCGCGGTCGGTGGTACCCGCACCGGTCAGACGTTCGGTCAGATAATCGTGCGGCAGGCGCACCGCGGCCACGGCGCGCGCCGCCGCCGGCTCGTGCTCGGCGAGCCAGGCCCACTTGGCGACCGTGAAGGACGCGCCCGGGACGCTGCCGGTGCGCTCGGACCACGCCTTCGGGCCGCCCAGCTCCGCCAGGAGACGACGGGCCTGCGGTGCCGAGCGCACGTCGTTCCACAGCAGGGCCGGCCGTACCGGATCACCGTGCGCGTCCAGGGTGACCAGCCCGTGCTGCTGGCCGGCCACCGACACGGCCGCCGCCTCGTGCGCCGCCTCCCCGCACTGGTGCAGGGCCGCGCACAGCGCGTCCCACCACTGGCGCGGATCGCTCTCACGGCCCGCGCCGGCGGAGACGGTGTGCGGGGCCTGGCCGCTCGCCACCACCCGGCCGGAAGCCGCGTCGACGACGAGCACCTTGGTGGACTGGGTGGACGAGTCCACACCGACGACGAGCGGTCCATCGGCTGCTGACATCGGCTCTCCCTCTTCTTGCGGCCTTCGCTGCCGTTCGCGGCTGCTGGCGGCCCACGGATCTGACCTGCGGCTTCACCGGTGCTTCCGGGCCGTGCACCCCGGTGGCGCCCTGTCCCGGCCCTGTTGTCCCTTCCCAGGGACGCGTCCGCATACTAATTTGTCAATCGCCATGACGAATAGGGTCGAGCGCACGAGGAGCCGCGGCATGAACTACCAGCCCACCCCCGAGGACCGGTTCACCTTCGGCCTGTGGACCGTCGGCTGGCAGGGCCGGGACCCGTTCGGCGACGCCACCCGCCGCGCCCTCGACCCCGTCGAGTCGGTGCGCCGGCTCGCCGAACTCGGCGCCCACGGAGTGACCTTCCACGACGACGACCTGATCCCCTTCGGCGCCTCGGACACCGAGCGCGAGTCGCACGTCAAGCGCTTCCGGCAGGCACTGGACGCGACCGGTATGACCGTGCCGATGGCCACCACCAACCTCTTCACGCACCCCGTCTTCAAGGACGGCGCGTTCACCGCCAACGACCGCGACGTACGCCGCTACGCGCTGCGCAAGACCATCCGCAACATCGACCTGGCGGCCGAGCTGGGAGCGCGGACGTACGTGGCCTGGGGCGGCCGCGAGGGCGCCGAGTCCGGCGCCGCCAAGGACGTCCGCGCCGCGCTCGACCGCATGAAGGAGGCGTTCGACCTCCTCGGCGAGTACGTCACCGCGCAGGGCTACGACATCCGCTTCGCCGTCGAGCCCAAGCCCAACGAGCCGCGCGGCGACATCCTGCTGCCCACCGTCGGCCACGCGCTGGCCTTCATCGAGCGCCTGGAGCGGCCCGAACTGTACGGCGTCAACCCCGAGGTGGGCCACGAGCAGATGGCCGGCCTCAACTTCCCGCACGGCATCGCGCAGGCCCTGTGGGCGGACAAGCTCTTCCACATCGACCTCAACGGCCAGTCCGGCATCAAGTACGACCAAGACCTGCGCTTCGGCGCCGGCGACCTGCGGGCCGCGTTCTGGCTGGTCGACCTGCTGGAGAGCGCCGGCTACGCGGGGCCGCGCCACTTCGACTTCAAGCCGCCGCGCACCGAGGACCTGGACGGGGTGTGGGCCTCGGCGGCCGGCTGCATGCGGAACTACCTCATCCTCAAGGAGCGTTCGGCCGCCTTCCGCGCCGACCCCGAGGTCCAGGAGGCGTTGCGCGCCTCCCGCCTGGACGAGCTGGCCCGGCCCACGGCGGCGGACGGCCTTGAGGCGCTGCTCGCCGACCGTGCGGCCTTCGAGGACTTCGACGTGGCCGCGGCAGCCGCGCGCGGGATGGCCTTCGAGCGGCTCGACCAGCTGGCGATGGACCACCTGCTGGGGGCGCGGGGCTGAGCCGCGGCGGGCGGCCTGATGCGGAGCCCCGGAGTCGGCGGGCTGATCCGGAGGACTCGGGGCGGCCGCATACGCGCGCGTGCGCCCGCCCGAGTGACGGCCGCTCAGAGGTCCCGGGGCAGCCGCACGTACGTCACCGTCGTCCGGACGCCGCTGTCCACCAGCCGGCCCTGCGCGTCGAAGGCGCCGGCGCCGTCGGTCATCCCGAAGTCGTCGTCGTTGGCGAGGGCGACGGTGTGGTCGTCCACGCGGGCGATGCCCTCGATCTTCCCCGGCACCCCGGCGACCTTGCCCAGGTCGACGACAAGACGCTTGGCGAGCACCGGCACCCCGGCCGCCGCCGGGTCGTCGAGCTGCTCCAGCGACGGCGAGGCGGTGTCGTCGTCCCAGCGGCTCCCGAGGATGTCCGACCAGCGGTCCAGGCGTACCACCTGCAGACGCGCCGCCTTGTCGGTGCGTTCCTCCACCAGCAGCCGGTCGCGGCCCACGGCCACCACCGAGGAGATCTTCAGCTCCGAGGTGTCGTCCTCGCCCGGATCGACCACGTCCACCGGGTCGAAGCGGTAGGCGTACTCGGCGGTGACCGTCCGCTCGCGCGGCGAGAAGCGCAGCAGCCTGCTCGTCCGCGAGGCGTCCCCGACGGCCGCGTCCGGCAGCGACAGCGGGCTCTGTACGGCCATCACCAGATCACCGCCGGGCAGCAGGGCCAGCCCCTCGAACCCGCGGTTGACCTTCCGGTGCAGCAGCACGGACGGCAGCGCCTCCACCACCGGGTAGTCCGTTCCGGTCAGCCGCAGCCCCTTGGGCACATAGCGCGTGAGCACCCTCCCGCGCGCGGAGACGTGGACGAGGGACGGCCCGTACTCGTCGACGAGCCAGAACGTGCCGTCCGCGGCCCGCACGATGCCCTCCGTGTCCAGCCCGTCGGGGTCCCCCGGGTCCCGCGGGACAGCGACCGTCAGGTCCGCCACGCGCGCGTGGGGGATCTCCGGGGGCGGGGAGCCGTCCGGGTGCCAGAAGGCGATCCGTCCGGCGCGCGCGGGGTCCCCCGGCAGGAACACGGCGCAGCAGCGGGTCGGTTCGGGAAGATCGGGCGGTGTTGCGAGAGGGGTCCTCTGCACGGTGATGCCGATTCCTCAAATTTGACTACACGGGACGGGCCGCCGAGGGCACAGCACACCTCCGGTTGTCCGGGAACCCCGCGGCATCGGACAGGACGGGCCCTCAAGGGTGTTGGCAGCCCCCCGTCCCGCGCGGGGCTGCCCCCCGCCCGTATCCGGGGGCTGGCGCCATGGTCGGGTCGGGGCTCCGATTCATACGTTTGCTCAGGTCAGGCCGTTGCCGAGAGAGCCGGAGACCCCGCCATGCCCCAGCCCGTCGCTGCCGTCGCCGCAGTCGCAGCCGTCGCGGACAGCACCGAAGCGAGGGCCGGCGGCGCGTCCGCCGGCAGTGAGTTCGCGCCCCTGCTGCGCACCGTCAGGAACCGTGGCCTGCTGGGACGGCGACACGCGTGGTACGCCCGTGTCATCACCGGCAACGCGCTCGCCCTGGCCGCGGTCGTCGCCGGACTCTTCCTGGTCGGCGACTCCTGGTGGGCGCTGTCCCTGGCCGTACCGTTCGCCGTGCTCTTCGCCCGCACGGCCTTCATCGGCCACGACGCGGGCCACGCCCAGATCACCGGGAACCGCGGCGTCAGCCGTGCCATCGGCCTGGTGCACGGCAACCTGCTGCTCGGGCTGAGCTACGCGTGGTGGAACGCCAAGCACAACCGGCACCACGCCAACCCCAACCACATCGACAAGGACCCGGACGTCGCCGCGGACGTGCTGGTCTTCACCGGTGGACAGGCAGGCGTCCGGCAGGGCTTCCGCCGCTGGCTCACCCGCAACCAGGCGTGGCTGTTCTTCCCCCTCACCCTCCTTGAGGGCGTGGCCCTCAAGGTGCACGGCTTCAAGGATCTGCGCCGGCAGCCCGTCCGGGAGCGAGTCGTCGAGGGCGCGCTGCTCGTCGCCCATGTCACCGCCTACACGGCCCTGCTGCTCACCGTGCTGTCTCCCGGCAAGGCGCTCGCGTTCGCCGCCCTCCACCAGGCGCTGTTCGGCCTGCACCTGGGCCTCGCCTTCGCCCCCAACCACAAGGGCATGGAGATGCCCGACCCGGACGGCGACCGATGGGGACATCTGCGCCGCCAGGTGCTCACCTCCCGCAACATCCGCGGCGGAGCCCTCACGGACTGGTTCCTGGGCGGCCTGAACTACCAGATCGAGCACCACCTGTTCCCCAGCATGCCGCGCCCCTACCTGCGACGCGCCCAGCCCCTGGTGCGTGCGCACTGCCGTGAGGTGGGCATCCCTTACGTGGAGACCGGTCTCGTCGACTCCTACCGGCAGGCCCTGCGCCACCTGTACGAGGTCGGGGAGCCGCTGCGGGCGGAGTAGCCGGAGGGCGTGCCCGTACGACGCCCGTGCCGAACCGGTGGTGACCACAGGCCGTGCGACCCGTAGGGGGCGGTTCAGGGAAGTCTCAGGGGTATGGTCCGGAACCGCCGTGGTCGCGCGGCCGTTTCCACGGCAGAGAGCGGCAGTGGCCGCGAAGGAGGCGACAGATGTCGAAGAACGCGAAGATCGCCGCGGGCGGCGTGGCGGTCGGGCTGATCCTGCTGATCTGGCTGCCCTGGTGGGCGTCACTCCTGATCATCCTGGGAGTCCCGGCCGCCGCCTACCTCGCCCTGGACCCCTCCCAGCGCCGCAGGCTGCGCCGCGTCACCCGTAAGGAGCTGGGCCGCTGAAAGGAGACTGAGCCACCGAGAAGAGGTTCGGCGGACCGCCGGTTCAGCTGGGGCGTACCGCCAGCTTGTCGAGCGCCTGGAGCAGGCCCGGCAGCTCCGGGCCCCGGCCGACCGGCAGGACCTCGCCGGGCTCCTCGTCGAGGAGGATGAACGCCATGTCGTCGGTTCGGGCCACCATCGACCAGCCGGGGCCGTCGGCCCGCAGGGTCCGCGCGTCGCCGGGGGCGAAGGACGACCTGACGCGGCCCACCGGCGGCGGCGACTCCACGTACGCCCGGGCCTCCGCCAGGACGCGCCGGACACCGGTCAGCGGCACGTCCGCCTCCTGGCCGGCCTCGCCGGCGACCCCGCCCTCCGCCCCGGAGGCGGCGCCGTCCTGGGCTGCCCCATCTTCGGCTTCGTCGCGGGTGGAGAAGGCGGCGTCATCGACCTGCTCCCGCCACATCGTCCACCGCAGGGCGATCTCGTCGGCGCCGAGACGGCGCTGCGCCGGACCCCACAGGTCGGTGTCCGGCGGCGACAGCAGAGGGCCGTCGGCGGCTTCCGGGGCCGGGTCGTGCGGCGCGGGCACACCGGGCGCCGCGACGGCGACGGCCAGGGGCCAGCCCGGCAGGGCGGCGACCACCGTGCGCTCGTCGGGCGACAGGTCGTACTCCATGCCGCAGTCCCAGGAGGCGATGGCCACGGCGACCAGCGACACATCGTCGATGACGACCGTCCACCGCGCCCCGGCACCGTCCTGGCCGAGCACCAGGCCGTACCCCTCGGCGAGCGGCGCCAGGCCGAGCGTGGCGCACGCCTGCGGATAGTCGTCGCCCAGCACACTCGGGAACTGTGCCGGCGTCAGCAGTACCGCCGTGAGCACATAGAGCGCGTCGTCCGCGGCGGCGACGGCTTCCTCGTCCGTCCCGGCCATTCCAGCCTCCCATCGCTTCGCCCAACGGCGCGCACCCTAGTGCGAGTGGAAGCCGGTTGTCACGGCTCCCTGACCGCCCGGACCTGCAGTTTTCCACCTGGACGGGGGCGAAACGGCCACCTCGGTCTTCCGTCACCCATCGCGTGCCCGCCGCCACGCGCCGTACAGTTGAGTTCCGGCGGCAGAGGGGGACGACGTGGCGAAGCGGTTCGACCGGCTCGAACAGATCCGCCGCATGGACCCGGTGGCGGACGCGTCGGAGATCTACCGGCTCACCGCCGCGTACGAGTTCCCCTGGGACATCACCCGCGCCCTGGAACTGGCTCTCTTCCGGACCTACGCGGTTCCCAGCATCGGCCGACTGCTCGCCGAGACGGCGGAACTGACGGACCGCTCGCAAAAACGCTACGACGACACGTCGTTGCTCCTCGACACGGTCGTCGAGCACGGCTTCGCGAGCGAGCCGGGCCGCACCGCGATCCGGCGCATCAACCAGATGCACCGCAGCTACGACATCAGCGACGACGACATGCGCTATGTGCTGTGCACCTTCGTCGTGGTGCCCAAGCGGTGGATCGACACATTCGGCTGGCGCCGGCTCTCCCGGCACGAGATCGTCGCCTCCACCGTCCACTACCGCGCGCTCGGCCGGCACCTGGGCATCAAGGACATCCCCGAGTCCTACGAGGAGTTCGAGGCCTGTCTCGACGCCTACGAGCAGGCGCACTTCGGCTGGGACGAACGGGCCAGAACCGTCTCGGACGCCACCCTCGACCTGATGACCTCCTGGTACCCGAGCCCCCTCGCGCCCGTGCTGCGCGGCGCCACCCTCGCCCTGCTCGACGAGCCGCTGCTGAAGGCGTTCCGCTACGAGCCCCCGGCCGCCCTCACCCGCGCGCTCGTGCGCCGCGCGGTACGCGCCCGGAGCCGTGCCGTGCGCCTGCTGCCGCCGCGCCGGGCCCCGCACTTCGCGCGCCAGAACCGTGAGATCAAGAGCTACCCGGCCGGCTACCGGGTGGCCGACCTCGGCACCTGCCCGGTCCCGGGCGTACGAGGCTGTCCCGTACGGCACTCCGGAGGCTCAGCCGGCGATCCCGTCCAGTGAGTCGACGGTCGTCCGCAGCCAGGCGAGTTCGGCGCGCGACGTGGCCCGTGCCACGGTGAGGATGCCGCGCCGGAAGGGGTCGTCCAGCTCCTCGGCGCGCAGCGGCCGGTCGCCCTCGTAGAAGAAGCTCGACGGTGTCTCCAGGAAGGCCAGCCTGCGCCGCAGTACGGCCGCCTGGGCGCCGGGGTCGTCCAGGTGCCGGAGAAAGGCCAGGACGGTGAACCAGCGGTTCTCGTCGGTGAGGTCCCGCTGCACCGGTTCGGCGAGCCTGCGCCGCAGTTCACGCCTGCCGTCCTCGGTGAGGGTGAGGACGTGCCGAGGTGCGGCGACGGCCCCTGGTTCCGTGGCGCGTTCGAGCAGACCGGCCTTCTCCAGCCGTTTGATCGCCGGATAGAGCGTGCTCTCGGCGACCGGCCGGACGTGCCCGGTCAGCGCGGTGATGCGTTTGCGCAGCTCGTAGCCGTGCAGCGGGGCGTCGTACAGGAATCCCAGGATGGCCAGCTCCAGCATGCACGTATTGTCGCGCATCACCGTGGTACCTCGGCCACTGCATACCTATGTATCGCAATACCTCGTAACCGATGTACTCTCTTGATGGGGGTGTCGGCAGCGCGGCGCCGCGATGTGCGGGAGGGTGACATGGAAGAGGCCGAGTTCGATGGGGCGGGCAGCCGTATCCGCTGGACGGAGACACCCGGCGCGGAACCCGCGCGGGTCTATCTGCACGGACTGGGCGCGGTCTCGTCCGTCTACCACGCGCA
The DNA here is from genome assembly GCF_040644175.1 of Streptomyces sp. NPDC047017. Classification (NCBI taxonomy): domain Bacteria; kingdom Bacillati; phylum Actinomycetota; class Actinomycetes; order Kitasatosporales; family Streptomycetaceae; genus Streptomyces; species Streptomyces sp. NPDC047017. The sequence continues at coordinate 322,154 of NZ_JBEYVW010000004.1, read as the reverse complement.
CATCGCGGCCCGCCCCGAACTGGCGGGCCGACGCAGCCTCTTCGTCGATCTGCCCGGCCACGGCATCAGTGACCGGCCGGCGCACTTCGGTTACACCCTGGAGGACCACGCGGACGCCCTGGCCGCGGCGCTGGACGCGGCGGGGCTCGGCGGCGCGGAGCTGATCGCCCACAGCATGGGCGGCGCCGTCGCGATCGTGCTCGCCCACCGCAGGCCCGATCTGGTCTCCCGGCTGGTGCTCGTGGAGGCCAACCTGGACCCCAGCCCGCCGCTGACGGCCGGCAGCAGCACCATCGCCTCCTACGAGGAGGAGGCGTTCGTGGACGGCGGTTACGCGCGCGTGCTGGAGAAGGTGGGCCCCGTATGGGCGGCGACCATGCGACTGGCCGATCCGCGCGCACTGCACCGCAGCGCGGTCGCACTCCGGCGCGGCACGGAGCCCACGATGCGCGCCCTCCTCGCGGACCTCGCCGTGGACCGCGTCTACCTACAGGGCGAACTCAGCGACGAAGTGCCGGACATGGACGGGCTGGAGGCGGCGGGCGTACGCGTGGTGACCGTGCCCGGCGCGGACCACAACATCATGTTCGACAACCCGGAGGCGTTCGCCGCCGCCGTCGCGCGAGCGCCGTGACAGCCCCCGGCCGGACCCGGGAACCGGGCCGGCTCAGTCCTCGCGCACGGCCAGCGCCAGGAACCGGTCGTCCTCGTCGGTGTACGAGGTCATGCGCCACCCCGAAGCGGCCAGCAGACGCCGGAGATTGGGCTCGGCACGCAGGTCGTCCGATGTGATCTGCCGTCCCTGGCGCGCCGCGAGCGCCGCCCGGCCGATCGGATGGAACAGCGCCAGCGTGCCGCCGGGCCGCACCACACGGCGCAACTCGCGCAGATTCTCGGCGGGCCGCGGCAGGTGCGCGACCAGCCCGGCGGCGAACACGGCGTCGAACGACTCCGCCCCGAGCGGCAGCGCGCCGACGTCGGAGAGCAGCAGCCATCCGTCCCGGTGCCGGCCCGCCCGTACCGCCGCCCCGAGCATCGCCCAGGTCAGGTCCACGCCCACGACGACACCCGCCGCTCCCACGGCGGCCCGCAGCGGCGGCAGGGCGCGCCCGGTGCCGCACCCCGCGTCGAGCACACGGTCGCCCTCGCCCAGGCCCAGGCCGGCGACCGCGGCCGCGTAGGCGGGGCCGTCGTCCGGGAACCTGCTGTCCCAGTCGGCGGCACGGGCGGTGAAGAACTCCTGCACGCGGGCGTGGTCGTCACTCATGCTCCGCATGATCCCTCACCGGGACGCCCGCCGTCCTCAGCCGGCGAGGTCCCGCACCGCCACCACCTTGTCGAGGGAGACGCGGACCAGCAGCTCGCCCGGGACGCCGTTGCGGCCGCCGAACTCCTCGGCACGCTCCTCACCCATGTACCGGGCGCCGATCCGCGCGGCCCAGTGCCGGAGCTCGTCCAGGTCCTCCGACAGCCGGGCGCGCCCCTGCAGCACCACGAAGGAGAACGGCGGCCGGTCGTCGTCGACACACAGGGCGGCCCGGCCGTCCCGCGCCAGATTGCGTCCCTTCACGGTCTCCTTCCCGGTGTTGAAGACCACGTCGTCGCCGTCGAGCAGGAACCAGATGGGCGCCACATGCGGGCTCCCGTCGGCCCGGACGGTGGACAGCTTGCCGGTGCGGGTGCCGTGCGACACGAACGCCCGCCATTCCTCGTCGGTCATCTCCTGTGCCATGCCTCCCATCTTCCTTGCCGGGACCGCGGTCGTGCGGAAGGCTGGCGGGAGTTCCTCCGGACAGGGGGAGACGGCAGGGGGAGAGACCTCTCGGGGGGAGACCGGTTCATGGCGCAGAACCAGACGCTCGGCTGGCTGCTCGACGACCTGACCCAGCGGGTGGAACACGTACGGCACGCGTTGGTGCTGTCCAACGACGGGCTGGTCACCGGGGCCAGCACGGGGCTGCGGCGCGAGGACGCGGAGCATCTCGCGGCCGTCTCGGCCGGACTGTACAGCCTGGCCAAGGGCTCGGGACGGCACTTCGGGGCGGGCTCGGTGCGGCAGACGATGGTCGAGTTCGACGACGCGGTGCTCTTCGTCATGGCCGCGGGCGCGGGCAGCTGCCTGTGTGTCCTCAGCGGGGCCGAGGCCGACATCGGCCAGATCGGCTACGAGATGACCCTGCTGGTGAACCGGGTCGGCGACCACTTGGACGTGGCCGCCCGCCATCCTCGGCCGAATCCATTAAACGACCTCTGACCTGCACGTTCGCTGATCTCCATGGAGTTATCCACAGGCTCGCGCAGAGATGTACGGCACCGGCTACCGTTTTTTGCGGAGGAAGCGCCGACAGCGCGAACCACAACTCTCACGGGGGCAGGAACATGTCCGGCAACACCATCACCGACGAGATCACTCCCGCGGCCGAACGAGCCACCGGCCGGCTCGGAACGCCTTTCACCCAGAGCCGCGCGGCCCGCGAACTGGGACTCAAGCGCAGCGAGTTCGACCTGGCCGTACATCTCGGCCACATCCGCACCCTCCCGGACGAAGGAGGAGGCGGCCGCCGGGTGGCCCGGGCCGAGGTCGAGCGGCTGCGCGAGCGGCCGGCCTTCTCCGCAGCACTGCGCGAGCGGATCGAGGCCGTCGGCACCAAGGACGCCGCCGGGCTCATGGGCGTGACGGCCGCCCGGTTCACCCGGCTGGCCCGCCTGGGCCTGGTGACACCGGTCTCCTTCTACCTCAACCGGTACCGGACCGTCGTCTGGCTGTACCTGTCCGAAGAAGTGCGCGCGTTCGGCGCCGACGCGAAGAACACCTCGCTGCTGACCCGGCCGCTGCCCGAGGGACTGCGTGACCAACTGGACGCGGGCCTGGACCTGCGCCCCCGCAACTGGCGCGGGCGGCACCTGGGTTTTCTGCTGCGGCAGGCCGACGGACCCTGGCAGCAGGCGGCGGCCGTGGCCTCGCTGCTCGACCCGTTCCAGGTCTCCGAGATCGTCACCGACCCCTATGAACGCGCTCTCCTGAGCCGCTTCCGCGCGCAGCCGCCCGCGCACGGGGCACCGGGATCGCCCGCGGCGCACCTCGCCGAGCGGATCGCGACCGCCGAGGACCCGGACGAGATCGCCTGGCTCCGAGCCGACCTGGAGCGGACCGTGGCGGAAGCGCGCGGCCACCACCCCGCGCCCCGACCGGCAACCCCGCACCCCCGACCGGCCTCCCACACACCATCACCACCACCCGCGCCCGGCCGATCGGCCCGCGCACTCCCGGCGACCCGGAGACTCCGCGAGGTCACGCGGGCTGCTGCGGAGGCTCTTCCGCAGCAGCACCTGAACCACCGCGGCGCCGCAGCCGCGAACCGGGCGCCTACACCGCCCGGAACAGACCCTCCTGGACGACCGACACCAGCAGACGTCCCTCCGTGTCGTAGATGCGCCCCCGGGCCAGTCCCCTCCCGCCCGTGGCGATCGGTGACTCCTGGTCGTACAGGAACCACTCGTCCGCACGGAAGGGCCGGTGGAACCACATGGCGTGGTCCAGCGACGCCATGTCGAAACCGCGCGGGCCCCACAGCGGCTCGACCGGGAGGCGCACCGCGTCCAGCAGGGTCATGTCACTGGCGTAGGTCAGCGCGCAGGTGTGCACCAGCGGGTCGTCGCCGAGCGGCCCGACCGCGCGCATCCACACGGCGCTGCGCGGTTCGGCGTCCTCGACCTCCTCGCGGGTCCAGCGCAGTCGGTCCACGTAACGGATGTCGAAGGGCTGACGGCGCGCCATGCGCTCCAACTGCTCCGGGAGGGCGCCCAGATGCTCCTGGACCTCCTCGGCGACCGTCGGCAGGGACTCGGGGGAGGGGACCTTGCGGGCGGGCGGCAGCTGGTGCTCGAAACTCCCCTGTTCCGGCTTGTGGAAGGAGGCGGTCAGCGTGAAGATCGTCCGGCCCTGCTGCACCGCGGTGACCCGGCGCGTCGTGAAGGACCGCCCGTCCCGTACCCGCTCGACCTGGTACACGATCGGCACTCCCGGCCGGCCCGGACGCAGGAAGTACGCGTGCAGCGAGTGCACCGGGCGTTCGCCGTCCGTGGTGCGGCCGGCGGCGACCAGTGCCTGGCCCGCGACCTGGCCGCCGAAGACCCGCTGCAGGGACTCCTGCGGACTGCGGCCGCGGAAGATGTCGTTCTCGATCTGCTCCAGGTCGAGCAGGTCGACAAGCTTTTCGGCGGGATTCGTCATGAGAGGGATTCTCCTGTGCTCACAGCCGGCGGACGTCCGCTCACAGCTGGCCGACGTCGGTCACGCGGACGACCGCACGGCCCTCGGCATCGGAGGCGGCGAGGTCGACCTCCGCGCTGACGCCCCAGTCGTGGTCGTCGTTCGGGTCGTCGAAGATCTGCCGTACGCGCCACAGCCCGTGCTGCGCGTCCTCGTCGATCACCAGCAGCTTGGGGCCGCGCGCGTCGGGCCCGGTGCCCAGGTCCTCGTACTCGTCCCAGTACTTGTCCATCGCCTCGCCCCACGCGTCCGCGTCCCAGCCGGACTCGGCGTCCAGCTCGCCCAGCTCCTCGACCTGGTCGAGCGCGGCCAGCTCGACCCGGCGGAACATGGCGTTGCGCACCAGGACACGGAACGCCCGCGCGTTGGAGGTGACCGGCTTGACCTGATCGGCCTTCTCCCGGGCCTCCTCGGCGGTCATCTCCTCCGGGTTGGCCAACTGCTCCCACTCGTCGAGCAGGCTGGAGTCGACCTGGCGCACCATCTCGCCGAGCCACGCGATCAGGTCCTGCAGATCCTCGGACTTCAGATCGTCCGGGACGGTGTGCTCCAGGGCCTTGTAGGCGCTCGCCAGGTAGCGAAGCACGATGCCCTCGGTGCGGGCCAGCTCGTAGAGGGACACCAACTCCGTGAAGGACATCGCCCGTTCGTACATGTCCCGGACCACGGACTTGGGCGACAGCGGGTGGTCACCCACCCACGGGTGGCTCTTGCGGTAGGTGTTGTACGCGTGGAAGAGCAGTTCCTCCATCGGCTTGGGGTAGGTGACGTCCTGGAGGCGCTCCATGCGCTCCTCGTACTCGACGCCGTCCGCCTTCATCGCGGCCACCGCCTCGCCGCGCGCCTTGTTCTGCTGCGCGACCAGGATCTGCCTCGGGTCGTCCAGCGTGGACTCCACGACGGACACCATGTCCAGGGCGTAGGACGGCGACTCGGGGTCCAGCAGTTCGAACGCGGCGAGCGCGAACGTGGACAGCGGCTGGTTGAGCGCGAAGTCCTGCTGCAGATCGACGGTGAGGCGCACGATCCGGCCCTCGGCGTCCGGCTGGTCGAGCTTCTCGACGATGCCGCCGTCCAGCAGCGAGCGGTAGATCGCGATGGCCCGCCGGATGTGCCGCAGCTGCTGCTTGCGCGGCTCGTGGTTGTCCTCCAGCAGGTGCCGCATCGCCTCGAAGGCGTTGCCGGGACGCGCGATCACCGACAGCAGCATCGTGTGCGTCACCCGGAAGCGGGACGTCAGCGGCTCCGGCTCGGCGGCGATGAGCTTGTCGAAGGTGGTGTCCGACCAGGCGACGAAACCCTCCGGGGCCTTCTTGCGGACCACCTTGCGGCGCTTCTTCGGGTCGTCGCCCGCCTTGGCGAGCGCCTTCTCGTTCTCGATGACGTGCTCGGGCGCCTGCGCGACGACGAACCCCTCCGTGTCGAAGCCGGCCCGCCCGGCCCGGCCGGCGATCTGGTGGAACTCCCGGGCGCGCAGGGTCCGCACCCGGCTGCCGTCGTACTTGGTGAGCGCGGTGAACAGCACCGTGCGGATCGGGACGTTGACGCCCACCCCGAGTGTGTCCGTGCCGCAGATCACCTTCAGCAGACCGGCCTGCGCGAGCTTCTCCACCAGACGCCGGTACTTGGGCAGCATGCCGGCGTGGTGCACGCCGATACCGTGCCGGACGTAGCGGGACAGGTTGCGGCCGAACTTGGTGGTGAAGCGGAAATTGCCGATCAGCCCGGCGATCTCCTCCTTCTCCTCGCGCGAGCACATGTTGATGCTCATCAGCGCCTGTGCCCGCTCCACCGCCTGGGCCTGGGTGAAGTGCACGATGTACACCGGCGCCTGCCGGGCCTGCAGCAGGTCGGTGAGCGTGTCGGTGAGCGGGGTGCGCCGGTACTCGTAGGACAGGGGCACCGGGCGGGTCGCCGAGCGGACCACCGCGGTGGGCCGGCCGGTGCGCCGGGCGAGGTCCTTCTCGAAGAACGAGACGTCACCGAGGGTGGCCGACATCAGCACGAACTGCGCCTGCGGCAGTTCCAGCAGCGGGATCTGCCAGGCCCAGCCGCGGTCCGGCTCCGCGTAGAAATGGAACTCGTCCATGACGACCTGGCCGACGTCGGCGTTCTTGCCGTCCCGCAGCGCGATCGAGGCCAGCACCTCGGCGGTGCAGCAGATGACGGGCGCGTCGGCGTTGACGGAGGCGTCGCCGGTGAGCATGCCGACGTTCTCCGTGCCGAACAGCTTGCACAGCTCGAAGAACTTCTCCGACACCAGCGCCTTGATCGGCGCCGTGTAGAAGGTGACCTCGTCCCGGGCCAGGGCGGCGAAGTGCGCACCGGCGGCGATCATGCTCTTGCCGGAGCCCGTGGGCGTCGACACGATCACGTTCGCACCGGAGACCGCCTCGATCAGCGCCTCTTCCTGGTGGGAGTAGAGCGTGAGACCCCGCTCCTGGGCCCACGACTCGAAGGCTTCGTAGAGGGCGTCGGGGTCGGCGGTCGGCGGCAGCTGATCGATGAGGGTCACGCCCCCATCTTGCCTGGCCGTCCGGCCCTGACGGGAATCGGCTGCCGAAGGGAAGATCACGACCGATACGCTGGGCCGCCGGGGGAGCGACAGCGCACCGCTTCAACTGGACAGCGACGCACGAGGAATGGGGCGGGGAACGGCCATGATGGGACCAGCACACTCACTGTCGGGTGCCGCGGCCTGGCTCGGCGTGGGCGCCGCGGCCGCCGCAGCGGGGCACCCGATGCCCTGGCCGGTGCTGCTGGTCGGCGCGCTGATCTGCGCCGGTGCCGCTCTCGCCCCCGATCTCGATCACAAGGCCGCCACCATCTCGCGCGCCTTCGGACCGATCTCGCACGCGGTCTGCGAGATCGTCGACAAGCTCTCCTACGCCGTCTACAAGGCGACGCGCAAGCAGGGCGACCCGCGCCGCTCCGGCGGCCACCGGACGCTCACGCACACCTGGCTGTGGGCGGTGCTGATCGGTGCGGGCGCCTCCGTGGCGGCGATCACCGGAGGCCGCTGGGCGGTGCTGGCGATCCTCTTCGTGCACATGGTGCTGGCCATCGAGGGCCTGCTGTGGCGGGCGGCCCGCGGCTCCAGCAGCGATGTCCTGGTGTGGCTGCTGGCCGCGACCAGCGCCTGGATCCTCGCCGGGATCCTGGACAAGCCGGGCAACGGCTCCGACTGGCTGTTCACCGCCCCGGGCCAGGAGTACATGTGGCTGGGGCTGCCGATCGTGCTGGGTGCGCTGGTGCACGACATCGGGGACGCGCTGACCGTCTCCGGCTGCCCGGTGCTGTGGCCGATACCGGTGGGCCGCCGGCGCTGGTACCCGATCGGCCCGCCCAAGGTCATGCGCTTCCGGGCGGGCAGCTGGGTCGAGCTGAAGGTGCTGATGCCGGTGTTCATGCTGCTCGGCGGGGTGGGCTGCGCGGCGGCGCTGAACGTCATCTGAGGCACTGGCCGCAGGCCCCCTGCCGCCCTGACGCGGGTAGTGGCGGCGTCCGGGCCGGGGCCCGGCCTCGCACCGGGACCTCTCCCGGTGCCGAAGCGGCACCCGGTGTCGAAGCGGCACCCGGTGCCGAAGCGCTACGCCTTCTCACCGCCGTAGCGCCGCTCGAACCGGGCGACGCGGCCCTCGGAGTCCACCGTGCGGGCCTTGCCGGTGTAGAAGGGGTGGCTCTCCGAGGAGATCTCCACGTCCACCACCGGGTACGTCTGCCCGTCGTCCCAGTCGATGGTCTGCTCGCTGGCCGCGGTGGACCGGGTGAGGAAGGCGTAACCGGCGGCGCGGTCGCGGAAGACCACGGCGTGGTAGTCGGGCTGCTTGTCCTGCTGCATGGGTGCTCCTCGTGCGGCGGTGTCGGGGGCGGGGCCCGGGGCGACGGCGCGCGGACGGCGAGGTCAGCCGGAGAGGGTGTCCTCGTCGACGACGTGCACCGCGGCCTCCTCCGCGGAAGCCGCCGCCCCGTCGATGCCCACGTCCGTGGCGACCAGGGCGGCCTCCTCGTCCTCGTGCGCTCCCTCGTCGGGGGCGACGAGCCGGCCGGAGCGGGCGGCGCCGACCTCGTTGTCCAGGAGTTCCCCGTCCGAGCCGTCGCAGTCGCCGATGCCGTCGCCGTCCGGCGCGGCGGGATCGGGCAGCTCCTCGGCCAGCCGCTGGTCCAGGGTCTCGCCGCGCAGGCCCTCCGCCGCGGTCACACCGGTGTGCTCCACGGCCCACGGCCGCTCCGGAGGGGACCAGCCTCGGTCCAGGGGATCGTCGACGCCGTCGTACTCCAGTGTGTCCTCCGAGTCGAGCACTCCCGTGTCTTCCTTGATCTCGGAGTCGTCATCGGGCTGGTAGACGTCGTCTCCCCATCCGTCGGCGCTGTCCACGGGTACCTCCAGGTGGTGGGGACGGGCCCGTTCTCACCGCGGCCTGCGAGCGGCCGGCGGTGCGCGGGGCGCGGCTCTCGCCCGGTACGCACCGTGCGGTTCCCGGGCGCTCCCCGAGCCGCTGCCTCATTCCAGCCTTCCACCCCTGTTCGGCACCGCGCAACGGCACGGAAGCCGCGAGCCGCCCACGCGCCCTCCGCCACCGGTCCGGCCCCGGCCGCCCGGCAGGCTCTGCCGGGCGCCGCCCGCGCCCGGTCAGCCGTGCCAGGAGCGCCACAGCGCCGCGTACGCGCCGTCCGCCGTGACCAGCTCGTCGTGGCTGCCCAGCTCGCTGATGCGGCCGCTTTCGACGACGGCGATCACGTCCGCGTCATGGGCGGTGTGCAGCCGGTGGGCGATGGCGACGACCGTGCGTCCGTCCAGGACACGGGCCAGGGACCGTTCCAGATGGCGGGCCGCGCGCGGGTCCAGGAGCGAGGTCGCCTCGTCCAGGACGAGCGTGTGCGGGTCCGCCAGGACCAGCCGGGCCAGCGCGATCTGCTGGGCCTGGGCCGGGGTGAGCGCCAGGCCGCCGGAGCCGACCTCGGTGTCCAGGCCGTCGCCGAGGCCGCGTGCCCAGCCGTCGGCGTCCACTGCGCCCAGCGCCGCCCACAGCTCGGCGTCGGCCGCGTCGGTACGGGCGAGCAGGAGGTTGTCGCGCAGCGAGCCGACGAAGACGTGGTGCTCCTGGTTGACGAGGGCGACGTGGGAGCGGACGGTTTCGGCGGGCATCCGGGACAGTTCGGCGCCGCCGAGGGTGATCCGGCCGTCCCGGGGGGCGTAGATACCGGCGAGCAGCCGGCCCAGCGTGGACTTGCCGGCGCCCGAGGGGCCGACCAGCGCCAGCCGGGTTCCCGGTGCCACCTCCAGGGACACCCGGCGCAGCACGTCGACGCCCTCGCGGTAGCCGAAGTGCACCCGGTCCGCGTGCACGTCCCGGCCCCCGGGGACGACCGAGGTGTCCCCGGAGGCCGGCTCGATCTCGCGGACACCGACCAGCCGGGCCAGCGACACCTGCGCCACCTGCAGCTCGTCGTACCAGCGGAGGATCAGGCCGACCGGGTCGATGAGCATCTGCGCGATGAGGGCGCCCGTCGTCAGCTGGCCGACCCCGATCCAGCCCTGCAGCACGAACGCACCGCCGACCATCAGCACGGAGGCGAGCACGGTCACATGGGTGACGTTGATGACCGGGAACAGCACCGACCGCAGCCACAATGTGTACCGCTCCCACGCCGTCCACTCCTTGATCCGGCGCTCGGACAGGGCGACACGCCGCCCGCCGAGCCGGTGCGCCTCCACGGTGCGGCCCGCGTCCACCGTCTCGGCGAGCGCGGCGGCCACCGCGGCGTAGCCCGCCGCCTCCGAACGGTAGGCGGACGGCGCCCGCCGGAAGTACCAGCGGCAGCCGATCACCAGCAGCGGCAGCGCCAGCAGCACGGCCGCGGCCAGCGGCGGCGCGGTGACGACCAGACCGCCCAGCAGCAGCCCCGCCCACACCACGCCGATCGCCAGCTGCGGCACGGCCTCGCGCATCGCGTTGGCGAGCCGGTCGATGTCCGTGGTGATACGGGACAGCAGATCGCCGGTGCCCGCCCGCTCCAGCACCCCCGGCGGCAGCCCGACCGCCCGCACGAGGAAGTCCTCCCGCAGGTCGGCCAGCATCCGCTCGCCCAGCATCGCGCCGCGCAGCCGCACCTCGCGGACGAACACGGCCTGGACCACGAGCGCGAGGACGAACAGGGCGGCGGTGAGCCCGAGATGGAGTTCGCGCGCATGGTCCGAGACCCGCTCCACCAGATCGCCCAGCAGCCAGGGACCCGCCATGGAGGCGAGCACCGAGACCGTGTCGGCGGTGATCAGGAGCAGGAAGGCGCGCCGGTGCCGGCGGAACAGCTCACGCACGTACGCGCGTACGGTGGCGGAGGCGCCGACGGGCAGGGTGTCGGCGGTCGTCGGGGCCGCCGGGTCGTACGACGGTGGGGCCACGCCGATCACGCCGTCTCCTCGATCTCTTCCATCGCGTCCCGCAGGGCGGCCGCGTCGTCGTCCAGGGAGTCCTGTGCGGTGCCGCGCGACGCCGCCTCGGCGGCCGGTCCGCCGCTCGCGGCGCGTTCCTCGTCCGTCTCGCGGGTCACCACCGCCCGGTACCGGGGCTCGGTGCGCACCAGGTCGCGGTGGGTCCCGACCGCCGCGACCGTGCCCGCATGGAGGAGCATCACATGGTCGGCGTGGTCCAGGAGCAGGGGCGAGGAGGTGAGGACCACCGTGGTGCGGCCGGCCCGCAGGGCGCGCAGGCCCTCGGCGATCCGCGCCTCGGTGTGGGAGTCGACGGCCGAGGTGGGTTCGTCCAGGACGAGTACCTCGGGGTCGGTGATCAGGGAGCGGGCCAGGGCCAGCCGCTGGCGCTGGCCGCCGGACAGGGACCGGCCGCGTTCGGTGATGCGCACGTCCATCGGGTCCCCGGCGGACGGCGAGGACTGCGCCAGCGCCTCCAGCACGTCACCGCACTGTGCCGCCGCGAGCGCCGCGTCGGCGGCGACCTCGCCCGAGGCGGGCACGTCGAGCAGGTCGCGCAGCGAACCGGACAGCAGTACCGGGTCCTTGTCCTGGACCAGGACAGCCGTGCGCGCGGCGTCGAGGGGAAGGTCGTCGAGCGGCACACCGTCCAGGAGCACGGACGGGCCCGGTTCGGTGGGGTGCCCGCCCAGACGCTCCGCCAGCCGGCCCGCCGCGTCCGGATCGCCGCACACCACGGCGGTCAGCCGCCCGGCGGGCACCCGCAGTCCGGTCGCCGGGTCCCACAGGCCACGGCGGAACCCATCCCCTCGGTCCTCGGACGGAGACGGCCCGGCTGCTGTCACGGTCCCCGCCGTGGTCCCCGTCGTTGCCTCGCCTTCCGGGGCACCGTCGTCGATGGTCCGTTCCAGCGACAGCACCCGTGCGGCGCGTTCGGCCGAGGGGCGGGAGAAGGAGTACGCCATGGCGATCTCCTCGAAGTGCCGCAGCGGATAGGTGAGGACCATGACGGAGCTGTAGACGGTGACGAGTTCGCCCACGTCGATGCGGCCGGAGCGGGCCAGGTGCACGCCGTACCAGACGACCGCGATCAGCAGCAGGCCCGGCAGCAGGACCTGGACGGCGGAGATCAGGGACCACATGCGCGCGCTGCGGACCGCCGCCTGCCGGACCTCCTGGGAGGCGCGCCGGTAACGGTCGAGGAACAGGTCCTCGCCGCCGATGCCGCGCAGCACCCGCAGGCCGGCGACCGTGTCCGAGGCCAGTTCGGTGGCGCGGCCCGCCTTCTCGCGCTGGAGGTCGGCGCGGCGCGTGGCGCGCGGCAGCAGCGGCAGCACCGAGAGGGCCAGTACGGGCAGGCCCACGGCGACGACCACGCCGAGCGCCGGCTGGTAGACGAGCAAAGCGACGCAGACCAGCACGACGGTGACGGCCGCCGCGGTGAACCGGGACACGGCCTCCACGAACCAGCCGATCTTCTCCACGTCACCGGTGGAGACCGCCACCACCTCGCCGGCGGCGACCCGCCGGGTCAGCGCGGCGCCCAACTGGGCGGTCCTGCGGGCCAGTAGCTGCTGGACACGGGCGGCGGCGGTGATCCAGTTGGTGACCGCGGCGCGGTGCAGGAAGGTGTCGCCGAGCGCGTTGCCGGCACAGGCCAGGGCCAGCAGGCCGCCGCTCAGGGCGAGCCGTGAGCCGGACCGGTCGACCACCGCCTGCACGGCGAGGCCGACGCAGAACGGCAGGGCGGAAACCGAGGAGAAGTGCAGCAGCCCCCAGGCCAGTGCTCTCAGCTGACCGCCGAGCTGGTTCCGTCCCAGCCACCACAGGAACCGGGAGCCCGAGCGTGCGTCCGGCACACCCGGGTCGGGATACGGGAGGTCTTGAATCTGCATGGCGTCCCAGTGGCTCGTGTCAGAGGGCGGAAGGGGTCGCGAGGGCGGCGACGAGCCGTGACAGGTTCGCCGCGCGCCGTCGTCCGGGGCAAGTGGTTTTCCGCGGCCGGGGACGGATGGTTCCTGCGGCCGGGGGAGGGGCCGTTCCCGTGGCCGGGCAGGGGGGTTGGCCGCTTCGCGCACGGTTGGCGCACGGTTGGCCCACCCCTTGCGGGGTACCTTCGTCCGGCGTGTCGCCGCGTCAGGCCGGCGCGTGCGGCGGGCGCCGTGCTCCCGGCGCGCACCAGGGACGATCGGTCGGCCGGGCGTGCGCCGGGGGGCCAGCACATCCGGGGCTTCCGGCGCGCTCGCCACGCCCCGACGGAAGGCAAATAAGGCTATTTGGTCCAATCCCGAGTAGATCATCCGGAACGCGGTGGCCACCATGGATCTCATGCGAAGTGGCGGCGTAAGGCGTGCGACGGTCGCGTTGGCGACCTGTGGAATGTTCCTGACGACTCTGGCCGCGTGCAGCGGCTCGCGGACCGAGGTCCGCCATGGAGACGTCCCCAGACCCGGCGGTCCCTCGGGGGCCGCCCGGCCGAGTCCGACAGCGAAACCGGCCCGTGTCCCCGGGGTCGGCGAGCGGTTGTGGCAACGGGTCCCGGCGGGCACCCGGCAGATCCTGACCGTGTACGGGGACGGCAAGAACGACCCGAACGGCACGGTCGTGCTGTACGAGAAGCACGGGACGGCGTGGCAGCGGGTCCAGAGCTGGCCGTCGCACAACGGCAAGCGCGGCTGGACCACGGACCACCGGGACAGCGACGAGCGCAGCCCCGTAGGAGTGTTCACTCTCTCGGACGCCGGTGGCCTCCTCGACGACCCCGGCACCAGGCTGCCGTACACCCAGGACGAGGAAGCCTTCGCGTCCCCGTACGCCTGGGACGAGAACCACTGGCACGACTTCGACTACGTCATCGCCATCAACTACAACCGGCTGGCGGGCACCCGCCCCGACGACCCGACCCGCCCCCAGGGGCAGAGCAAGGGCGGCGGCATCTGGCTGCATCTGGACCACGGCGACGGCACGTTGGGCTGCGTGAGCGTCCCCGGGTCCGCTATGGAGTACCTGCTGCGCAGGCTGGACCCGAAGGGCAAGCCCGTGATCGTGATGGGCGACAAGGCCGACCTTCAGGCGTGACGGCCACGCGGCCGACCGGAGCGTCGGCGCGCATGGCCCCCGGCGCCCCTGACGCCCCTGACGGTCCGTGGGCGCACCAGGCTCCCCTCGTCTGCGGGCGCACTCGGCTCCGGCCCGTCCGTGTCCACCTGGACATGGCCCGTCAACCGGTTCAGCCGGTTCGGCCAGTTCGGCCAGTTCGGCCGGTTCACCTGGCTCCGGCCCGCCCGGCGTCCGAGCCCGGCTCGCTCAACTCCGCGAGTGGCTGGGCTAGTTAGTTTCAGGTGATGCCCCCCAGGTGATGTAACCGCCCCGGTCATGCCACTGAGACCGATGCCCCAGCCGGCACCGGGCTCCCTGGGCCCGCTATCGGACTCCCCGGCTCAGCAGGCCCGACGCTTCCGCGCGCCCCGCTCGGGCACCACGCCCACCAGCGTGTCCAGCAGGTCGCCGAGCGTGTCGCGCTGCTCGCCCGTGAGCGGTGCGAGGATCTCCTCCGCGGCGGACCGGCGCGCGCCGTGCAGTTCGCGCAGGGCGGCGCGCCCGTCATCGGTCAGTTCGATGCGGATGACCCGGCGGTTGGCCGGGTCGGGGACCCGGCGCACCTTGCCGCCGGCCTCCAGCCCGTCCACGAGTGTGGTCACCGCGCGCGGCACGACCTCCAGCGCCTCGGCGAGGTCCGCCATGCGCGGGGGCTCGCCGTAGTGCGCCAGGGTGCGCAGCAGCCGGGACTGCGCCGGGGTGATGCCCAGGGCGCGCTGCTCCAGGTGGCGCTTCTGGATGCGGTGCACCCGGCGGGTGAGCCGCAGCAGCTGCTCGGCGAGGAGGCCGTCCGCGTCGGGGGTGCTCATGCGGGAACAATATCAGGATGACGTGCATTGTGAGTATAGGTAACAATGAGCTAGCATCCGGAAGCCATCGCCGGTCACCTGTGTCGGCCGGCGCCCGCCCACCCCCCGTAGGAGCCCATGCGCCCCGACCGCCAGTCCTCCTGGACCCCACCTGCCGACGCGAAGGAACAGCCCCGGCAGGTCCGTCGCATACTCAGGCTGTTCCGCCCCTACCGCGGCCGCCTCGCGATCGTCGGCCTGCTGGTCGGCGCCGCCTCGCTGGTCTCCGTGGCGACGCCCTTCCTACTGAAGGAGATCCTCGACGTCGCGATCCCGCGGGGCCGCACCGGCCTGCTGAGCCTGCTCGCCGCGGGCATGATCCTCAGTGCCGTCCTCACCAGCGTCTTCGGCGTCCTGCAAACCCTGATCTCGACGACCGTCGGCCAGCGCGTGATGCACGACCTGCGCACCGCCGTCTACGGCCAGCTGCAGCGCATGTCGCTCGCCTTCTTCACGCGCACCCGCACCGGCGAGGTGCAGTCCCGCATCGCCAACGACATCGGCGGCATGCAGGCCACCGTCACCTCCACCGCCACCTCCCTGGTCTCCAACCTGACCAGCGTGGTGGCCACGATCGTCGCGATGGTCGCCCTCGACTGGCGGCTGACCGTCGTCTCGCTCCTGCTGCTGCCGGTCTTCGTCTGGATCAGCCGCCGGGTCGGCAACGAACGCAAGAAGATCACCACCCAGCGCCAGAAGCAGATGGCCGCGATGGCCGCGACCGTCACCGAGTCGCTCTCCGTCAGCGGCATCCTGCTCGGCCGCACGATGGGCCGCTCGGACTCGCTGACCGCGTCCTTCGCCGAGGAGTCGGAGGGCCTGGTCGACCTGGAAGTGCGCTCCAACATGGCCGGGCGCTGGCGCATGGCCGTCATCACCATCGTCATGGCCGCCCTGCCGGCGGTCATCTACTGGACGGCCGGCATCGCTCTGCGCTTCGGCGGACCCCAGGTGTCCATCGGTACGATCGTCGCCTTCGTCTCGCTCCAGCAGGGCCTGTTCCGGCCCGCGGTGAGCCTGCTGTCGACCGGTGTGCAGATCCAGACCTCGCTCGCCCTCTTCCAGCGCATCTTCGAGTACCTCGACCTGCCGATCGACATCACCGAGCGCGAGCGGCCCGTCCGCCTCGACCAGATCAAGGGCGAGGTCCGCTTCGAGGACGTCACCTTCCGCTACGACGGCAAGGGCGCCCCCGTCCTCGACGGCATCGACGTCACCGTCCCGGCGGGCAGCAGCCTCGCGATCGTCGGCCCCACCGGCGCCGGCAAGTCCACCCTGGGCTGTCTGGTGCCGCGGCTGTACGACGTGAGCGGCGGCCGCGTCACGCTGGACGGGGTCGACGTGCGCGACCTCGACTTCGACACACTCGCCCGCGCGGTCGGCGTGGTCGCACAGGAGACGTACCTCTTCCACGCCTCGGTCGCCGAGAACCTGCGCTTCGCCAAGCCCGACGCCACCGACGAGGAGCTGGAGGCGGCGGCGAGGGCGGCCCAGATCCACGATCACATCGCGGCCCTGCCGGACGGGTACGGCACGGTCGTCGGCGAACGCGGCCACCGCTTCTCCGGCGGCGAGAAGCAGCGCCTGGCCATCGCCCGCACCATCCTGCGCGATCCGCCGGTCCTCCTCCTCGACGAGGCCACCAGCGCCCTGGACACCCGTACGGAGGCCGCCGTGCAGAAGGCCATCGACGCGCTGTCCGAGAACCGCACCACCCTCACGATCGCCCACCGCCTGTCCACCGTCCGCGACGCCGACCAGATCGTGGTCCTCGACGCCGGACACGTGGCCGAACGCGGCACGCACCAGGAACTGCTGGAGCTGGAAGGGCGCTATGCGGCGCTGGTCCGCAGGGATGCCCGACTGGAGCCGACAAGCTGACGATGTGCCGGGTTTGTGAACTCTTGGGGGTTACCGTGCCCGCATGCAGACGAACACTGGGTCACGGAAGACCGTCAAACTGACGCGGCGCGGCCGACTGGTCCTCGTCGTGTCCGGGGCCGTCCTGGCCGGCACCGCCGTGGCGGTGCCGCTGCTGACCGTGCACGTCGGGCGGCCCGCGCGCCCGCGCACCCTGGTCGTTCCGGAGGGCTGGCGGGCGAGCCAGGTGTACGCCGCCGTCGACCAGGTCCTCGCCCTGCCCGCCGGCAGTACCGGGCGGGCAGCCGCCAAGAGCGGCCTGAAGCTGCCGGACACCGCCGAGGGCAACCCGGAGGGCTACCTGTTCCCGGCCACATACTTCGTCGACGACCGGACCACCCCGCAGTCGCTGCTGTCCGCCATGGTCGAGACCGCCCATAAGAAGTTCACCGCCGCCCCGGTCGCCGCGGGCGCGCCGCGCAACTCCATCAACCTCCACCAGGCGATCACCATCGCCAGCATCGTCCAGGCGGAGTCCGCCTCCAAGGCCGACATGGGCAAGGTGGCCCGGGTGGTGTTCAACCGGCTGGACCGCGGCATGCCCCTCCAGATGGACTCCACCCTCAATTACGCCCTGGGCCGCTCGACCGTCCGCACCACCGCCGAGGACACCCGGCTGGACAGCCCGTACAACTCGTACCAGCGCATGGGGCTGCCGCCCACCCCCATCGACAACCCCGGGCTGGACGCGCTGCACGCCGCCTACAACCCCACCCCGGGCGACTGGCTCTACTTCGTCACGGTCAAGCCCGGCGACACCCGCTTCACCGCCGACTACACCGAGCACGAGCGCAACGTCGCCGAGTTCAACGCCCGGCAGCAGAGCCTGGCGCAGCAGGAGAGCGGGAGCCCGCAGCCGGCGAAGTGAAGCCGGAGAAGTGGGCCGACGCGGCCCGAGGGTGCCACGGTCCGCGTCGGGTGCCAGACCGCTGGCGACGCTGCGACCCGACCACGGCACCGATCGCCGTACCAGCAGCCGCACTGATCGTCGTATCAGCTACCGCACTGACCGCCACACCAGCCACCACACCGACCGTGTCACCAGGACACCAGTTACCGCACCGTCCGTGTCACCAGCCAGCGCACCGCCCCCGACTCGGCTCAGGCAGCCGCAGCCCGGTCCCCGGCAAGCAGCCGGCGGATGTCCCGTACGGCCGCGCGCCCGGCCCGGTTGGCGCCCACCGTGCTGGCCGACGGGCCGTAGCCGACCAGGTGGATGCGGGGATCGGCGGCGACCCTGGTCCCGTCGAGGCGGATGCCGCCGCCCGGCTCGCGCAGCCGCAGCGGCGCGAGATGGCCGAGCGCGGCCCGGAACCCGGTCGCCCACAGGATGACGTCGGCGCCGACATGCCGGCCGTCCGCCCACTCCGCGCCGTCCGGGGTGAGCCGGTCGAACAGGGGCAGGCGGTCCAGGACGCCGTCGGCCAGCCCCTGCCTGATGGCGTCGTCGAGCGGCAGGCCGGTGACCGAGACGACACTGCGGGGCGCCAGCCCCTGGCGCACCCGTTCCTCGACCAGCGCGACCGCGGAGCGGCCCGCGTCCTCGTCGAACGGGCCCTCGCGGAAGACCGGCGGGCGCCGCGTCACCCAGGTGGTGGCCGCCGCACGCGGCGCGATCTCCAGCAGATGCTGGGTCCCGGACGCGCCGCCGCCGACCACGATCACCCGCCGGCCCGCGAACTCATCGGGCCCCCGGTACTGAGCGGTGTGCAACTGCCGCCCGCGGAAGGACTCCTGGCCCGGGTAGCGCGGCCAGAACGGCCGGTCCCAGGTGCCGGTCGCGTTGATCAGAGCCCGCGCCGACCACACACCCGCCGAGGACTCCACGAACAGCCGCCCCGCCGGGCCCTCCCGCACGGCGCTCACATCCACCGGCCGCCGCACCCGCAGGTCGAAGGCACGCTCGTAGTCGGCGAAGTACCCGCCGACGACATCGGACGAGGGCCGCGCGGGGTCCGCGCCGGTCAGCTCCATGCCCGGCAGCGCGTGCATCCCGTGCACCCTGCCGTACGTCAGCGTCGGCCACCGGAACTGCCAGGCGCCGCCCGGACCGGGGGAGTGGTCCAGCACGACGAAGTCGCGGTCCGGCTCGAAGCCGGTGCGCCGCAGGTGATGGGCGGCGGCCAGGCCCGCCTGACCGGCGCCGACGACGACCACGTCGACCTCGCGTGTGCTGTTCACGCCGGGACCAACCGCGCCGCGGGCGCGGATCTTCCCCGGGATCGAGGAGGATGGGTTCATGTCACAAGCCTTCACCACCCGAGTGCTGAACGTCGCCTCCGGCTCGCAGGAGACGGTCGTCGACCTCACCCACGACTGCGAGGCCTTCCTGCGCGAGGCATCCGCCGGCCGTGACGGCCTGCTGAACCTCTTCGTCCCGCACGCGACCGCCGGGATCGCCATCATCGAGACGGGCTCCGGCAGCGACGACGACCTGCTCGCCGCGCTGCACACCCTGCTGCCCGCCGACGACCGCTGGCAGCACCGCCACGGCAGCCCCGGCCACGGCCGCGACCACGTCCTGCCCGCCCTCGTCCCGCCGCACGCGACCATCCCGGTCATCGGCGGCCACCTGGAACTGGGCACCTGGCAGTCGGTGTGCCTCGTGGACACCAACAAGGACAATCCCGACCGGAAGGTCCGGCTGAGCTTCCTGGGATGACCCAGGGCCACCAAGATCGTCCTGGGTGCGGCCGCCGATTCCCCTTACGCTCTGGCGAAACGGGAGAAACACGCGTGGCCTCACCCTGGACGAGGTCGAGCAGCCGTACGACAGCGACGGCTGTGGAAAGTACCTGCCCGGAGTCCGCCGGCTGTCGCGGGTGAAGGCGGCGACGACCTCGCCGGAGCGGCAACGGGAGGACGCGCCGACGGCTGCGACGGCGGTCGGCGGACACATCGCTGCCTGGGCCGATGACCGGGAGGTGTCAGGCGCCCCGACCCGATGACCCGTCCGAAACTCGGCCCCTGGCTGCGCGCCGAGCGGGGCAAGTACGACGGGATCGTCACCTCGGCTGTCGACCGGCTCGGCCGCAACGTCGTCGCCTACGGGCACGAGGGCGTCTGGAACCTCGACGACCCGAACGACGAGAACCGCTTCACGAGGGAAGCGTGGGGCGCGCAGATGGAACTGCGTGCCATTCAGCGACGCAACCGGGACGCCACCAAGAAGATCAGGGCCGCGGGCCGCCCGAAAGGCAAGCCGTCGTACGGCTTCCGGTACGTGCGCACCATGCCGAACGGCCGGGGTCGACAGCGTCGAACTGCACCCGCATGCGGCGGAGAGTCTCACGGACCGTCGCCGACCGCATCCCTGGCCGACCCCGAGAACGTGACGCCCAGTAGCGAAGGGGCTCGCCTCAACCGCCTGGACGAGCTGGCTTCGGCCGATCACCTCGCCGTCATGTATGGCAAGCCGGCGGTGTCGGTCGGCCCTAGGGGGGGTGTCTTGTCGATCATCGGTCGAGCCAGATGAGGGTGCTGGCGG
The DNA here is from genome assembly GCF_040644175.1 of Streptomyces sp. NPDC047017. Taxonomy (NCBI): domain Bacteria; kingdom Bacillati; phylum Actinomycetota; class Actinomycetes; order Kitasatosporales; family Streptomycetaceae; genus Streptomyces; species Streptomyces sp. NPDC047017. The sequence goes on along the minus strand of NZ_JBEYVW010000004.1, from coordinate 302,091 downwards.
TGAGGTAGCGGTCGGGGTGTTTGTCGTAGCGGGTGGGTGCGCCACGAGGCGCCATGGAATCGAGTGAGGTGAGAGACCTTCACCACCGGGTTGTCGTAGCAATTCGGTTGAAGCTGGGGGCAGTTCGGTTCGGGGGATGCCGAGCCGGGCGGTAAGCAGCCCCGACAACGCCGGGACGGGTTGGTACTGCCAGGCGACCCGGGTCCGGCTAGCGAGACAGGAAGGTGCACGCGAGAAATCAGTGCCTGACGCCCCGTAATTACGACACCGGCTCGAATCTGGCGGATCTGGGCCGGACGCAGTGCACGACCACCAGCGCTCGTCGGTGGTCGACTCCGAAGCCGACTCTACTCATGGGTGGGGAGGCCACGCCGAAAGTCTGCGGCGTAAGCGTGGCGATGCTGCCGGGGTAGAGCTGGGCACCTCACCTGTCGATCGATTTCGTGGTGAACGTGGGAACGGTCCGCGGTCGCCCCCATATCGGACATCCAGTCCGGTCGGGGGCAGGTCCATCGCCGGCTGATGGCCGTCGGGCAGGGCGGAGGCTCCGTAGTACTCCGAGGCCGGGAAAGCCGGTCACATGGGGAAGGGGGCCAGCAAGTCAGCAGTAAGGAGACTGGAATGCCAGGAGGCTGTCGCCGGTGAATACCGACGAGCTGGAATGGGCCTTGCTGAAGGCCGAACGCCGGGTACTGGAGATTCAGACCAAGCTGTACCGTTGGGCTGCCGATGATTCTCATCGCAGGTTCGACGACCTGTTCAACCTCGTGGCCGATCCCGCCTTCCTGCTGGTGGCGTGGGACCGTGTCCGGGGAAACAAGGGTGCCCGCACGGCCGGAGTGGATGGGAAGACCGCCCGCTCCATCGAAGCCGGGCAAGGAGTCGAGGCGTTTCTCGACAAGCTGCGGATCCAGATCAGAGACCGCAGTTTCCATCCGGTTCCTGTCCGCGAGCGGATGATTCCCAAGGCGAACGGCAAGCTTCGTCGTCTCGGGATTCCGACCGTGGCGGACCGAGTGGTCCAGGCGTCCTTGAAACTGGTGCTGGAGCCGGTATTCGAAGCGGATTTCCTCCCGTGTTCCTATGGGTTCCGCCCGAACCGCCGTGCTCACGATGCGATCGCCGAGACTCGCTACCTCGCCAGCCACGGATACGAGTGGGTGGTGGAGGGCGACATCACGGCGTGCTTCGACGAGATCGCGCACCCGGCCCTCATGGAACGGGTGCGGAATCGAATCGGGGACAAGCGGGTGTTGTCCTTGGTGAAGGCGTTCTTGAAGTCCGGGATCCTGTCCCGTGACGGAGCCTTCACGGACACACGCACCGGGACCCCGCAGGGTGGGATTCTGTCGCCGTTGCTGGCCAACATCGCGCTCTCGGTCCTGGATGAGCACATCGCCCAGGGCCTCGGAGGACCAGATGGCACCTCCGAGGATCGGCGCAGGAGACGGCGCCGAGGATTGCCCAACTACCGGCTGGTCCGGTATGCGGACGACTTCCTCGTACTCGTCTTCGGGCGCCGCGACCATGCCGAGGAACTACGCGACGAGGCCGCGGAGGCATTGAAGCCGATGGGCCTTCGCCTGTCGGTGGAGAAGACACATATCACGCACATTGACGAGGGCCTTGATTTTCTCGGATGGCGCATCCAGCGTCACCGGAAACTTGGCACTGACCGGCAGTACATCTACACCTACCCTGCACGGAAATCAGTGCGTTCCGTCACGGGGAAGGTGAAGGAACTGACCGGACGGCAGAACGTCGGCTTGACGCTGGAGTCCTTGCTCCACCGACTGAACTCGGTGTTGCGAGGATGGTGCGCGTATTTCCGTCCCGGAGTTTCGAACGTCGCTTTCTGTTACCTCAGCCACTACGCGTGGATGAGGGTGACACGATGGATTCGACGCAAGCACCCCGGGATCACTTGGAAACAGCTCCGTCGGCGCTATTACGGCGGCGGCTGGTGGCCCACCACAGAGGAAGCGGAACTGTTCAACCCGGCAAAGGTAAGCACGACCAGATACCGATACCGGGGAAAACTCATTCCGGCTCCGTGGCCCACTACGGCATGAGGAACTGAACATCCTTGAACGGGATTTGTGGAGAGCCCGGTGCCCGGAGACGGGCACGCCGGGTTCGGGAGGCGGCTCGGGGAAACCCACTGGTGGAAACACCAGCAGGGCGCCCCGAGTCGACCTCACCGATGCCGCGCCATTGTTTGAGGCGGTGGAAGCAGCGTTCGACGACGTTGCGTCGCCGGTAGGCGGCTCGGTGGAATCCTTCCGCAGGGCCGTTCCCGGCGCCGTCTGCGGCCGGCGAGTTGGTCGATGCGTTCGGGGATCGTGGCCATGATCCCGCGTCGGCGCAGCTAGGCCCGGAAGGCGCGGGCGGAGTGGCCCTTGTCCGCGACGACGTGGTCGGGCCGGGTCCGTGGTCTTCCCGGTCCGGGCCCGGCGACGCGGATGCGGCTGATGACGGCTTCGGCCTGGGCGCGGTCGTTGCGGTTGCCCACGGTGAGCAGGAAGGCCAGCAGTCTGCCCAGGCTGTCACAGGCAGGTGGACTTAGCTGGTCAGCCCGCCTCGGGAGCGTCCCGGTCCGCGTTCTCCGAGCCCCCTTTGGCGGCGGTGTGCTGGTGGGCGCGGACGGTCGTGGAGTCGATCGCGACCAGCCGGTCCACCTCCGCCCGGCTCTGGGCGGCGGCCAGGAGGCGGGCGAAGGCGCCGTCCGCGGCCCAGCGGGCGAAGCGTCAGTGCACGGTCTGCCACGGGCCGAACCGCTCGGGCAGATCCCTCCAGGCAGACCGGTACGGAACTTGAACACGATGCCCTCAAGGACCTGACGGTGATCCTGCCACCGGCCGCGAGCCTGCCCCACGGGCGGCAGCAACGGCTCGATCATCGCCCAGGCGGCATCGGAAATCTCCCCATCCCTCACGAGCAGACCAACAATCCGATGATCGGAAAGACACCCCCTAGGGGCCAGGCCGGACAGTGCGGAAGCATCCCATGTGTCCGTGCACTTCTGGGAGGCGGGCGTCCATGCCTCGGGCAGTCTCTGGTGGCCGTCATAGGCGAAGCACTGGGTTTCCGCGAAGCCAGTTCCGCCCAGGTTGGTCGGGTCGCCGACTGACGTGACGTTGCCGGCCTCGTCGTAGCTGTAGTTGAGATCCTTCAGCATGTACGAGTGGGCCTGGTCGTGGTGTGGCTGCGGATCAGTCGGCCGGTTCCGGCTTCGTAGGTGCTGGTGACATAGACACTCTTGTTGCCCGTGCCGCCCGTACCCAGTGTCAGCTGCTCCGGCTGTGCGAGTGCCGAGTACGAGACGCCGAGCAGGTACCCGGTGGCACCGCCGAAGTCCGTCAGATCGCCAAGGGCGTCATACCCGTAGTCGATGTATTCGGACGGCAAGCCGCCGAGCGCCGGCTCCTTGGGCATGTTCAGGGTGCCGTCGACGTTGTAGTCGCTCTCGAACGACAGCGTGGAGGGCTGGCCTGCCTTGACGAACGGGTCGCTGTCGGGCAGCTGCAGTTGGGTTCCGGTGGCTCGGCCGAGACTTTCGTAGGCGGTGACAGTATTGGTGTAAGCGGCGCCTGTCGCGCCGTGCCTTCGGGAAGCACGGATCCGACACCGTGCCGATCAAGACCTCCAAGCACGCGGCCCGCAGATGCTTCCGGGGCCACGCGAATTTCCGGGCCGGGCAGTGAACAACCGGTAGGCCGCGCTGCCAGAATGGGCATACGAGTCAGGGACGGATAGCTACGGCTCCGTAGCAGGATGCTTCAGGATCGGTGGTGGGCTCATCCGCGCCGTCATGGTCGGGACGCCATCGAGGAGTAGGGACGATGCCGGGATCGACAAGGTCCCAGCCATCGAAGAACTGCGCGAACTCGTCGCGGCTGCGGGCACGTGTCGGGGTGCCGGCCGCCGTGTAGACCTGGGTGACACGGGACGTTTCTTCGGGAGCGAACTCCGCCGTGAGATGACTGACGGCCAGCGCGCTGCCGCGGGGAAGAGCTGCTTTGAGCAGCTCGGTGATCTTGTGGGCGCCGTCCGGTACGAAGTGCAGCACGGCGTTCAGGCTGAGTGCGATCGGTTCCGAGAAGTCCAGTGTGTCGTGGGCCGCTTCGAGGATTCCGTCGGGCTGGTTCACGTCGCCCTGCACATAGGCCGTGACGCCTCTAGGAGACCCTTTCAACAGGGCTTCGGCGTGGATGAGGACGATCGGGTCGTTATCGGCGTACACCACCCGCGCCTCAGGATTTACCTGCTGGGCGACCTCGTGAAGATTGGGCGATGTGGGAATTCCGGTTCCGATGTCGATGAACTGCCGGATGCCCGACTCGGCCAGATAACAGATCGAGCGTCGCATGAACCCGCGGTTGGCCCGAGCGGCCGTCCGGGCGTAGGGGAACACGGCCAGCGCGCGCCCCGCGGCCTCTCTGTCGGCCGGGAAGTTGGTCGTCCCGCCGAGGTAGTAGTCGTACATCCGTGCTGAGTGCGGCACGTGGATGTTCAGGTTGACCTCCGGGCCTTGACCTGCGACGTCGCGGGTGATCTCTTCGGCCATACGCTCCCCCTGGATCCTCGGCTCCGGCGATCCCACAGCTGCGTCACGCCCCCGACCCCCACGTCCTGGTGGCGTGGCCTGGCGAACCCTGGCGCGGCCTCAGTCACTATGCCCACTGTGTCAGGTGGAAAATCGCTCGCGGCGGCCGCACCGGCCGGAATAGCGATTCAGCGTGACCGAATAGCACTGGCTGACAAGCCTCATAGTGGTCGAGTCATACAAGCTTTCTGATCTTTGATCGCCTCTGCCGATCGTTATCGATCATCACTTGTGACGGTCGAACACCAGGTGCCCTGATGCGCTCCAATGTGCCTACGGGGGACGCCAGTTCCCCTGACAGGTTGCTGCTCCGCCCTGTCCGAAGTTCCGGGCGGGCCGGACGGCCTTCGCCGGGCGCCACCGCGAGGTGAGGCGCCGGGAGGGAATGGGGACGTGACTGAGAGCGAGTGGGCGGTGGCTCACCCGAGTGGCCTTCGCCTGGCGTTCGACGCGTTCTGCGAGACGCACGAGCGGGCGTGGATCGGGATCGCCCGAGCGCGCCTCCGCGACGACGACGCGGCACGGGAAGCGGTCAAGAGGATGAAGGACCGCCTCTGGCGGCAGTGGCCGCGCGTGCTCCGTGAGCAGGTTCCGGCGGTCCGCGCCTGGGCTTTCATCAAGGAAGAGATCGGCATCGCCCTGGCGGAGAGGATGGTGAGGGCCGACGAGCAGCCAGCGGTACCGGACTGGGTGGCGGTCATCCGCAAGGCAGTCGAGCTCGCCGAGGACCGCGCCGAGGCCCAAGGGGTCCACGAAGCCCTCTTCGCCGCGATCAGGGGCCTGTCGGAACGGCGCCACGACGTCGTGGTCCTGCGCTACCTGCTCGACCTGCCGTACAGCACCATCGCGGAGTACATGGACACCACGGAGGCGAACATCCGCTCCACCGCATGCCAAGCCCTTGCCCGCCTCGCCCGGGCACTGCGCGACGAGCGAGGAGAGTGGTGAACACGGAACAGCAGCGGCTTCTGCCCGACATGCGCCGCGCCGCCGGCCCCGCGATGCAGCGGAACCGTGCGACGGAGCCCCCCACGCACTCTCGATCCTCCCAGACCCAGGACAGCGGCTGGACCCGGTTACTGGCAGCACCGAGCCCGCTGCCGTCGGACCATGAGCAAGCAGCTCACGAGCTGGACCTGGCGGCGGCCCTGGTCCTGGCCATGCCGACCGCCGCGGCCTCCTTGGCGCTGCTCGCCAACAGCCAGTCCATCCACCCCGAAGGCGCCCTCGTCCTCGGAGCGCTCCTGTACGTCTCCGGCCACCGTGACGGCAGCCAGTTCTGGCTGCAATTCGCGGCCGGGGGCGGCAACCACACCGCCGCCTCCCTCCTGAGCCTGCTGCATCGCAGCCTGGGAGAGGTCCTGGACGCCGAGGCATGGCGCCGGCAGGCGGACACACTGGCCAACGCACGGGAACAGGGGATCGTCCAAGAAGTCTTGGACCCTTCCGACGAACTCCTGCCCCGCGCGGTGCGCGCCGACATAATCGCGCGCTGCCACGAGGGCCTCGACGTCCGGCTGCCGGCACGCATCGCCGCGGTGCTTCACCAGCTCCCCGTCGACGGCGACGACCCGGAGTACGGCGAGGTGCCGCAGGTCAGCGCCAGCCTCGTCCGCGAACTGGCGGCTGCCGTGTAGGTGCCTCCAACGGGACAATGATGGGCGGGACCACCGGTACGGCCGACCGGTGATCCCGCCCATCATTCGGGGCGGACCGTGCAGGATTCCGGTGGAACGTCCTCTGTCAGGTTGGGGGTGTTGCGGGGCAGGGGAACAAGGAACATCTCGGTGTCCGCGGCATCCGGATGCCTGGCCCGAGCTACCCACGCGGGCGTGGGGACGACGTTCGCGCGGGGGTGGTCGCCGTGGGGGCGGAGGCCACTGTCGTACCTCGTGCGCTTCACATCCGGCGATGCCTCCGAAGCCCCCATCGAATCAGAACCCCCACAACCGGTCCCACCCCGTCCCTGTCCCCACTCGTACGACGCCCAAGGCGGACTATGAGGAAGCGGGCTGGTCCGTGGGAGATGGCGTGAGCGCGTGGTCTTTTCCGCTCAGAGCATGCTCGACCTGGCCGGCGTCATGGCGCTCATCGCGATGAAGGCGCTGGCTCCGCACGCGCTGCTCGGTGACGGTACGGGGGGGATGGACACCGGGAATCGTGCCGACTGTCGTCGCGGCGGTGAGGGCTGGGTGGAGTACGGCTACCTCGGCAGCGCGAACGGCAACCGGGCCACCGGCGTGGAGGCGCGCCTGGACAGAGGCTACCTCGACACGCACAAGGGCACCCCGACAGGCCGGGAGATCAAGCCGCCCGGTTACCAGTGGGCCAGGGCCTACCTGGGGCACCTCGGCGGTCTCAAGACAAGCTCCGCCATCAACGCCTGCCACTTGCTCGGGAGCGACCTCACAGGCTCGGGCACGGACCTGCGGAATCCGGCCAGCTGCTCACGCCAGGCGAACACCCAGGTGCGGGGCGACGGGCGGATCGGTGACCACATGTTCTCCTACGAGAGCCAGGTGAAGGCCGCTGTCGACAGCGGCCAGGTGATCCACTGCTCCGTGACACCGCGACACTCAGGCGCGTACACCGTGCCGGTCTCCTTCGACATCACGGCCGAGGCCAACATTCCCGACGGTTCCCCGGGTATCGCGTTCAAACAGACCGTCCCCAACTCGGTCTATAGCCCGCGCGAGGACTGGAAGAACCTCGGCTTGGTCACTGACAGCCGCACCGGCCTGCCCGTACCTACCGGTTCGCTGCCGTAATACTTTGAGAGGTGGTGATCGGCCCGTGGACAGGGGAGGTGGATCCGTTCGCAGGGATGTTCTGATACTGAGTGAAGCGCATGCGTACCTGTTTGGACAGTGCCCCCAGTTTCCCGGAGCCTGGCAGGTGTGCCCGGGCTGCCCACCAGGGAGCCCAGGGGCTGACCGGTGAACTTCAAGCCCGCCTCATAGGCGACACTGAGGGTCAGCTCCGGCCTGGCAGCAACGGGTGCCGGATCGGCTCGGCGACTGTCCTCGGAAGTTCGGGACGGATGCCCCTGCCGCCGGTGTCGCTGCCGGAGACGCTGCTCCAGGCGACGTTGGAGAAGGCCCCGTAGTGGGAGGACCACATTCTGGAGGTCCTTGAGCGGGCTGCCGCCGAATGCTGAGGCGGGCACGGAGCCAAAGCCGCAATATGACCCGTCGCGCCCGCTGACCGCGCGGGACCGCGCGAAGGGCGTCGAACTGACGGTGGCCGGCCCCCACGTGAGCGCGAGCGCGGTCGCCGACTACCGGCGCGAGGTGATGCAGATCGACTCCACAGCTCGCGCGTCCACGCACCGCTTGGGCCGTTCTGGTACGTTGTACCGACCATGTCCCCCTGCTGCCATGTTGATCTCAAGCAGAGCGCGGCGCGGGGGCGCCGACGGCGCAGCGCTGTCCGAGATCCGGGGATACGCCGGGGCTGCGGCTCGGTAGACCTGCGGCCCAATGTTTCTTGGGCGTGCAGTGCACTTCCTGTGCGTCGGTGGCGCCCTTGCCGCCCGAGTAGGGCGGCAACCCGCTTGCGGTGCGCAGGGCATCCATCTGGCTTGCGGGCAGGAACGGAGCCTGAGGTACGGAGCGTCGGAACGCGCCCTGGCCACCACCTCCTTCCGTACCCCTACCTCCTTCCGTACCCCTACGATCCCTCCTGTCCGACTGTCGTCTGCCGGAGAGGGCGAAAGGCGTTCCTCAACAAGAGCCCCGAGGCGGTCCGGGTCTACTTCCCGCCGGACGCCAACACCCTGCTGTCGGTGGCCGACCACGCCCTGCGCAGCCGGGACTACGTCCATGTCGTCGTCGGCAAGCAGCCCTGCTTCGACTGGCTCTCCATGGAGCAGGCGAAGGTGCACTGCGCGCGCGGGGCCGGCGTCTGGGACTGGGCCGGCACCGAGGACGGCAGCCGCGAACCGGACGTGGTCCTGGCCTGCGCGGGCGACGTGCCCACCCAGGAGGTGCTGGCCGCCGCCCAGCTGCTCCGCCATGAGCTGCCCGAGCTGGCCGTACGGTGGTGAACGTCGTGGACATCGCTCGGCTGCTGCCCGGCGAGGAGCACCCGCACGGGATGACCGACTTCGCGTACGACGGCCTGTTCACCGCCGACAAGCCGGTGATCTTCGCGTACCACGGCTACCCGTGGCTCATCCACCGCCTCGCCTACCGCCGCAACGGAGCCGCAACGGACACCGCCACCTGCACGTGCGCGGCTACAAGGAGATCGGCACCACGACCACCCCGTTCGACATGGTCGTGAGCAACGACCTGGACCGCTACCGCCTCGTCATGGGCGTCATCGACCGGGTTTCCGGACTCGCCGTGCGCGCCGCCGCCGTACGCCAGCGCATGGAGGACGCCCGGCTGCGCCACCACGCCTGGGTCCGTGAGCACGGGACGGGTCTACCCGAGGTCGCGGACTGGACCTGGGACGGCTGACGGCCCGCGAGCCGTCCCGACGACGGAGCCGTACGTCCCTTCCCGGGGACTCGCGGCCCGTTGGCGGGGGCGGCGGCGACGGGCGATCCTGGAGGGCGGAGCCCGAGGGAGGCACGACCATGCACGCTCAGCGAGGCGATCGACTGGTCGTCGAGAGCCCGGTCACCGGCGCTGCCCGGCGCGACGGCGAGATCGTCGGCCTGCACCACGGCGACGGCACCCCGCCGTACGACGTGCGCTGGTCGGACACGGGCGAGATCACGCTGGTGTTCCCGGGGCCGGACGCGCACGTCCAGCACCTGGGCCGCGAGAAGATCCCGGACGACGGCGGCACGGCACCCGGAACCGCCCGGTCCGGTGAGGAACAGGCGGGTGCCGGGGCCGGTGCTGGTGCCGCTTCGGGGCGGCCCGGGGACTTCGGCCGGCGGTTGGCGGCCGCCCGCCGCCGCAAGGGGCTGGGACTGGCGGAGGCGGCGGGGCGGGCCCGGATGTCCCCGCAGTACCTCGCCTATCTTGAACAGCACCCCGCGAAACCGGGCACGGCGACCGTGCTGCGCCTGGCCGACGCGCTCGGCACCACCCTCGTCGCGCTGCAGGGCGGTGACCAGGAACTGCCGCCCGGACAGGGGAAGGCGCTGCCGCACCCGCGGCTGGCCGACCTGACCGAGGACGAGTGCCGGGCGCTGCTGTCCCGGCACGGCGTCGGCCGCATCGCCCTGGCCACCGGGGACGGGCCCGCCGTGTTCCCGGTCAACTACGACGTGGTGGACGGCGCCCTGGTCTTCCGCACCGCGCCCGGCTCGGCCCCCGCCGCGGCCGTCGGCGCCGAGGTCGCCTTCGAGGTCGATCACATCGACGAGACGATGAGCCGGGGCTGGAGCGTCCTCGCGGTCGGGCGCGGGGAGGCGGTCACGGACGCCGGGACCGTGCGCAGGCTGGAGGAGCGGGCCCACTCCGAGCCCTGGGCCGGCGGGCGGCGCACCCTGTGGGTGCGGATCCGTCCCTTCCGACTCACCGGCCGCCGCATCACACCGGCCGACCACTGAGGCACCGGGACGCGGGCGCGGCCTCCGGCTCCAGGGGCGATACCCCATTCTTCGACGGGCGGTGCAGCCCCTTCTACGGGCGGTGCGGCCTCTGCTACGGGCGGTGCAGCCTCTTCTATGGGCGGTGCGGCCTCTTCTACGGGCGGTGCGGCGCCCGGCTCACGAGTGGTGCGCGTCCCTCACCTCTCCCCGCTGCCGTACGGCGCGTAGAGGTCGAGGAGCCGGATCCGGGCCGAGTGCAGCCGGTGGGCGACCACCCGGCCGACCCAGACGGCGACCGCCCGGCCGAACTCGGCGTCCTCGGCGCACAGGGCCCGTACGGTGCCGGCGTCGAACTCGTAGGCCCGCACCGGGCTCATGGCCTCGGCGCCCAGCTGCCATACGTACGGCGGGAAGTGCCCCCGACCAGTTGGCCCTGCCCCAGGGACTCGATGACGGCGGCGCGGCGACCGGGGACGTGCAGGTCGAGGGCGACGGTCCCGGATCTGATGATCCAGAACCGGTCGGCGTGCCGGCCCTCCTCGAACAGCCGGCGGCCGACGTCGAAGGACACGTCGTGGGCGAGGTCCATCAGGCGTTGGCGGTGTTCGGCGGGCAGCGCCTTGGCCAGGGTCGCGGGAGGGGTCATCGCGCCGACTCCTTTCGTCCGCGAGGTGCGGTGCGGGGATCACGGGGGCCACTGCTCCCAGGCTCCGCCCGCGCGTGCCGCGCCGCCACCGGCCGTCCGGGCCGCCCATGAGGGACCTCGGCCCCTGTCCGCGGGGCCGGGGGATCACTAGGGGGCCCGGACGCGGTCCTCAGCGCGGCCCGGGCGCCCCGGCGCGCAGGCCGTCCATCACGATGTCCAGGAGACGCCTCGCGCGGGACTGCCAGTCGCCGTGCGGGTCGAGCTGCCAGAGGCCGGCGATGGCCAGGAGGAAGTCGTCGGCGCTCACGCCCGGCCGGATGGTGCCGGCCTCCTCGTTGGCGCGGAGCAGCAGTCCGGCCGCGTCGGCCACCGAGCTGTGCCCCGGTTTCGCGGGGCTGCCGGGGCCGCTGGTGGCCTGCCGGATCGCGTCGGCCAGCCCGGCCTTGGTCATGGCGAACCGGGCCAGGTGGTCCATCCACTCGCGCAGCGCCCGCCCGGGTTCCCGGGCCGCGAGCAGCTCGGCCGCGCTGTCGGCGACCTGCTGCATCTCGTGCCGGTAGATCTCCAGGACCAGCGCCTCGCGGTTGGGGAAGTTGCGGTAGAACGTGGCCTGCCCGACGCCCGCCTTCTTGGCGATCACACTGAGCGGGGCGTCGGCGCAGCGGGTCAGCTCGGCCACCGCCGCTTCCAGGATGCTCTCGCGGTTGCGCTGCGCGTCCGAGCGCAGGGGAACGGCCTTCTTCTGCTGCACCCGTCCTCCTTTCGGGTGTCTGCCCGAAACAGCCTTGATAACCGGACAGCTGTCCGGTAGATTTCTCCATAACGGACAGCTGTCCGCTTCGCTCACCATAGTGGCGGACAGCGCTCTTTAGCCACCCAGCACTCTTTCTGATTCGCCGTCTGCCAGGCCGTCCCCTCTTCGACGTGTTTCCGGATAAGCGAAAGAAGCTGATCATGGACCGAGCCGCTTCACCGACCCACAGTCCTGTCACCTTGAACATCAACGGCGACAAGCACACGCTCGCCATCGACCACCGCACCACCCTGCTCGACGCCCTGCGCGAGCGGCTCGACCTGACCGGCACCAAGAAGGGCTGCGACCAGGGGCAATGCGGCGCCTGCACGGTCCTGCTCGACGGCCGGCGGGCGGTGTCCTGCCTGCAACTGGCCGTGGCGGCCGAGGGGCGTGAGATCACCACCATCGAAGGTGTGGCCGAGGGCGAGCGGCTGCATCCGGTGCAGCAGGCGTTCCTCGACCTCGACGGTTACCAGTGCGGCTACTGCACCCCGGGACAGATCTGCTCGGCCGTCGCGGTGATCGAGGAACACGCGGCCGGCTGGCCCAGCGCCGTCACCGACGACGTACGGCCCGACGCAGGCCCGCCGTCCCTGACGCCCGACGAGATCAGAGAGCGGATGAGCGGGAACCTGTGCCGCTGCGGCGCCTACGTGTCGATCGTCCAGGCGGTCGCCCGCGCCGCCGAGACCGTGCGGACGGGCCGGGGCGCACCGGCCGGCCAGGACGAGGAGGCCGTGGCATGAGGGAATTCGGCTACGACAGGGCGTACGACGTCGCCGGAGCCGTCGCGCTGCTGGGCGCCGACCCGGACGCCCGCTTCCTGGGCGGCGGCACCAATCTCGTCGACCTCATGAAGAGCGGCGTCGAGCGGCCCACCCGGCTCGTCGACGTACGCGAACTCCCGCTGGACACCATCGAGCAGGACGAGGACGGCGGCCTGCGCATCGGCGCCACCGTCACCAACAGCGAGTTGGCCGCCCACCCCGAGATCCGCCGGCGCTACCCGGCGCTGACCCAGGCGGTCCTGGCCGGTGCCTCCGGGCAACTGCGCAACATGGCGACCGTTGGCGGCAACCTCCTCCAGCGCCCCCGCTGCGGGTACTTCACCGATGTCACCAAGGCGTGCAACAAGCGCGTCCCGGGCAGCGGCTGCCCCGCCATCGAGGGCGAGCACCACAATCACGCCGTCCTCGGTGCCTCCGCGCACTGCGTGGCCGTCCACCCCTCGGACATGGGCGTCGCCCTGGCCGCCTTCGACGCGGTGGTCCGCTTCGAGACGGCGGACGGGCCGGGCCGGCTGCCGCTCGGTGACTTCTACCTGCCCGTGGGCGACACCCCGCACCGGGAGACCGCCCTGCCGCCGGGCGCGCTGATCACCGGTGTCACCCTGCCGCCCGCCCCGGTCGCCGCCCACTCGCGCTACCGCAAGGTGCGCGAGCGCGCCTCCTACGCGTTCGCCATCGGCTCCGTGGCCGCCGCGCTGGACGTGCGGGACGGCATGGTGCGCGAGGCGCGCCTGGCGCTCGGCGCGGTCGCCTCCCGGCCGTGGCGGGCCCACGCGGCCGAGCGGGTGCTGACGGGCGCACCGGCCGATGCCGCGACCTTCGCCGCCGCCGCGGACGCCGAACTGGCCGCGGCAAGGCCACTGCCCGGCAACGGGTACAAGGTGACCCTCCTGCGCAACCTCGTGGTCGCCGTGCTGTCCGAACTCGCCGAGGAGAGCGCCCGATGACCACCACCACGACCGGGAAACAGACCACCACGCGCGGCTCCGTCGGCACCGCGCACACCCGAGTGGAGGGCCGCGACAAGGTCACCGGAGCCGCCCGGTACGCCGGTGAGATCCCCTTCGCCGAACTCGCCCACGGCTGGCTGGTGCTGTCCACCGTCGCCCGTGGCCGGATCCGGTCCCTCGACACGGCCTCCGTCCTCGCCATGCCCGGCGTCCTCGCCGTCCTGCACCACGAGAACGCCCCCCGCGTCGACACCGACTACATCGGCATGCTCGGCGTCCCGCCGGACCCCACCTGCGCCCTCTTCCAGAACGACCGGGTGGCGCACCTGGGCTGGCCGGTGGCGCTGGTGGTCGCCGAGACCTCCGAACAGGCGAGGGAGGCCGCCGAAGCCCTCGTCGTGCGCTACGAGCAGGAACCGCACGACATCGACTTCTCCGCCGACCGCACCGACGCCTACCCCGCGGAGGGCCACGCGCCCGCCGTGACTGGCAAGGGCGACCTGGAGGCCGAACTCGCCGCATCCGACATCGTCCTGGACGCGCGCTACACCACCCCCGAAGAGCACCACAGCATGATGGAGCCGCACGCGGCGACCGCCCGCTGGGAAGGCGGCCGGCTCGAACTCGTCGACTCCAACCAGGGAGCCAGCTGGGTCGTCGGCGAGCTGGCCAAGCTGTTCTCGCTCGACCCGGCCTCCGTTCGGGTGCGCTCCGAACACGTCGGCGGCGGATTCGGCAGCAAGGGCGTGCGCGCCCACCAGGTGGCCGCCGTGATGGCCACGACCGTGCTGCACCGCCCGGTGCGTGTGGTCATGACCCGCCGGCAGATGTTCTCCCTGTCCGGGTACCGCAGCCCCACCGCGCAGCGGATCCGGCTCGGCGCGGACGCCGACGGCCGCCTGCGTGCCTTGGAGCACCGCTCCGTCAGCCAGACCTCCACCGTCCACGAGTTCGTCGAGCAGAGCACCACCCCGTCCCAGGTCATGTACGACGCGGCCGCCCACCACACCGCCGCCGAGGTGGTGCGGCTGGACGTGCCGACCCCGACCTGGATGCGCGCCCCGGGAGAGGCCCCGGGCTCCTTCGCCCTGGAGTCGGCCCTCGACGAGCTGGCCGCGAAGTGCGGCCTCGACCCGATCGAACTGCGCCTGCGCAACGAACCCGACCAGGGCCCGGTCTCCGGGCTGCCGTTCAGCACCCGCAACCTGCCCGCCTGCTTCCGCGAGGGCGCTCGCAGGTTCGGCTGGGCGGACCGTGACCCGCGTCCCGGAGTGCGCCGCGAAGGCCGCTGGCTGCTCGGCACCGGTACGGCCGGTGCGTCCTTCGGCGCCGGAGCGGCCCCGTCCACGGCGACCGTGACGGCCGAGGCGGACGGCACCTTCACCGTCCGGATCGCCGCCGCTGACATCGGGACCGGCGCCCGGACCGCACTCGGTCTGGTCGCCGCCGACGCCCTGCGGACCACGCCGGACCGGGTCCGGGTGCGCATCGGGGACAGCGACTTCGGACCCGCGATGATCGCGGGTGGTTCCATGGGCACCCGCTCCTGGAGCTGGGCGGTCACCGCCGCCGCCGGAGAGCTGCGGGAGCGCCTCGCGCTCGGCGCCGACATTCCCCCGGAGGGCATCACCGTACGGTCCGACACCACCGAGGCCATCGGCGCACTCGCCCGCACGGAACGGCACTCCTACGGCGCGCAGTTCGCCGAGGTCGCCGTGGACGTCACCACCGGCGAAGTACGGGTGCGCCGCATGCTCGGCATCTTCGCGGCCGGTCAGATCGTCAACCCGTTGACCGCGCGCGGCCAGCTCATCGGCGGCATGACCTGGGGCATCTCCATGGCGCTGCACGAGGAGGCGGTCCGGGACCGGGCCACCGGCGGCCACTACAGCCCCGACCTCGCCGGCTACCACGTCGCCACCCACGCCGACGTGCCGTTCATCGAGGCCGACTGGGTGGACGACTTCGACCCGGACGACCCCGTGGGCATCAAGGGCGTCGGGGAGATCGGCATCGTCGGAGCGGCCGCCGCCGTCGCCAACGCGGTCTGGCACGCCACCGGCGTCCGCCACCGCGACCTGCCCATCCGACCCGACCGCGTCCTGCGCGCCGCCGCCGGAGCCAACGATGCTTGACATCGCGGAGGAGCTGCACCGCTGGATCGAGGAGGGCCGCGCGTTCGCCGTCGCCTCCGTCGTGGCCGTCGGGGGAAGCGCGCCGCGCGGACCGGGCGCCGCCCTCGCCGTCGACAGCGAGGGCACCGCCATCGGTTCCGTCTCCGGCGGCTGCGTGGAGGGGGCGGTCTACGACCTGTGCCGTGAGGCGATGCGGGACGGCACCACCGTCGTGGAACGGTTCGGGTACAGCGACGAGGACGCCTTCGCCGTGGGACTGACCTGCGGCGGAGTTCTCGATGTGATGATCACGCCGGTGGGGGAGCGGGCACCGGTGCGGACGGTGCTCCGGGCGGCGCTGTCGGCCGCCGTCCGCGGTGAACCGGCGGCCCTCGCCCGGGTCGTCCGAGGCCCGGACCACCTCCTGGGCGCCGCGTTGCTGGTCCGGCCGGACGGGACGTACGAGGAGGGGGAGGGTGAAGGCGGGCTCGGCGGTGGCCTGGAGCCGGTCCGATCCGCCGCGGCCGAGGCCAGGGCCCTACTGGAGGCCGGCCGTACCGGCACGGTGGAGCTGTCCGAGGACGGTTCGCACTGCCCCGGCGGGCTGACGCTGCTCGTGGAGTCGAACATGCCGCCGCCGCGCATGATCGTCTTCGGGGCGGTCGACTTCGCCGCGGCGCTGGTCAGGGCGGGCAAATTCCTCGGGTATCACGTGACGGTGTGCGACGCGAGGCCGGTCTTCGCCACACGGGACCGATTCCCGGAGGCCGACGACATCGTGGTGGAGTGGCCGCACCGCTACCTGGAGCGGGTAGCGACCGACACCCGCACCGCGCTGTGCGTCCTCACCCATGACGCCAAGTTCGACATCCCCCTGTTGACGGCCGCCCTGCGTCTGCCGGTCGCCTTCGTCGGCGCGATGGGCTCACGGCGTACGCACGAGGACCGTCTGGACCGGCTGCGGGAAGCCGGACTGGGCGAACGGGAACTGGCCCGGCTGCGGTCCCCGATCGGACTGGACCTCGGCGCCCGCACCCCCGAGGAGACCGCCCTGTCGATCGCGGCGGAGATCGTCGCGACCCGGCGCGGCGGCACGGGCGTGCCGCTGACCGGCTCCCGGGTGCCGATCCACCACGACCACGACCACGATCACGATCACGACCATGATCACGGACAGCGGGACAGCGCCCGGGCGGCGTGAGCGTCACCGGGACGGTGGCGAGGGCCACCGAGCCGGCGGCGGCTCACGGACGGGGGCGCGGGAACGTCCTGAGAGCCTCGGCGAGACCGGCGGCATCGGTGCCGATCTTGCGGTAGGCGACGGAGAGGAGTTGGCGTACACCCTGCTCGGTGAGGTGGAGTTCCTTCGCCACCACCGCCACCGCCTTGCCCTCGGCGGCCCGTTCGGCGGCCTTGCGTTCCTGAGCGGTGAGCGTGTCGGTCTGCGCGTACTTGAGGGGCAGCGGCCGCAGTCCGGCGGCCGACAGCTCCGTGCGGGCCCGGGCGGCCAGGGCCTCGGCCCCGCAGTGGACCGCCGTCTCCAGGCCCTGGTAGAGCCGGTCGGCCGCCTCCTGCACGCGGCCGTTACGGGCCAGCGCGGCACCATGGCCGACCAGCGCGCGGGCCAGTTCGTAGGCGGCGGGCGAGCCCTCCAGGAGGGTGACGGCCGCCGCGTGCAGATCGAGGGCGGCCGGACCGCCGGTCACCTCCGCCAGGGTGCACAGCGTCTGCCCGTGGGCCGACGGGGCGCCGAAGGCCCGGGCCCGTCCGACGGCCTCCTGGGCCAGGCGGACCGCGCGGTCGGGTTCGGTGGGGGCCAAAGCCGATGCCAGGTCGAGCTGCCACGGGCACCAGGCGGGGTTGCGCCACGCCCGCGTGTCCAGCCACTCGCCGACCTCCGACAGCAGCCGGGCCGCCTCGGCGTTCCGGCCCTCGGCCAGCAGCAGTTCGGCGTACACCGTGCGCGGGTCGGGGTAGATGACGGCGTTCGGCACGGTCTCGCCGAACCGGTGGGCGTCGGCGATCCGCCGGGCCTCGCCGGCCCGCCCGCGGGCCAGCAGGGTCTGGATCAGGATGCCGACCGCGAACCACTGCGCGGGCACGGCACCCTCCACCCGGTCGGCGATGCGCAGGCCCTCCCGGACGAGGTTCTCGGCCTCGGCCAGGTCGCCGCGGTGGTAGCGGATGTAGCCGAGGAGCGTCTGCCCCAGCGCCAGATGGGAACCGCGCCAGCCCTTGGCGGCGCACTCGGCGATGCCCCTGCCGAACAGTTCCTCAGCCCGCCGGGGCTGGTCGCAGTACATGAACACCAGGGCCACCGAGACGGGCACCTCGAAGCCCCGGTTCTCGTCGGTCCAGCTCAGGCCGCCGCGCAGGGCGTTCTCAGCGTGGTCGAGGACGGTCCGCCGTGACTCGCCGCGCACCAGGGCGTCCCAGGCGCGCAGCCCCAGGATGGAGCGTTCCTCCAGCGTGCGGCCGGTCAGCCGTTCCGCCAGCCGCGCCAGCTTCCGGGACCGCGCCGGTGAGTCGGGCTCGTCGGCCCGGAAGGCGCTCCACACGAAGTGGTCGGCCTGCATGCGCAGCCGGATCCGGGGACTGGTGGCCTGCTGCGCCTCCTCGGCGGCCACCGCCGCGGCCTCCGCCGTCCGGTCCGTGTGCGCCAGCGCCTGGGTCAGCCGGTAGACGATGGAGGCGTGCAGCTCGGGGGCGATGTCCGGCTCCGCCAGCGCCGCCCGCAGATGGCGGACGGTGGCCGCGGGTTCGATGAGGAAGGTCGCGCAGGCCAGTTCGTGCAGCAGCGCGGCCCGGTCCTCGGGCAGGGGCGGTTCCTGCAGGGCACGGGTGAGGACCCGTCGCGCGGCCTCGGGGGCCCCGGCACGCAGGTACTGGCGGGCGGCCTCCCGCAGGCAGGCGACGGCTTCGGCGTTGCCCTCGCAGGGGACCTCCAGCAGATGCCGGGCGGCGTCGAGGGGGCCCAGGCCGGCGGCGCGCACGGCCACCGCGGCGGCGTTGTGCAGCCCCATCCGGAACGAGGGGGTGATGGCCTGGTAGATCGTCGTGGCGATCAGCGGGTGGAAGAACTCCAGGCCGCCGCCCGGAGCATGGCTGTCGGTCAGGATTCTCGCCGCGCGCAGTTTCGCGGTCTCCTCGGCGGCCTGTTCGACACCGATCACGGCGATGGCGGCGGCGAGGTCCTGCGAGAAGGTCGTGCCCAGCACGGCGGCGGCCGAGGCGAAGCGGACGGTGGTCGTGCCCAGCCGGTGCAGCCGGTCGAGCAGCCCGGGTCCCTTGACCGCCGACGCCAGCTCCCGCATCACCGGCAGCTCGTCACCGGTGCCGGTGATCTGCCGTTCGGCGAGCCGGATCGCCAGTTCCACCGTCTCGAACGGGCTGCCCTCGGTGACCGTCCAGCATTCCGCGCAGAAGGCGTCCTCGGCTTTCTCGCCGACGTGTTCCCGGATGATCCGGGCCACGCCGTCGGCGGTGAGCGGTTCCAGGGTGTGCGGACGGTTCCCGTTGTGTTCGAGCAGCGCGCCGAACGCGGCGGCCTCGGGCGGCAGTGCCTCGGGCCGGTAGGCGACGACGATCAGCAGCGGAAGGCTCTCCACGCGCGGGGCGAAGGAGGCGAGCCAGCTCAGGGACTCGGTGTCGGCCCAGTGGGCGTCGTCCAGGAGCAGCACGACCGGTTTGCGCAGCACGGTCAGCCGGGTCATGACCCAGTCCAGGCCGTCCCGTACGCCGGTGGGGTCGGGGACCCGGGCGGTGCCGGACGCCTCCAGGCCGAGGGCGGCGGCGACGATGCCGTACCAACTGCCGAGGAAGGACCGGCGTTCCGGCTCGGTCATCTCGGCCAGCGCGGGCTGGATGAGCTGGCGGACCACGTGGAAGGCCAGTTCGTGTTCGTTCTCGCCGCCGCGGGCCGACAGCACCGTGAACCCCTGGGCCACCGCCCGGGTGCGCAGCTTGGCCATCAGCGTCGTCTTGCCCAGCCCGGTGGGACCGGTGAACGCGAGCAGTCCGCCGCCCGGTGGGCGCGGCACCCCGTCCACGGCGCCCTTGAGGTCCGCCAGTGCCGCGTCGAGCGCGCACAGTTCTCGATGCCGTTCGAGCAGCGGCTGCGGCTGCGGCTGCGCCTGCGCCTGCGGGTGCTGCTGCTGGGTGCTCGTATGCCGTGGCCCATGTGCCATGTGCCTACCGCTTCCTGGTGTCCGGCCGTCCGGGGGAGAGGCCAGAGCGTACGCCTGCGTAGGTCCCGGACGGCCGAACGGGGCACGGAAGGGGCAAGGACGGGTGAATCGCCGGCCGCGGACGGTTCATTCGCGCCACGGACGGGTAAGGCCGCTCGAATGGGTCGCAGTCAGACGGCTGTTGACGGGCGATCAGCGCCGGTCGGTCGGCGCCGGTCGGTCGGTACTGGCCGTTCGGTACTGGCCGTTCGGCATCGACCGTTCGGTACTGGCCGTTCGGCATCGACTGTTCGGTGCCGGGTGGCGCTGGTGTTCGTTGTCAGTGGGCGGGCGTCCGGGCCGCGTCCGCGTACCGCGGCACCGTGCGGGACCAGTGGTAGCAGCCGCGGATCCAGCCGGCCATGCCGTCCACATAGCCGACACCGGCCGAACCGAGCTGCGGTTCCAGTTCCGCGCGCAGCCGCTCGAACTCACGGATCGTGGCGTTGATCCGCCCGATGGCCGGCAGGACGGCCTCCGACAGCGAGCAGCCGTAGGCGGCCTGGTAGCCGAGAGCCAGGTTGATCATGCCGCCGGACCGCTGCTCCTTCACCGCGGAGTAGAGGTCGGGTATCCACACCGCGGCATCGGCGGACAGCCGCGCCAGCCGCCGCATGAGCGGGTGGTGCAGCTCGGCGGGGGTCAGCTCGCGGCACTGAGCGGCCTCCTGCAGCGGATAGAACGGCTCCACCCCGGCGATGAGCGACCGTATCGACGTACACACCCCGAGGTGCGGCGGGGCGGTCCCGGCCTGGGCCACCGCCTCGTACATCAGCCCGTGCACGTACTCCCTGCCGTGCCACGCCCAGCGTTCCGCCTGCGCGGGTGTGCAGCGCCGCCGGACCCGCCGGTGGAGGTCGGCCAGGGCCGCTCCGAGGGGGGTGACCGGCGGCTCGCCGTCGCGCAGGATCGCCACGCTCTCGCACAGCATGGGCAGCAGCCGCTCGGGGCCGTCCCGGCCGGTCTCCTCCGCGCGGTCGTCGTAGACGAACTGGTAGGCGATCTGGTCGGCGACGATCCGGAGGATCTCCGCGTCCATGTCCGGGCCGTTGTAGGAGGCGAGCTGGGCCGGGCGGGTACGGGTGATCATGTCGGCCACGCCCGGTTCGGCGGTGAGCCCGCAGGCGTCCAGCCACGCGTCCACACCGGCCACGGCCTCGGCCTCGTGCGGGTTGCTGCGGAAGGGGAAGGGCATGTGGAGATGGGCGTCGATCAGGGCGGGCAGCGTGCCGGCCGGGGCGACCGGCACCGCCGACACGGCCCCGGCGGCCTGGGCGACCGCGCCGACTTGAGCGCCCTGGCCGACCTGGCCGACCTGGCCGACCTGGCGGTCCGGTCCGGTCGGCCGGTCGGTGGCTGCGGGGCCGCGCTGTGCCACCGTGCGTTCTGCCACTGTGCGTTCCTCGTGGCTCGTCGTCACCACGGTCACCTGTCCTTCGGGAGGTCGTGCGCAGCGAGCGGACGCGGTTCGCAGGTCATCACCAGCGACCGCGGGCCCAGGGTCACCGCGGGACGCGGAGGTGCCACCGGCCCGGGCAGGTGCCGCAGGCGCCGGCGGCCGGCGATGGTGGCGAGCGCCACCGTGGCCTCCGCCACCGCGAACGCGTCACCGACGCATTTGCGGTTGCCCGCGGCGAACGGGAGCATCGCGCCGTGCGGCACGGCGGCCGTCTCCCGCGCGAGCCAGCGTTCCGGCCGGAAGCGGTCCGGGTCGGGGAACGACGCGGGATCGTGGTGCAGCAGGTACGGGCTGTAGAGGACGGTGGCGCCGCGCGGCAGCCGGCAGCCGGCGAGTTCCGTCTCCTCGGTGGTGACACGGGTGAAGAGCCAGCCGGGCGGCGAGTGCCGCAGCGTCTCGGTGACGACGCTTCGGGTGTGGACCAGGCGCGGCAGTTCGCCGGCGGTGGGGGGCCGGCCGCCGAGCACCGCGTCGACCTCAGCGTGCACGCGGCGCTCCGCCTCCGGGTGCCCGGCCAGCAGGCTGAAGGCGGAGGCCAGGCACAGCGCGGTGGTCTCCACCCCGGTGAGCAGCAGCGTGATGAGGTGGTCGTGGACCTCGCGGCCGGTGATCGGCGGCCCCTCGCCCTCGCCGCGCTCGGCGGCCAGCAGCGTGCCCAGGAGATCGTCGCGGGGCGCCGACCGGCGGCGCTGCGCCACGGTCGCCTCGACCACGGCGTGCAGCCGCCGCAGGGCTTGGCTGTAGCGGCGGTTGGCGGGCAGCGGCACCCGGAAGGGCGCGTCGAGCGGTACGACCGTACGCACGAACAGGCCGCGCACCACGGTCGCCAGACACTCCCTCAGCTCCGCGGACGTCGTCTCGTCGAGGGTGTCGGACAGCAGGACGCGGCTGGTCACCCGGGTCGTCAGCGCCATCATGGCCGCGCTGACATCGACCCGCTCGCCCGGCCGCCAGCTGTCGCGGACGGCCACGGACTCCTCGCCCATCAGCGCCGTGTACGCCGCCACCTGGGACGGCTGGAAACACGGCTGGAGCAGGCGGCGCTGCCTGCGGTGCGTCTCCTGGCGGCTGGTGACCAGGCCGTCGCCCATCAGCGACCGCAGCCGGTCGTACTGGGGGCCGCCCTTGTCGAAGGTCCGGGTGTCCACCAGCACCCGGTGGACCAGCTCCGGACGGCACACCACCCAGGCGGGCAGCGGACCCAGCCGGATTCGGACGACATCACCGTATGCGGGAAGGGATTTCAGAAAAGCCAGCGGACGGCGGAACAAGGCGATACCGTGGCTGAAGAAGGGGAATATGCCCGGCGCAGTACCCACGGTCCAGACTCGGTCTGACGTGGGCACGGCACCGTGTAATGCACCGCTCATCGAATACCACCTGTCTCAGTCGACACACAGAAGCCGGGTGGCCCTTCAGGGCTGGGCGCTCGCATCGAGTCCTGCCCAGTCCAGCGCGTTCCCGGTCGTGGAATCGGTCGTCGACGGGGGCGCACGGAAGCGCGTGGAAGCGCGAGCTGAACCGCTTGTGTGATCTGACGTACGGCGACGGTGGTACCGCGTACACGTAGGCGGTGGTACGGCGTATACGGAGACGGTGGTACGGCGTACGGACACGCCTGACCCATCCGGCCTGTTACGGCCGGCTATGGCGCGCCCGCGCCTCCGCAGTTCTGCTACGCCTCTCCGGCACTCAGGAGCGCGCTCCGCCGTTCTGCTCGCTCTGCTCGGCGCGCTCGGCGTCCCGCTTCTTCAGCCGCGCCGCCTCCTTGCGGACCTCCGCCTGGGTGGCGCGCTCCTTCTCCAGCCACTCGGGCCGCTCCTGCTTCAGGGCTTCGATCTGCTCGGTGGTGAGCGCCTCGGTGACCCCGCCGCGCGCGAGACCCGCGATGGAGACACCCAGCTTGGCGGCGACCACCGGACGGGGGTGCGGGCCGTCGCGTCGCAGCTCACGCAGCCACTCGGGCGGATCGGCCTGGAGTTCGTCGAGCCGGGCACGCGAGACGGCGCCCTCCTGGAACTCGGCGGGCGTGGCGGGCAGGTACACACCCAGCTTCTTCGCCGCGGTGGCGGGCTTCATCGTCTGGGCGGTCTGGTGCGACTTCATGGTGTCCAGACTATCGACCGCCGGCGGGAGGTCCGACCACGCCGGGTAACCTGGCGGGGTGACAGGCTCGGAAACATCCCCCACGTTCCGGCTCGCGTACGTCCCCGGGGTGACGCCCGCCAAGTGGGTGCGGATCTGGAACGAGCGCCTGCCCGACGTCCCCCTCGCCCTCGTCCAGCTCCCGGTCGCCGCCGCGCCGGACGCGCTGCGCGAGGGCACGGCGGACGCGGGTGTCGTACGGCTGCCGGTGGACCGTACGTTCTTCAGCGCGATCCCCCTCTACACCGAGACGACCGTGGTCGTCGTCCCCAAGGACCACCTGCTGACGGCCGTGGACGAGGTCTCCCTCGCCGACCTGGCCGACGAGGTGGTGCTCCACCCCCTGGACGACGTCCTCGGGTGGGAGCAGCCGCCCGGCGAGGCCGCCTTCGAGCGCCCCGCCACCACCGAGGACGCCGTCGAGCTGGTGGCCGCGAACGTGGGCCTGCTGGTCGTCCCGCAGTCCCTGGCCCGCCTGCACCACCGCAGGGACCTGACCTACCGGCCGGTCGCGGACGCGCCGCAGTCCGGTGTCGCGCTGGTGTGGCCGGAGGAGACCACCACCGATCTGGTCGACGACTTCATCGGGATCGTGCGCGGCCGCACGGCCAACAGCACCCGGGGCCGCACCCGGACCCCGGCCGAGGAACGGTCCGCCCAGTCCGCGGACACGCGTGCCGACGGCGCCACCGCCCGCCGCAGGCCCACGGCCGGCAAGACCGGCGGCAAGACGGGCCGGGCGCCGCAGAAGCGGGGCGGTTCCGGCGGCTCCCGCGACGGCAGGGGCACCCCGGGCGGCGGCGGTGGCAAGGGCGGCAAAGGCGGCAAGCCGCGTCGGCGGTCCTAGCAGGCGGTCCTGACCGGTGGCCCTAGTCGGCGCTCCGCTCAGCGCGCGAGCAGTTCTCGCAGTGCCTCGGCCACTTCCCGTGGCGCCTCCTCGGCCATGAAGTGGCCGCACCCGACCGTGCGGTGGCGCAGGTCCGGCGCCCACGTCCGCCACAGCGCGGCGGCGTCGTACCCGAGGGCGGCACCCCAGTCCTGCTGCAGGACGGTGACGGGCATGGCCAGCCGGTTCCCGGCCTCGCGGGCGGCCCGGTCGTGGACCACGTCGATGGCCGCCGACGCCCGGTAGTCGGCCACGATCGAGGGGACGGCGGCGCGGGAGGCCGCCAGGTAGGCGGCCCGCACCTCGGCGGGCAGCGCCTGGGGGTCCTGGGTCCAGACATCGAGGAAATGGCCGAAGAAGTCGTCCGCCGCGGCGGCGATCATCCGCTCGGGCAGGCCCGGCGGCTGGGCCATCAGGTACAGGTGGAAGGCGACGGCGGCCTGCGCGCCGTGCAGCACGTCCCACATGTCGAGGGTGGGCAGGATGTCGAGCAGCGCCAGACGGCTGACCGCGTCCGGGTGGTCGAGTCCCGCGCGGAACGCGACCAGGGCGCCGCGGTCGTGCCCGGCCAGCGCGAACCGCCGGTGACCGAGGGCACGGGCCAGCGCCACGACGTCCGCGGCCATGGTCCGCTTGGCGTACGCCGTCCCGTCGCTGTCGGCGGGCTTGTCGCTGGCGCCGTAGCCGCGCAGGTCGGGGCAGATCACGGTGTGCTCGGCGGCGAGGTCGGCGGCCACGTGCCGCCACATGAGATGGGTCTGCGGGAAGCCGTGCAGCAGGATCACGGGCGAGCCCGAGCCGCCCACGGCGGCGGTCAGCTCCACACCGTCGGCGACCGGGACACGGCGCAGGTCGAAACCGGGGATGGTGGGTGTCATCGAAGATGCCTTTCGTCGAATGCGTCGAAATCGAACCGGACCGGTGAAGCGCCGGGCACCGGCCGCGACCACCGGCCCCACCGAGCCTGCCGTGCCCCGATCAGCGGACAATCAGCGCGAGTGCCTGGCGATCGATCGGCACGGCGAGAAAAACGTCAAGGAAACGGCGAGGTGGGTGCGGGATGGACGCGGTCCGGTTCGGCGTGCTCGGGCCGGTGGTGGCCGAGGGCGGCGGAGGCGCCCCGCTCGACCTCAAGGGGCCGCGGCACCGGGCCGTGCTGGCCCGGCTGGTCGTGGCCCGTCGCCGGGTCGTCCCCGTCGCCCGGCTGGTGGCGGACCTCTGGGAGGAACCCCCGGCCGGGGCCGTCGGCGCCGTGCAGACCTTCGTCGCCGCACTGCGCCGCGCCCTGGAACCGGACCGCCCGCCCCGCGCCCCCGCCCGCCTGCTGGTCACCGAGGGTCCGGGCTACGCCCTGCGCGCCGCTCCGGACGCGGTGGACGCCTGGCGCTTCGAGACGGCCGTGGCCGAGGCCGCCCGGCTGCCGCCCGAGCGGGCCCTCGGCCGCTTGGCGGAGGCACTGGCGTGGTGGCGCGGGCCCGCCTACACCGGGTTCGCCCACGAGGAGTGGTCCCGCGCCGAGCGCGCCCGGCTCGCGGAACTGCGGCTGCGCGCCGAGGAGCAGCGGGCCGCCGCCCGGCTGGAACTGGGCCGGGCCGCGGAGGCGGTACCCGACCTGGACGCCCATGTCACCGATCACCCCTGGCGGGAGGAGGCCTGGCGGCTGCTGGCCCTCGCGCTGTACCGCACGGGCCGCCAGGGCGACGCTCTCGCCGTCCTGCGCCGCGCCCGTACGACCCTGACCGGGCAGCTCGGCATCGACCCCGGCCCCGCGCTGCGCCGCCTGGAGGCGGACGTCCTCGCCCAGAGCCCCGCCCTGGACGCGCCGCCGACGAACGACGCGGCCGGCCTGTGGCACCGTGCCGCACAGGCGTACGACCGGACGGTGGCCGCCGGCTCGCGAGCCCGCCTGGAGTCGACGGTCGGGCTGCTGCGCGCTCTCGCCGTGACCGGCGGCGGGGGACTGGCCGCCGCCCGCGAGCAGCGGACCGCCGTGGTCGACGCCGCCGAGGAACTGGGCGATCCGGCGCTCACCGCCCGGATCATCGGCGCCTACGACGTTCCCGCGATCTGGACCCGCGGCGACGACCCGGAGGCGGCCCGGCGGATCGTCGCGGCGGCCGAACGCACCCTCGCCGCACTGCCGCCCCGCACGCCGGAGCACGACGCCGACCGCTGCCGCCTGCTGTCCACGATCGCCCTGGAGATGCGCGGCACCCGGTCACCGCGCGGACCGGAGGCGGCGGCCGAGGCGGAGGCGCTCGCCCGCCGGCTCGACGACCCGGCGCTGCTCGCCTTCGCCCTGAACGGCCGGTTCATGCAGTCCTGCACCCGGGCCGGGCTCGCCGCCCGGCGCGACGCGATCGGCGCCGAGCTGGTGACGCTGTCCGCGCGCCACGGGCTGGCGACCTGCGAAGTGCTCGGGCACCTCGTCCGCGTGCAGGCCAGGGCGGCGCTCGGCGACAGCGCGCGGGCGCACGCGCACGCCGTCGCCGCGGACCGCCTCGCCGAACGGCATGAACGCCCGCTGGCCACCGTCTTCACCGGCTGGTACCGCGCGATGCGGACCGGCACCGAGGAGGCCGTGCGGGCCGCCGCCGCGCTCCTGGACGGCGCCGGCATGCCGGGCCTCACGCGCGGGCTGCTGCCCCTGGCCCTGCTGTGCGTACGGCTCAGGGACCGGCCCCGAGCGGCCCTCGACGCGGCCGGAGCCGCGGCCCTTCTGGATCCCGCCGCCGACTGGGGACCGTACCGTCCCTGGGGCCTGCCCTTCGTGCTGCTGGGCACGGGGCGCCGTGCCGAGGCCGGGGACGCCCTGCGCGCGCTGCCCGAGCCGCCCGCCGACCTCCTCCACGAAGCCCTGTGCTGCCTGGAGGCGGCACTCGCCCTGGAACTCGGCGACCGGACCGCGCTGCGGCGCGTCCACGCCCGTCTGCTGCCCGCCGCCGGGGAAGAGGCAGGCGCGGGCAGCGGACTCGTCAGTCTGGGACCGGTCACGCGGTGGCTGGCGGAGATCACCGCCGAACTGGACACGCCGGAACTGTGATGAGAACTGGACACGCCGGAACTGTGATGACCGGCGGCGCCGGCCCCTCGACAGGCGGGGTCCGGGCGCGCGTCACTTCCTCGCCGCGTGGCCGATCGACTCCACCAGCGGCAGCAACCGATGCGGGACACGTTCGCGCAGGGCCACCTCCGTGCGGGTGCGGACCACGCCCGGCAGGCTGATCAGCTTCTGGATCACGTCCTCCAGGTGGGCGTTGTCCCGCGCCACGACCCGGGTGAGCAGATCGCCGCCGCCGGTGATCGAGAACGCCTCGACGATCTCCGGCACCCCCGCCAGCGCGTCCCCGACGTCGTCCAGATGCCCCTGGGTGACCTCGATGTGCACGAACGCCAGCACCGGGTGGCCGAGCGCGGCGGGGGAGAGGGCGGGACCCGTGCCGGTGATCACACCGTCCCGTTCGAGGCGGTCCAGGCGCGCCTGGAGCGTGCCGCGCGCGACGCCGAGGACGCGGGCGTACTCCCGCACGCTGGTACGCGGCTGTTCGAGGAGCAGGCGCAGGATGCGGGTGTCGAGTTCGTCCACGGCCACGGCGGTGCCGGCCTCCTCGGGGTGCGATCGGATCGGCGTACGACCATGAAGTACGACCGTACGGATGCGGGATGGTCCAGGGTGATGCGGGATGGTCCAGCGGACGTCGTCCATTGGCCCGTCACCGGCCAGAATAACCCGGCCGATGCTGTACCAATGGCCCAGTGATGCGGCGGTCGCTTGAGCCAGGGGTACCGATGATGCTCTGATGGACATGTCGATGGCGCTGCGGAATCCCGCGGCGCCTTTTTCATGCCGGTGCGTCCGTGCCGGCGTACCGGTTCTGCCAAGGGGGCGGTATTCCCGTGCTGAAGAGGGTGTTCGCGGCTCCGGACCCGGGGCGTGTACGACTGCGGTTCGCGGCCCGGGCGGTCCTCGGCATCGGCCTGGCGGTCCTCGTCTGCGGCCTGGCCGGGTACTCGCTGCCGGGCCTGGTCACCGGCGGCCTTGCCGCGCTGCTCGCCCTCTTCACCGTCACCGATCCCACGGTCCGCGGCCAGGCGGTCACCACCGCGCTGCTGCCGGTGGCGGGCCTGCCGGTGCTCGCCGCGGCGGCCCTCCTGCACGCGCATCCGGCCGCCCGGGACATCGCCTTCCTCGCCGTGGTCGGCGCCGGCGTGTACGCGCGCCGCTGGGGGCCGCGCGGGCACAGCCTGGGTGTGTTCGCGTTCATGACCTTCTTCGTGGCGCAGTTCCTGCACGCCACCGTGGAGCAGCTGCCCGAGCTGACCGTAGCCGTCGTCCTGTCGCTGCTCAGCGCGGCGGCGGCGCGCTTCGGACTGTGGTGCTACGAACGCCGGCTGCCCCAGGCCGTCGTGCCCGTGCCGCCGACCGGCACCGGATTCGCCCGGGTGACCACCCGGCAGGCGGTCCAGGCCATGGCGGGCGGCGGCTTCGCGCTCCTGGCGGGCCAGCTGATGTCCGGGCAGCGCTGGTACTGGGCCGTCGGTGCCACCTGGTGGGTGTTCGTGAACACCGCCTCGCGCGGCGAGACCCTGGTCCGCGGGTTCCGCAGGGTCCTGGGCACCGTGCTCGGCATCGGCATCGGCGCCCTGCTCGTCGCCCCGCTGCACGGCGCCGCGGTGCCCACGGCCGTCCTCGTCGCCGTCGCGGTCTTCGGCATCTTCTACACGGCCGCCGTGTCCTACACCTGGATGATGCTCTGCGTCACACTGCTCGCCGAGTCGCTCTACGGCCTCCTCGGCGTGCTCACCCCCGGCCTGGTCGCCCTGCGGATCGGCGAGACCGCCCTCGGCGCGCTCGGGGCCTGGCTGGCCGTGCTGTTCGTGCTGCCGGTCAGCACGCACGCCGTCACCGGCGCCTGGATCCAGCGCGCCCTGCGCTGCGTGCACACCTGCACCGCCGAGGCCGCCGCCCGGCTGGCGGGCACCGCGGACGCCGACCCGGCGCCCCGGGTGGCCGAACTGGAACACCTGCTCGGCCGGGTACGGCTCTCCGTCGCCCCGCTCGTGCACCCGCTGAACCCGATGCTCGGCCGCAAGCGACGCGCCCGCCAGGTGCTCGCCCTGCTCGACGACTGCGCCCGGGAGATCCGCGGCCTGGTCGCCATCGCCGCCGACCCGGAGGCCTCCCACGACGCGCGTCTGGCGGCCGCCTGCTGGCGGGTCCAGGCGGCGGTGGAGGCGCTCACCGCGGACGGCACCGAGCCCCTCACCGCGACCGACGCCGCCCCGCCCGCGGAGCTGCCCGCCCTCGCCCACCTGCACGGCCTGGAACGGGCCCTGGCGGACCTGGCCGCACCCCTGCGCGCCCCGTCGGGCTCCTTCCTGGCCGGCGCCTGACCGCAAGGGGGGCGTGCTCCCCACGCCCCCGGAACCGCCCGCCCTCCGACGCCCTCCACGAACCGCCCGCAGAACCGCCCCGCCTTGGTCTAGACCGCAGATGATCGACTGCTACCGTCACCCGCAACGCAACGGTCCGGCCGAGAGGAGACAGCGGTGGCAGACGAGGACGACAGGCGGCGGCAGGCGTTCATCGGGTCGTTCACGGCGGCGGGAGGCCCCGGCGTGGTCACCGCGGCCGTGGCCGACGACGGCGCGCTGACCTTGCTGAGCAGCGTGGACGGCGTCCTGGACCCGTCCTACCTCGCCCTGTCGTCCGACGGCGGCACGCTGTACGCGGTCAGCGAGACCGCCGAGGGCGCGGTGGCCGCGTACCGGGTGAAGGGCGGGACCGTCGAGCTGACCGGGCCGCCGGTCCGGGTGGACGGGAGCGGACCGACCCACCTGAGCCTGTTCGACGGGCACGTCCTCACCGCGAACTACGGCTCCGGCAGCGTCAGCGCCGTCCCCGTCCGTGCCGACGGCCGCCTCGGCCCCACCCCGTCCGGTGTGCTCCGGCACACCGGTTCCGGCCCGCACGACCGCCGCCAGCGCGGCCCGCACGCCCATCAGGTGCAGCCGGACCCCAGCGGCCGCTGGGCGGTCAGTGTCGACCTCGGCACGGACTCGGTACGCGTGTGCGCCCTGGACGACGGCCGGCCGGCCGTGCACCGGGAGATCGCGCTGCGCCCCGGCTCCGGCCCCCGCCACCTGGCCTTCCACCCCGACGGCCGGCACGCCTACGTCGTCAACGAACTCACCCCCACCGTCACCCTCTGCCGCTGGGAGGCCGCCACGGGCTCGCTCAAGCCGCTGGCCGAGACCCAGGTGCTCGCGGACGTCCCGGCCGGTGACGCCTACCCGTCGGGCATCGCGGTGTCGCCGGACGGCCGGTTCCTGTGGACCGCCACGCGCGGCGAGGACGTGCTGTCGGTGTTCGCCGTCGCGGCGGACGGGGAGCACCTGGAACTGCGCGGAACGGTCCCGTGCGGCGGCCACTGGCCACGGGCGCTCACCCTGTCCGGCGGCTTCCTGTACGTCGCCAACGAACGCTCCGGGGACATCACCTGGTTCTCCGTGCACCCCGGGACGGGCCTCCCGGCGCGCGCGGGCGCGGTCCGGGTGGCGGCGGCGTCCTGCGTGATCTTCGGCTGACACCGGGCGCGCGGGCGTACGGTACTCGGTCGCCCCGGTCGCCCCGGTCGCCCCGGTCGCCCCGGTCGCCCCGGTCGCCCCGGTCGCCCCGGTCGCCCGCGCGCCGGTACGGACGGCGAAGGGCCCGCCCCGCGGTGCGGAGCGGGCCCTTCGCGCTGTCCTACGGGCCTTGAAGCGGCCGTACGGGTCTTACGCCGCCGTACGTCTTACCCGCCGTACGTCTTACCGGGCGTACGCGGCTGCCGGGCGGGTCAGAGGACCGGCGCGCCCTGCGCCTGCTGCGGGGCGATGCCCAGCGCCGTCGTGTACTTGGCCAGGGCCAGCTTGCCGATCGCCGGGTACGGGCCGAGGGCCTGGGCGGCGGCGCACCCCGCCTCCTCGGCGGCCGCGCCGATCAGTTCGGCGTCGATCTCCGGGCCGATCAGGTACGGGGCCAGGGCCAGCTGCTGGGAACCCGAGGACCGCAACTGCTCGGCCACGCCCGCGATGGAACCCTCCTGGTCGAGGGCGGCGGCCATCACCGGCACGGCGAGCCGGGCGGCGAGCAGCATGCCGGTGATCCCGGCCGCCTGCACGGCCTCCTCACCGCCGACCGACGCGAGGATGATGCCGTCCGCGGCCGTCGCCACGGTGAACAGCCGGGCACGGTCGGCGCGGGCGAGACCCGCCTCCGACAGCCGTACGTGCAGCGCCTCGGCGAGCAGCGGGTGCGGGCCGAGCGCGTCGGTCAGCTCGGCGGCGACCCGGCTGTCCATGACGGCCTGGCGGACCCGGCGCAGCAGCGCGTTGTCCGGACCGGCCAGCAGCGGCACGACGACCGCCACCGGGCCCTCGGGCTCCTTGGTGCCCGCGCCGATGGCGAGGGACTGCTCGTAACGGGCGGTCCGCACGTCGGCCGCGCGCGCGAGCACGGACGGCAGGGTCGGGAACTCCGCCTCGTCCCCGTCGAGGTACCCGATCAGCGCGTCGAGGCCGGGCAGCTCGGAGCGGGCGATGCTCACGACCTCCTCGGCGAGGGCGCGCGTGGCGGCACCGGGCGTGCCCGGCACCGCGAGGACGAGCGCGGGCGCGCCCTCGGGAGCCGCCAGCGGCTCGGGTCGGCGGTGCCGTCCGGGCTGGCGGGGGCGCGGCATTCGTACTGGCAGGCCGGACGCGGGCCCAGTGGGGGAACTCATGGCGCCGCATGTTACTGGCTTTCGGGGTCCCCCTGTTCGGGGAGGGTGCGGGTGAGCGGTTTCCGTCCGGTTTTGTCTGATCGGTTACGGAGCGTTCGGAAATGATCGATGTGCGCAATCGGATCGGATGCGACAACTCGCCCGCGCGATGAGCGTACTTGTCCGGTCGATGTCCGAAGCATCGGGATGCGGGACGATCAATCCCCTTGTGCCGGTGGGACGTAGAGCATCCGCCCGTCGGCCGGCAGCGTGAGCGCGCCCCGGGCCAGGGCGGTCGCCAGGCGTACCGCGCCGTGCAGCGGATCGCCCTCGGCTGCCGTGCGGCGCGCGTGCGGCAGCCGTGCCGCCAGTTCCCCGGCCAGCGGTACGAGGAGGGGGTCGCCCATCTTGAAGAGGCCGCCGGTCAGGGCGATCAGCGGCGCTCCCTCGCGCGGGCAGACGGCGGCGGCCGATTCGGCCATGTGCCGGGCGGCGGTGCGCAGCGCGCCGGCCGCCACCGGATCGGCGGGGGCGCAGGCGGCCACCTGCGGTGCGAAGGAGGCCAGTACGGCCGCGCGGTCGGTGCGCGGGTAGAGCCTGCCGGGCAGGTGCGCGATCGGCCCGAACACCTCCTCGGCGCGGGCCAGCAGCGCGGCGGAGCCGCCGTCCCGCCCGTCGTGGGCGCGCAGCGCCGCGTCGAGTCCGGCCCGCCCGATCCAGGCGCCGCTGCCGCAGTCGCCCAGCAGATGGCCCCAGCCGTCCGCGCGCCGCCAGCCGGTCAGGTCGGTGCCGACCGCGATCAGACCGGTCCCGCCGGCGATCACCGCGCCGGACCGTTCTCCCAGCGCGCCGACATAGGCGGTGACCGCGTCGGCGGCGAGCGCGACCCTGCCGGTACCGAGTTCTCGGGCCAGCGCGCCGGGCAGTTCGGCGCGCAGGGCGTCGCCGAGGGTGGCGAACCCGGCCGCCCCGACGGCCACCGTCGCCAGCCGGTCCACTCCGGCCTCGGCGGCCGTCGCCCGCGCCATCGGCACGAGTTGTGCCATCAGGTGACCGGGGTCGATCCCGTCGGCGCCGGTGCGCACGGGCTCCCGGGACTCCCGCTGCGCCAGGGGTCCCTGCCCGGGTACGCCGACGACGACCCGGAGGCCGGAGCCGCCCGAGTCCACGGCGAGGAAGCCGGTCGCGTGACCCGCACCCATCAAGGTCCCCACCCACCTTCCCGAAAGTCCCGAGCTTCCCGAACGATGATCTCGACGACAGGGAAGAGTAGCGGCAGTGGCGTCCCGCGTGCCGGGATCTCCCCGACTGTGCGGGCACACGGCCCGGGCCAGTAGAGTGACGCGCCGTGGCACCACGACCCTTGCATGAACTCGTCGAAGCGGGCTGGGCGAAGGCTCTCGAACCCGCCGCCGAACGCATCGCGGCCATGGGGGACTTCCTCCGCGCCGAGATAGCGGCCGGCCGCACCTACCTGCCCGCCGGAGCGAACGTCCTGCGCGCCTTTCAGCAGCCGTTCGACGACGTGCGCGTGCTGATCGTCGGCCAGGACCCCTACCCGACGCCCGGGATGGCCATCGGGCTGAGCTTCGCGGTCGCGCCCGAGGTGCGGTCGCTGCCCGGCAGCCTGGAGAACATCTTCCGGGAGATGCACACCGATCTGGGGCTGCCCAGGCCGTCCAACGGCGACCTGACGCCCTGGACCCGGCAGGGCGTGCTGCTGCTCAACAGGGCCCTGACGACCGCCCCGCGCAAACCCGCCGCACACCGGGGCAAGGGCTGGGAAGAGGTCACCGAGCAGGCCATCCGGGCGCTGGTCGCGCGCGACAAGCCGCTGGTGTCCATCCTGTGGGGCCGGGACGCGCGCAATCTGCGGCCGCTGCTCGGGGATCTCCCGGCGATCGAGTCCGCCCACCCCTCGCCGATGTCCGCGGACCGGGGTTTCTTCGGCTCGCGCCCCTTCAGCCGGGCCAACGACCTCCTGCTGCGCCAGGGCGCGCAGCCGGTGGACTGGCAGCTCCCGTAGCCCGGGGCGGGCCGGTCCGCCGGCCCGCCACCGCCCCTCAGCGGATCACCACCGCGTCAACCGATCACCACGGCCTCAGCGGATCACCACCGCGTCAGTCGATCACCGCCGCGCGTACGCACAGCACGTCCGGCAGGTGCGAGGCCAGTGAGGACCAGCTGTCCCCGTCGTCCGCCGAGGCGTACACCTCGCCGTTGCGGTTGCCGAAGTACACGCCCGCCGGGTCCGCGTCGTCGGTGCACAGTGCGTCGCGCAGCACGGTGCCGTAGTGGTCCTCCTGCGGCAGGCCCGCCGCCAGCGGCTCCCAGCTCTTTCCGGCGTCCGCCGTGCGGAACACCCGGCACCGGTGGTCCGCCGGCACCCGGTCGGCGTCCGCGTTGATCGGGAAGACGTATGCCGTGTCGCCCTGACGCGGATGGGCGGCGACCGCGAAGCCGAACGTCGACGGCAGGCCCTCACCGATGTCCGTCCAGTGCGCCCCCGCGTCGTCGCTGCGGTACACGCCCCAGTGGTTCTGCAGATAGAGCCGGTCCAGGCGGGCCGGATCCTGGGCCACCTTGTGGACGCACTGACCGAACTCCGGATCGGGGTCGGGCAGGAACACCGCGGACACCCCGGAGTTGGACGGTCTCCAGCTCGCGCCGCCGTCGGTGGTGCGGAACACCCCGGCGGTGGACACCGCCACCGTGACGGCCCGCGGGTCGCGGCGGTCGGTCACCACCGTGTGCAGGCCCTCACCGCCGCCGCCCGGCACCCACCGGGACCGGGTGGGGTGCTCCCACAGCGGGCGGACCAGCGCGAAGCTCTCGCCGCGGTCCTCCGAGCGGTAGAGCGCGGCGGGCTCCGTGCCCGCGTACACCACGTCCGGCTCGGCGGCCGCGGGGTGCAGCTGCCAGACCCGCTCCAGCGAGGCCCCGGTGTCCCGCGGGAACCGCACCGCCGGCCGGGCCGGTTCCGTCCAGGTGCGGCCCAGGTCGTCGGAGTGGAACACGGAGGGGCCCCAGTGCGCGCTGTCGCCCCCGGCCAGCAGCCGCGGCACCGGGCCCCGGGTGTCGATCGCCACCGAGTAGACGGCCTGGGCGTTGAAGTGGGGCCTGTCGTCGAACTCCCACACGCCCCCGCGCCGCCGCCCGACGAACAGCCCTTTGCGGGTGCCCACGGCGAGCAGTACCTCGGGCATGCCGATCACCTCCGTGACCTCGCGCCCCGGACGCCTTCGTCCCGGACACCGGCCAGTCTGCACCCCGCCACTGACAGTCACCTCCGCGGCGGAGTCTTCGCAGGTCGCAACGGCACGTCCGGAACATCGCGGGGCTGTCGGGCCGCCGGACTGCTCCGCCTCTCACCCCACTCCCGCCAGCGCCCGCCCCAGGATCGCGTCCAGGTCCGCGGTGTCCGGCAGCGTCCCGAAGGAGTGCCCCCAGTCACCGCCCAGGCGGGTGGCGCAGAAGGCGTCGGCGACGGCGGGCGGAGCGTGCCGGACCAGCAGGGAACCCTGCAGGACCAGCGCCATCAGCTCCACCAGGCGGCGCGCGCCCACCGGGGACGCCGCGCCCAGGCCGTCCTTGAGCCGGGTCACGGCCGCGTCCAGCCGGGCGTCCGCACCCCGGGCGAGCCCGAGTTCCGCGAACAGCGCCTCGGCGGCACCGGGCTCACGTCCCAGCGCGCGCAGCACGTCCAGGGCGTTGACGTTCCCCGACCCCTCCCAGATCGACAGCAGCGGGGCCTCACGGTAGTGCCGGGGCATGCCGGAGTCCTCCACATAGCCGTTGCCGCCCAGGCACTCCAGGGCCTCCGCGGTGAAGGCCGGACCCCGCTTGGTGACCCAGTACTTGCCGACCGCGGTCGCGATCCGCCGGAACGCCGCCTGCTCCGCGGCCGCCGCGCCGCCGCGCACCGCCCGGTCGGCCGCCCCGGCCAGTCGCAGGGTGAGCGTGGTGGCGGCCTCGGACTCCAGCGCGAGATCGGCCAGCACATTGCGCATGAGCGGCTGGTCGGCGAGGAGCGCGCCGAAGGCCCGCCGGTGGCGCGCGTGGTGGCCCGCCTCCACGAGGGTCTTGCGCATGAGCGCCGCCGACATCATCACGCAGTCCAGCCGCGTGCAGTTGACCATCTCGATGATCGTCCTGACGCCCCGCCCCTCGGGCCCGACGAGCCAGGCGACCGTTCCCTCGAACTCGGGCTCGGAGGACGCGTTGGACCGGTTGCCCAGCTTGTCCTTGAGGCGCTGGATGCGGAAGGTGTTGCGGCTGCCGTCGGGCAGCACGCGCGGTACCAGGAAGCAGGACAGCCCGTCCGGCGCCTGGGCCAGCACCAGGAAGACATCGCACATGGGCGCCGACGTGAACCACTTGTGCCCGCGCAGCGTGTACACGCCGGGCTCGGCGGCCGGGGAGGCCGTCGTGGTGTTGGTCCGTACGTCCGAGCCGCCCTGCTTCTCGGTCATGCCCATGCCTGCCAGCAGACCCGGCTTCCCGGTCGGCACACGCAGGCCCGGCTCGTAGACCCGGCTGGTCAGCAGGGGTTCGTAGATCGCCGCGAGGTCGGGCTGGGCGCGCAGCGTGGGCACGGCGGCGTACGTCATCGACGCGGGACAGCCGTGCCCGGCGTCGGTGTGCCCCCACACCAGCCCGCTCGCGGTGCGGGCCACATGGGCACCGGGCCGGGGGTCCGCCCACGGCGCCCCGGCCATGCCCCCGGCGACGGCGGCGCCCAACAGGTGGTGCCAGCTCGGGTGGAAGTCGACCTCGTCGATCCGGTTGCCGTACCGGTCGTGGGTGCGCAGCTTCGGCTCGTGCCGGTTGGCCAGCTCGGCCCACTCCTGCGCCTGTTCGCTCCCGGCCCGCGCCCCGAACCGCCGCACCTCGTCCTCGGCCCAACCCGCGCCCTCGCGGCGCAGGCCCTCCAGCAGCGCCACGTCGTCGGAGGCGTCGTACGGGGCGAGGGGAGGGGCCTGGTTGGTGACGTCGTGCGTGGCGTGCGGCGGGGACGGCGCCGGGGTCCGCCGCGCCCCCGACGACTGACGGTCCTGCCGCTGGTGCGGCTCATGCGGCTCATGCGGCTCATGCGGCTCATGCGGCTCATGCGGCTCATGCGGCTCGTGCCGTTCATGCGCGAATGTGGAGGCCATGCCTCCAGTGTTGCACTTCCGCTGCGGCCGCAGCAATGATGCAACACTGGGGAAGTCCGTACAGTACGTGACCATGAACGCCGCCTCCCAGGAGATAGCCCCGGTCGAGCTGCGCCCGCTGTCCGCGCGGTCCGTCGTCCTGAGCCTGCTGCTGGGCACCCACCCGCCCGAGCTGCCCGTGAAGGACCTCCTGCGGGCCGTCGAACCCTTCGGTGTCGGCGCTTCCACGCTGCGCGCGGCGCTCAGCCGGATGGTGACCGCCGGCGACCTGCGCCGCTCCGACGGCGGTGTCTACGGCCTCAGCGACCGGCTGCTGGAGCGCCAGCGGCGCCAGGACGCGGCCGTGCACTCCGGCACCCGGCGCTGGGACGGCGACTGGGAGATGGCCGTGGTGACGGCCACTGGCCGCGGCCCCGCCGAACGCGCCGCACTCCGGGCCCGGCTGACCGCCCTCAGACTCGCCGAACTGCGCGAGGGCGTCTGGCTGCGCCCCGCCAACCTGGACCGCCCGTGGCCCGACGGCCTCGACGGCGTGGTACGCCGCTTCACCGCCCGGCCCGAGGAGCCCGCCCGTGAACTGGCCGCACGGCTGTGGCCGGTCGAGGCCTGGGCGGCGACGGCCCGGGTGCTGCTCGACCATGTGGCCCGCGGCGGCCGCCCGGCCGACCGCTTCACCGCCCTCGCCGCCGTCGTGCACCATCTGCTGGCCGACCCGGTCCTGCCCGCCGCCCTCCTGCCCGCCGACTGGCCGGGCCCGCGCCTGCGCGCCGCCTACACGGAGTACCAGCGGGAGCTGACCGAGGAGACCCTCGGCCGGACCGGGCGCTGACGGACGCGCCGGAACGCGGCCACGACGACACCGGCCCCCGCGCCGAGCACAGCGACCGCGACGACCGCGACGACAGCGGCGACCGCGGCCGGCACCGGCACTGCGACGACCGCGGGTGGCGCGGGGGCGGTCCCTGGCGTTCCCTGAGAGGGACGGGGTGACCGGCGCGCGGTCGCGGGCACCCGGTCGGCACGGAAGGGATCTCATTGCAGGCGAGGGAAGTCATGGCTGAGCAGAAGTCGTCGTCGCTCCTTACGGCTCCCCTGCACGGCGCCGTCTCGGTGCTGCGGAGGGTGCCCGGGGCCGGGACCGTCGGCAGGGCCGCACAGAGCACGCTGGACAAGGTCGGCGCCGTCTCGCCCCGTGGGCGGCGGTTCGCCGTCTACACGGGCGCCGGGGTGCTCGGCGTCGCCGGGGTGGTGGAATGGCCCGTCGCCCTCACCGGCGCGGCGGTGGCCTGGCTCACCCAGCCCCGGCCCGACCACCCGGACCACCCCGACCGGCCAGGCAAGACCGGACAGCTCACGGACGGCGGCCGACAGGCTCCCGCGCCGGACACCGGCGAGACGGGCGACGCCCAGGACGACACCTCCGCCCAGGACGGCACCCCGGCGCAGGACGACACTCCAGCCGCCCGGAACGCCGCCCGGGACACCGGCACCCCCGCCCGGAAACCCGCCCGCCGCTCCGCCGACCCGCCCGAGCCCGCCGAGGACCTCGGCACCGCGGCCCTCCGGTCCGCGCGGGACGCCGGCGCGGACGTCCCGCCCTACGCGGCGACGACCGGCGCCGAGGGCCCCGGCCCCGTACCCGATCCCGTACGCGGGAAGGAAGCCCGGCCGGCCAAGGCGGCGAAGCAGTCCAGGACCGCTGCCGCCGGACGCGGCCGGGGCAAGTCGCCCGCGCGGGCGGCCACCGACAACACCGGCACACCTCCCGCCGGCGCCCCGCCCATCGGCACACCGCCCAAGGGCCAGGCGGCCACCGGGCCCCTCGGTCCGACGGCGCGACCCGACCGCACCACTCTCTGAGAGGCCGTCATGGTGCTCGGTCTGCTGACAGCGCCCTCGGCCGCCGTGCGGCTGCTGCCCGCCGCGCCCCGGCTGCTCGCCCGGGCCGCCGCCCCGGCGGTCGGAGTGGCCGCCGGAGCGGCGGCGGGCACCGCGCGCGCCGGAGTGCGCGGCGCGGACGCCGCCGTGCGGGTCGTACGGGTGGCCCGCAACGCGCTGCCCGGCGCCGGAGGCCACTGGCGCTCCGGAAGCCGGGCCCACCTCGCCCTGCGCCCCGCCGACCCCGAGCGGGTCCGGCGCGCCGGTGGCACCGAACACCTGGCCCGCCGGGTGGCCGCCGCGCTCGCCGAGCACCCCGACGTCCTCCTCGCGTACTGGGACCAGGGGCTCGGCCGGCTGGTCGTCACCGCGACCGAGGACGAGCTGACCGACCAGGTCCTCGACCACGCGGGCGACCTCGCCGCCCGGCACGGGCTGGCCCTGGCGGGCGGCGACCCCGAGGAGACGGAGCACCCGGCCGACCCCGCCGGCGTACGGGCGGCGGCGGCCACGCTCGCCGCCGACGGAGCGGGCATCGCGGTCGGGCTCACCGCCGCCGCCCTGCGGCTGCCGCCCTCACCGCGCCTGGTGACCGCCGTCGTGACGCTGCTCCGGGAGAACCCGCGCTTCCGCGCCCGGCTGCGCGCCCAGCTGGGCAGCTCCCGGATGGACCTCCTGCTGGCCTGCGCGAACGCCGCCGCGCACGGCACCGGGCAGACCCCCACCGCGCTCGCCCTCGACGGCGTCCTGCGCGCCTGCCAGCTGGCCGAGACGGTGGCCCGCTCGGCCGCCTTCGACGCCGTGCACGACCGGCTGTGCTCGCCCGACCGCGTCAGCGTTCCCGCCGACCCCGCGCCACGCCCGCCGCTGCGCCTCTCCCCGGCCCAGGAGTACGCCAACCACGCCTCCGCCGGCAGCCTCGCCGGTGCCGCCGCGACCCTGCTGGTCAAGCACGACACGGCGGAGGCCGCGGAGGCGCTGCTCGCCGGTTCGCCCAAGGCCGCCCGCTACGGCCCCGCCGCCTTCCACTCCGTGTTCGCCACCCTGCTGGCCCGCACCGGCGTGCTGGTCCGCGACCCCGAACGGCTGCGGCAACTGGAGCTGGCCGGCACCGTCGTCCTGCACCCGAGCGCGCTGCGCACCGCGGACGGGGCGGCGGACCCGTGGGCGGAACCGGTGCTGGACGCGGCCCGCCGGGCCGGGCTGCGGGTCGTCGTGGTGGACGACCCGGCCCTGGAGGACCTCACCGGCCTCGCCGATCAGGTCGTGGACGCCCGGCGGCCCCTGGACGACGTGGTGTACGGGCTGCGCGGCGAGGAGGACGCGGGGGCGGTGCTCACCGTCGCCCGGATCGGCTCCGCCGACGACCACGACGTGCTGGCCGGGCTGCACGGCAGCGACATCGCCGTCGCGCTCACGGACGGCGACAGCGCGGTCCACTGGGGTGCGGACCTGCTGGCCCTGCACGGCCTGCCCGACGTGTGGCGGCTGCTGACCGCGGTCCCGGCCGCCCGCACCGTGGGCCGCCGGGCGCAGACCCTGGCCCGTTCCGGCGCCGCGCTGTCCGGCCTCCTCGTCGCCGTCGGCGAGTCGAAGGGCCGCCGCGGACGCTGGGCCGTCCTGCCCGGTCTGCGGCACGCGCCGGTCGACATCGGCGCCGCCGCCGCCCTGCTCTCCGGGGCCCGCGCCGCCGTCGGCGCGGCGGCGGCCCGCGCCCCCCACCCCCGCCCGCGGGTGCACTGGCACGAACTGGACCCCGAAGCGGCCGAGCGGCGGCTGGAGCGGGAACCGGTCACCGAGGCGACCCCGCTGGAACAGGCCACCGGCCGGCTCCGCGAAGCGGCCGGCGGCGCCGCCCGGCACTCCGCGCTCGCCCCGGCCCGCTGGACCTTCCAGCTCGGCCGGGCCGTACGCGGCGAACTGCACGACCCCCTCACCCCCGTCCTCGCCGTCGGCTCGGCCGCCTCCGCGATCCTCGGCTCCGTCCTGGACGCGCTGCTCGTCGTCGGCGCCCTCGACCTGAACGCCCTGGTCGGCGGCGTCCAGCGACTGCGCGCCGAGCGGGCGCTGTCCGGGCTGCTGGCCGAGCAGAAGCAGAAGGCCCGGCTCGCGCCGCCGAAGTCGCAGGCACCGGCCGGCGGCACCCGCACCGTCGAGGCCGGGCGGCTGCGGCCCGGCGACGTGATCGAACTCAAGGGCGACGACGTGGTGCCCGCCGACGCGCGTCTGCTCTGGGAGGAGGGCCTGGAGGTCGACGAGTCCGCGCTGACCGGGGAGTCCCTGCCGGTGCAGAAGCAGACCGACCCGACCCCGCACGCGGTCGTCGCCGACCGGCACTGCATGGTCTTCGAGGGCACCACCGTGGTGGCCGGGCAGGCCCGCGCGGTCGTCGTGGACACCGGCGACCGCACCGAGGCCGCCCGGGCCGTGCACCTGGCCGCCCGTACGCCGCCGTCCGCCGGCGTCCAGGCCCGGCTGCAGGAACTGACCCGCAAGGCGCTGCCGCTGACCCTCGCGGGCGGCGCGGCGGTGACCGGACTGGCCCTGCTGCGCGGCACCCCGATCCGCGATGCGGTCAGCGGCGGCGTGGCCGTCGCCGTGGCCGCGGTCCCCGAGGGCCTGCCGCTGGTGGCGACGGTGGCGCAGCTCGCGGCGGCCCGCCGGCTCAGCCGCTACGGCGTGCTCGTGCGCACCCCGCGCACACTGGAGGCGCTGGGCCGGATGGACACCGTCTGCTTCGACAAGACCGGCACCCTCACCGAGAACCGGCTGCGTCTGGTCCGGGTCTCCGACGCCGAGGGCACGGTCGGCCCGGTGGGCGACGCGGCCGGCGCCGCGACGCTGCGCGCGGCGGCGCGGGCCTGCCCCCGGACCAACGGCGGCTCCGACCGGCCGGTGCACGCCACCGACGAGGCCGTCCTCGACGCGGCCGCCCCCGACCCGGAGTGGACCCAGCTCGAAGCCCTCCCCTTCGAGGCCGCCCGCGGCTACGCGGCCGCCGTGGGCCGCGACGCCGACGGCACGCGCACGCTCGTGGTGAAGGGTGCCCCGGAGACCGTCCTGCCCGGCTGCTCCGAGCTGCCGGCCCACGCCTCCGCGGCGGCGCACGGGCTGGCCGGTGCCGGACTGCGCGTCCTGGCGGTCGCGAGCCGTCGCCCGGCCGAGCACGAGCAGAACCCGGACATCCTCGAACAGCCCCTGGAAGGACTGGAGTTCACCGGGCTGCTCGCGCTGTCCGACGTGGCCCGCGAGACCTCCATGGCCCTGGTGAGCGGCCTGTACGAGGAGGGCGTACGACCGGTCATGCTCACCGGCGACCATCCGCAGACCGCCCGCGCGATCGCCACCGAACTGGGCTGGCCGGCCGACACCACCGTGGTCACCGGGGACGAACTGGCCGCCGCCGACCGCACCGCGCGCGCCCGGATGCTGCGCGACGC
Source organism: Streptomyces sp. NPDC047017 (assembly GCF_040644175.1). NCBI lineage: Bacteria > Bacillati > Actinomycetota > Actinomycetes > Kitasatosporales > Streptomycetaceae > Streptomyces > Streptomyces sp. NPDC047017. The sequence continues at coordinate 259,768 of NZ_JBEYVW010000004.1, read as the reverse complement.
GGGCGTGGTGGCGCGTGTGGCGCCGGAGCAGAAACTCCAGGTCGTCGAGGCGCTGCGGGACGCGGGCCGGGTGGTCGGCATGGTCGGGGACGGGGCCAACGACGCGGCCGCGATCCGCGCCGCCGACATCGGCGTGGGCATCAACGCCCGCGGTTCGGCCGCCGCGCGCAACGCCGCCGACATCGTGCTCACCGGCGACGACCTGACCGTCCTGATCGACGCGATCGGCGAGGGCCGCGCCCTGTGGCACAGCGTCGCCGACGCGATCGCCATCCTGATCGGCGGCAACGCGGGCGAGGTCGGCTTCGGCATCCTGGGCACCCTGCTGTCCGGGCGGGCGCCGCTGTCCACCCGGCAGATGCTGATGGTGAACCTTTTCACCGACCTCTTCCCGGCGATGGCGGTGGCGGTGACGCCCAACGAGGACGCCGCCGGGCGGGCGCGGGCCGGTTCCCCCGAGGACGCGGCCGGCGGGGTACTGGGGGAGCCGCTGGTCCGGCAGATCCGCCACCGGGCGCTGACCACCTGCCTGGGCGCGTCGACGGCCTGGCTGATCGGCCGCTTCACACCGGGCACCGCCCGCCGCTCGGGCACGATGGCGCTGTGCGGCGTGGTCGGCACCCAGCTCGCGCAGACCCTGCTGGACCGCCGTGACAGCCCGCTGGTCCGGTTCACCTCCGTCGGCTCCGCCGCCGCGCTCGTCGCCGTGGTGCAGACCCCGGGCGTCAGCCATGTGTTCGGCTGCACCCCGCTGGGCCCGGTCGCCTGGGCCGGTGTCGCCGCGGCCATCGCGCTCGCGCTGGCGGGCCAGCGGGCGCTGCCCCGCCTGGAGGAGACGGTCGTACGGCTGCTGCCGACGAGCGGTGCGCACAAGGGCGGGAGCGCGGCGGCGACGGCCGGCGCCGGATCGTGAGCGTGCCCGTCCGCACCGGACGGTGCGGACGGGCACGGCGGGGTCACGCTCGGGGGTCTCGCTCAGACGGACCGCGCTCAGACGGACCGGTGGTACTGGTCCGGCACGTGCACCGGGCCGCCCAGTTCACGCGCCGCGTGCCGGGCCCAGGACGGGTCGCGCAGCAGCTCGCGGCCGAGCAGGACGGCGTCCGCCTCGCCGTTGGCGACGATCTTCTCGGCCTGCTCGGCCTCGGTGATGAGCCCGACCGCCGCCACCGGCATCGGTGTCTCGGCCTTCACCCGGGCGGCGAAGGGCACCTGATAGCCGGGCCCGACCGGGATGCGCGCCGCGGGGACGTTGCCGCCGGTGGAGACGTCGAGCAGGTCGATGCCGTGGGCGTGCAGCTCGGCCGCCAGCCGCACCGTCTCGTCGGTCGTCCAGCCGCCCTCCTCCAGCCAGTCGGTGGCCGAGAGGCGGAAGAACACCGGCTTGTCCTGCGGCCACACCGCCCGCACCGCGTCCACCACCTCCAGCGCGAAGCGCACCCGGTTCTCGTACGAGCCGCCGTACGCGTCCGTGCGGTGGTTGGAGTGCGGGGAGAGGAACTCGTGGATCAGATAGCCGTGGGCGCCGTGGATCTCGACGATCTCGAACCCGGCGGCGAGGGCGCGGCGCGCCGCGTCCGCGAACTGCCGTACCACCTCGTGGATCTGGTCGGTGGTCAGCTCCGCGGGGACCGGGTGCCCGTCCGCGAAGGGCACCGGGCTCGGCGCCACCGGCTGCCAGCCGTGCTCGTCCGGTCCGATCGGCGCGCCGCCCTTCCAGGGGCGCTCGGTCGACGCCTTGCGGCCGCTGTGGGCCAGCTGGATCGCGGGCACGCTGCCCTGGCCCTTGAGGAAGCGGGTGATCCGGGTGAACGCCTCGACCTGCGTGTCGTTCCAGATGCCGAGGTCGTAGGGGGAGATCCGGCCCTCGGGGGAGACGGCGGTGGCCTCCACGACGATCAGGCCGGTGCCGCCGGCCGCCCGCGCCGCGTAGTGGGCGAAGTGCCAGTCGTGCGGAGCGCCGGCCGAGGGACCGTCGGGCGCGGCCGAGTACTGGCACATCGGGGCCATCCAGACCCGGTTCGGGATCGTCACTTCGCGCAGGGTGCAAGGCTGGAAGAGCGCGCTCACGGCGGACTCCATTCGTCACGGGACCGAGGGGCAGGCTTGTACGATAAACCTCGTATTACGGCGACTGTCAAACTACGATGGTTCTCGTAGGACCCGTAGAATGAGCTTCTCCTACGAAGTGGAGCCGCCCGTGACCGCTGCCCCCGCCCGCGCGTCCGTCCCCGCCGCCGGCGGCCGCGACCTCCCCCACCCCCGGCGGGAGGAGATCCGGCTGGAAGGCGTGCTGCACGCGCTCTCCGACCCGTTGCGGCTGGGGATCGTGCGCGAACTCGCCGGCATCGGCGCCGGGGAGCTGTCCTGTTCGCACTTCGAGCTGCCGGTCACCAAGTCGACCACCACGCACCACTTCCGGGTGCTGCGCGAGGCGGGCGTGCTGCGCCAGGTCTACCGGGGCACGGCCAAGATGAACGGCCTGCGCCGCGACGACCTCGACGACCTCTTCCCGGGCCTGCTCGACGCACTGCTGGACGCCGCCACCCGCCAGGCGGCCCGCCTCGGCGACGGCTGAGACACCGTCCCGACGGACGCGACACCCGTCCCGTTCCGTTCCGTCCCGTCGCCACGCCCGTCCCTCCCGTACGTCCTCCCGTCCTGCCCCCCGCGCCGGTCCGTCCCTACGCCCCCGCCGTGCGGGCCGCCGCCCGCAGCGACTCCCAGTCGGGCAGCTTGACCACGCTCCGCCCGAGCGCGGCGCCCAGCTCCGCCTCGGCCCGCTCGATGGCCAGCCAGCCCGCCCAGAGCACCGGCTCGACACCCTCGGCGCGCAGCGCCGCCAGGACGTCCCCGGGGACCGGCTCCCGTACGAGCGCGGGCGCGTCCGCCAGCAGTGAGGCCACCGTCTCCTTGGCGCACGGCCGGTTGGTGCCGATCACCCCCGTGGGTCCCCGCTTGATCCAGCCCGCCACGTACTCGCCGGACGCGACCTCGCCGTCCCGCAGCACGCGCCCCTCCCGGTGCGGCACGGTGCCGGTGGCGTCGTCGAACGGCAGCCCGTCCAGCGGCGTGCCCCGGTAGCCCACCGAGCGCAGCACCAGCCGCGCGGGCACGTCCTCGTACCGCCCCGTCCCGGTGACACCGCCCCGCCCGTCCGGCGCCGTCCGCTCGAAGCGCACCGCCGCCACCCGGCCGCCGGCCGCACCGAGCAGTTCGACGGGCCGCAGGAAGAAACGCAGCCGGATCCGCCGCGCCGCACCCTTCGGCGGCGCCTCCGCCCAGGCCCGCAGCACCTCCACATTGCGCCGCTGGGCGGCGGGCAGCGCCGCGGGGTCCGCGCAGGCCGGGTCCAGCGCCAGCTCCTCCGGATCGACGACGACCTCGGTGCCCGGCAGGGCGCCCAGCTCGCGCAGTTCCTTGGTGGTGAACCGGGCCTGCGAGGGACCGCGCCGGCCCACCATGTGGATCTCGGTGACCCGGCTCGCGGACAGCGCGGTGAGCGCGGCCGCCGGCAGGTCGGTCGGGCTCAGCTCGGTGGCGCCCCGGGCCAGCATCCGCGTCACGTCCACCGCCACGTTGCCCACGCCGACGACCACCGCGCTGTCGGCGTCCCGCAGGAAACCCGCGTCCACGGCGTCCGGGTGCGCGCTGTACCAGGACACGAACTCGGTCGCCGACCAGCTGCCCGTCAGATCCTCGCCGGGGATGCCGAGCCGGCGGTCGGTCGCCGCGCCCACGCAGTACACCACCGCGTGGTAAAGCTCCCGCAGCCGGGCGGCGGGCAGCCCGCCGGGACCGCCGACCCGCACACCGCCCAGGAACCGCACGCGCTCGTGCTCCAGGACCGAGCGCAGGTTGTTCTGCAGGGACTTGATCTTCTCGTGGTCCGGCGCCACCCCGTACCGCACCAGCCCGTACGGGCACGGCAGCCGGTCGATGACGTCGACACGCACCGAGGCGTCCCGTTCCACGAGGCCCTGAGCGGTGTAACACCCGCTCGGCCCCGAGCCGACGACGGCGACACGCAACACGGCGGAACCCCTTACCCCGGCGGACACAGGAGGTCGCTGCTGCCTCCAGCATGGCACCCGGCGGCCCGCCGGGGCAGGGCGACCGCGTCGGGGACGGCGTGTCGCGGGGCTGCGCCGGGTGTGGATGCGAGGGGAGGGCGAGGGGGCGGAGTCGGACAGCGGTGCCCGGACGGCGCCCTCGTCAGCCCGGCGCGCCGGGCTGCTCCGACTCCGGCCCGGACCGCCGGGACCGGCGAGGCCGCTGGGACGCACCGGACGCACCGGCGGGCCCCCCGGACCCTCCGGACACCGCAGGAGCGTCGTCCGTGGCGAAGAACCGGGAGACATCCGTGCCGCAGGAACCCCCGGGCGCCCCGGCACCTGTCGGCAGCCCCGCGTCCAGGTCGAGGCGGTAGCGGTCGAACAGCTCCGCCCGAAGCACCGGCACCGGCATCGGTGCCCCGGGGACCAGCACCGCGTAGACCGCGCCCATCAGCAGGGCGCGCAGCATCGGGTAGTCGGCGTCGACGTCCGCCGAACCGTGCCGGGCCACGGTGTCCCGCAGCAGGAACGACAGCCGCTGCTGCTCGGGGCACTGCACGAAGCCCTCGGCCTGGAGGATCCCCGCCATGTGCTGGCGCATCAGCACCGGCCGGTCCCGGGCCAGCCCCAGGATCGCGTCGATGGCCCGGGCCATCCGCTCCCGGCCGTCCTCGGTGTGCGGCTCGCGCTCCAGGGCCTCTTCCAGCGTGCGGTGCATCAGCCGGTGCACGGCGGACTGCACGAGCTGGCGCTTGCCGGGGAAGTAGTACGACACCAGGCCCCGGGCCGACCCCGCCCGGTCGGCGATGGCGCCGAGCGTCGTCGCGTCGTACCCGAGCTCGCCGACCAGTTCGACCGCCGCCTGCAGGAGCCGCTCGCGGGAACGCCGTCGCAACTCTTCATTGACCGAGGCGCTTCGCGGGGACATCCTGTAACTCCTGCGTTGACTGGCTGCCAGCCAACTATACTCAACGCGGGTGGACCGGCCCTGCCCTTCGGGACCCGGTCGGCCCACTGCCCGTCTCGGGCGACACGGGGGAGCGTCCGAGGCGGGCGCATCTCCACCCCGATGGTTTCCTCGGGCTACTTGCCCTCGTCGGTGACCAGGCCGAGCACGGGCCGCAGCGCGTCCGGCCGCCGCGCGACGGGCAGATGGTCCACGAAGTGCACCCCGCAGCCCAGCGCCGCCGCGCCGCCGTCCGCCTCCCGGCTGTCGCCGACCATCAGCACGTCCTCCGGCTCGGCGCCGAGCGCCGCGCAGGCCACCGCGAACAGCCGTGGGTCCGGCTTCTGGATGCCGTGTTCGTACGACAGGACGTAGGTGTCCACGTAGGCGTCCAGGCCGTGTTCGCGGAACACCGGGCGCAGGTCCCAGCCGATGTTGCTCACCACGCCCACCGCGATCCCGCGCTCGCGCAGCGTGCGCAGCACCTCGGGCGCGTCCGGGTACGGGGTCCAGGCGGCCGGGGTCATGTGCCGCTCGTACAGCGCGTCGTGCAGCGCCGGGTCGGGCAGCGGTACGCGCCGGGAGGCGCCGGTGTAGGCGGCCCGGTGCAGTTCGGCACTGCGGTCCCGGACCGCCCAGAGGCCGGCCAGCTCGTCCGGGACGCACACCGGCTCCGCCCCGCCCGGCAGCGCGCCCGCTTCCTCCAGGCCCCGTGCCGCCTCGGTGAACTCCTGCTCGCCCAGCGGCAGTTCCGCCTCGTCGAGCACGGCCCGCAGCCAGGACTCGGCGGACTCGATACGGAAGAGGGTCCCGGAGAAGTCGAAGAGAACGGCAGCCATGGTGATGATCATCGTCCATTCCGGCCGCCTGGGCCAGCGGTTGCGGGAAACCGACGTGACCGGAGCGCTCGGCGTGCTCGGGGTGACCGAAGTGCTCAGCGTGACCGGAGTGCTGGACATGACCGGCAGGGAGTGACGTGACCGGGGTGATCCACGCCGGCCGGGCGGGTGATCCACGCCGGCCGGGCCCCGCCTCCCCGCCCGTACGGGTCAGCCCAGCGCCCGCAGCCCCGGCACCAGGGCCACCAGCACCGGGACCACCGGCACCAGCGACGCCACCGCCGTCAGGCGCAGCCGGCGGCCCGCGGTGAGGCGGTCCGGGGGAGTGAGCAGGCGGTGCACGCGCTGCGGGACCTGGGCGTGCGGGGTGGGGCAGGGGCCGAACACGCCCCGGTCCTCGTTGAGTCCGACCAGGGCGAGAGCGGTGGTCAGCCGGCCGAAGCGGCGGGAGGCCATGTCGTCGGCGGCGAGTTCGACCAGGCGGTGCATCTCGTCGCGGAACGCCGCGAACACCGGCACCTGCGGGAAGCCGTCCGCCAGCGCGGCCGAGCAGTGCAGCAGCCAGTCGTGCCGGGCCCGCGCGTGTCCCTGCTCGTGAGCGAGGACCGCGTCCAGCTGCCGGCCCTTGAGCCGGCGCAGCGCGGCGGTCGTGACGACCAGCCGGGGTTCCGCGCCGGGCAGCCACCGGGCCTGCGGCCGGTCGCTCTCCAGGACGGCCAGCCGGTCGGCGCCGGGCTCCTCGCCGGGCAACAGCGGGGCCCTGACGAGCAGTTCGGCACGCCGGTGGCGGCGCCGGGCCCGGGCCCGTACGACCTCGCGGACCAGCATGGCCGCGCTCCACACCCCGCCGCAGGCCAGCGCCACCGCGGTGGTCGGCGCCCACAGGCCGGCCGGGCCGAACGCGTACGCCTCCACCACGGCACGCGGGGCCGAGGCGAACACGTGCCCGCGCACCTCCTGCCAGGCGGCCGCCGCGCTCAGCGTCATGGACAGCGCGCAGCACAGCAGGACGGCGGCCACCACGCACTGCCACGCCCACAGCGCGACCACCGGTTCGCGGTCGGGCCAGTCGGCCCGGGCGAGCAGCCGGGGAGCGACGACGGCGGTCAGCGCGCCGAGCAGCAACAGGACCGCGGGGACCATCATGCGCTCACCCTATGAGCGGCCGGCCGCCCACGGGTACGCCCCGGCCGGCCAAGTGACACAGGCCACGGCCCGCCCGCGCCCCCGGCCCGAGCCGCCGCCCTCCCCTCCGACGCGAACGCCGTCACAGCGTCAGGAGCATCGCCACCATCGCCATCCCCATCGACAGCCGGCACGCCCGCGCCAGCTCCGGCCGGTCGCCCCACCCCGGGGGGCCGCCCGTCGGCCCGCCCGTCGAAGGGCCCTGGCCCGTGGCCGCGGCCGGTACGAGCCGGGCGCCGGAGCGCAGCACGTACCCGGCGAAGTACAGCAGCAGCGCGCCGGTCAGCAGGGGTATGCCGGCCCCGCCGTGCATGTGCTCGTGGGGGCCGGGCGAGGCGGCCATCGTCAGGGACATGTAGACCATGGCGGCGGAGCCGACCAGATGGTGCAGGTGGTGCGCGCTGGTCCGCGCCGACCACAGCGCGCGCAGCGCGACCGCGCCGAACACCACCGCGTAGACGGGCCAGGTCCAGGCCGGTGGCGTGAACGCCGCCGCGGGCACCGCCATGGCGGCCATCCCGAAGCCCATCACGGCCTCCCCGCCCGCGGCGCGGCGCTGCTCCTGGACAGGGCTGCGCATGCGCAGCAGACAGTAGGCGCCGGTGGCCGCGCACAGCGCGACCAGCAGCCAGCCCGGTGAAGCCGGTGCGTGCACCCCCCACCTCCCCGCTCGAAGGTCCGGACCGCGCGGTGCGGCGGCCGTCCGGTCGGTCAAGCGATGCCCAGGGCGCGCCGCGTGCACACGAGCGCAGGGAGGTGCACGGGGAGCACTCACGGGCGCACGCGTCCGCCCCCGTCCTGCCGCCGTGCGGGGTGGCGGTGCTCACAGAGCACTAATTTACCGGTAAAACACCTGTTAATATTTCAGGTATGAGCAGTGCGACCCCCACCCCCGACCCCACGGCCCGGTCCGCCCGGCGCCTCCCGCTCACCGGTGTGCTGCGGCTCGGCCGCCCCTCCGACATCTGGTTCAAGCCCGCCCTCAGCTCCGTCGTCTCGGTCGCCCCGCCCAACCTCACGCTGCTCGCCCTCGGCCGGCTCGACCTGGCGATGTACACGATGGCCGGTTCGCTGTGCGCCCTGTACGCCCACAACCGGCCCTACGCGGCCCGCGCCCGCGTACTGGCCTGGGTGGTGCTCGGCATGGTCGGCGGCCTCGCGATCTCCCTGCTCACCGCCTCGCTCACCACCGACCCGGTGATCCTGGTCGCCGTCGGCGCGCTGATGGCGGCCACGCAGAAGGTGCTGTGCGACGCCACCCGCGTCGGCCCGCCCGGCAACGTCGTCCTCACCTTCATCAGCTCCGCCTCCCTCTTCGTCCCGCAGACCCCCGGCCAGATCCCCGGCCATCTGGCGCTGGCCGCCGGGGCGGCGCTCTGGGCGTGGCTGGTCTGCATGGCCCCCGGCCTGCTGCGCCCGCACGGCCCCGAACGCCGCGCCACCGCCCAGGCGCTGAACGCCGCCGCCGCGTACGCCGCGACCCGCGGCGCCGGCGACGGCCACCCCCAGGCCCGCGCCGCCGCGGCCGCCGCCGTACAGGCCGCCTGGCAGGCGCTGCTGGCCACCGGCGCCCGCGCCCGGCCCCGGCGCGCCCTGGAACGGCTCGTCGTCCGCGCCGAGGTCGCCCTCGCCGCGCCCGCGGACACCGACCCGGAACGGCTGCGGACCTGGGCCCGCGCCCTGTGCGGCAGCGGCCCGGTCCCGGCGGCCGGCGAGACGGCGGCGGCCACCGACGAGATCCTCGGCGTGGAGGCGGAGGCCGCCGCGCCGCACCCCCCGTGGTGGACCCGGCTCGGCCCGCTCACCCCGATCGCCGTGCGCACCGCCCTGGGCTGCGCGCTCGCCGGATACGCCTCCCTCGCGCTCGGCATCGGCCGCCCGTACTGGGCCCTGGTCACCGCCGCCGCCCTCTACCAGGCCAACGTCACCCTCACCTGGAGCCGCGGCGTTCAGCGGGTCGTCGGCAACCTCCTCGGCGTCCTCGTCTTCGCCGCGATCAGCCCGCTCGCCCACACCAGCGGCGTGGCCCTCGTCCTGTGCGCGGTGGCCCTCAACTTCGCCGCCGAGGCGCTGATGGGCCGCAACTACTGGCTCGGCAGCATCTGCGTGACCCCGATGGCACTGCTCGTCACCGAGTTCGCCCGGAAGCAGGCGGCGGGCGAGCTGATGACCGAACGGGCCGTGGACACGGTCGTCGGTGCCCTGGTCGGCTTCGCGGCGGCCGTGGCCGTCACCAACCGCCGCGCCGGTGACCGCGTCGAGGACGCCCTGACCGCCGTCGACCGGGCCCGCGAGCGGGCGGCGCGCCTGCTCGCCGAGGAGCGGCCCGCCCCCGTCGCGCTGGAGTCCGCCCGCCGGGCCCTGGCCGCCACGCTGGTCGAACTGCGCGCCACCGCCGACGCCGCGGCCGGCGAGTGGTGGCAGCGCGCCCTGCCGCAGGAGCGGGTCGTGCTCACCGAGCAGTCGGCACACCGTACGCTCGCCGCGACGGTACGACGCCTGGGCCTGCACGCCCCGGCGCCGAGCACGGGCAGGACGACGGAGGACGTACGGCCATGACGGCGAGCAACGGGCGGCCGGCCGCGGGGGAGACCGCACCCCGGGCCGGGACACCAGCCGGGCACCCGGCGCCGGTCCACGGGACGGGAGACGGGCCGGCGGGGGACACCGTGGCCGGTGTCGTCCGCCAGTGGCGGGCCGTCCACCCCGATCTGGACACCGCGCCGATGGAGATCATCGGCCGGATCAACCGCTGCGCCGCCCTGCTCCAGCAGGCCGAGGACGCACCGCTGCGCCGGGCCGGGCTCAGCCGGCCCGAGTTCGACCTGCTCGGCGCGCTGCGGCGCACCGGACACGAGCTGACCCCGGGCGAGCTGGCCCGCGAGACCTTCTCCTCGGGCGCCGCCGTCACCAAGCGGCTCAAGCAGCTCACCGAGCGCGGCCTGGTGGAGCGGCGCGGCGACACCCGCGACCGCCGGGTGGCCCACGTCCGCCTCACCGACGCCGGCCGGGAACTCGTCGACGGCCTCCTGCCGCATCAGCTCGCCTACGAACGGACCGTGCTCGCCGGCCTGGACCCCGACGGGCGCGGCGACCTGGCCGCACTGCTGGGCGAACTGCTCAGCCGGCTGGAGGGCCGCACCGGCGCGGCCGGCGGCTGAACCCAGGTCCTTCTCTCAGCCCGCGCCGCCCCTGCCCTCCGCGCCGCTGTCCTCCTCGTCCCCGGCCTGGTACACGCCGAACGCCGCGCCCTGCGGGTCGCGCAGGATCGCGATGCGGGGGCCGCCGGGCACGGAGGCGGGTTCCTGGATGGCCCGCGCACCGGCCTCCACCGCGACCTCCGCGGTCCCGTCCACGTCCTCGACCGCGAAGTACGGCAGCCAGTGCGGCGGCACGTCGGCGGGGAAACGTTCGTGCAGCGCGGTCACCCCGCCGAAGTCCATGCCGTGCAGGCCCCACTGGGTGTACCACTCGGAGGCGTTCACACCCCACCCGAAGACGGTGGTGTAGAAGTCCCGGGCCCGCTTGACGTCCCGGGTGGCCAGCTCCACCCAGCCGAGCGCGCCGGGCCGGTTGAACACCCCGGCGCCCGCGAAGTCCTTGGCCTGCCACAGCTGGAAGGCCGCGCCGGACGGGTCCAGGGCCACCGTCCGGCGGCCCTCGTCGAAGATGTCCAGCGGGCCGCGGACCACCGTCCCGCCGGCCCGCACCACCCGGTTCGTGACCGCGTCGGCGTCGGCGACGGCGAACGAGACGTTCCAGGCGACCGGCTGGGTGGTCCGGTACAGCGGGCCGATCCCGGCGACCGCCGGCTCCCCCAGGTGGGCGACGGTGTAGCCGCGCAGCTCCGGCCGGGGGTCGGGCGCGGCGCACCGCCAGCCGAAGACCTCGCCGTAGAACCGCCTGGCCGCCTCCAGGTCACTGGTACCCAGCTCCGCCCAGCAGGGGCCGCCGATCACCGGCTTGTCGAACTCCATGGCACTCCTCCGGGAAGGCTCGCCCCCACCACCAGAACGCTATCCCCGGTCACCGACGGTGGCCAGCGGAGCCGTACGCCCGGGAACCGGCTCAGATACCCGGCCGGTACCGCAGCGGATGGTCCGCGGGCACCTCGACGAGCACGATGGGAGTGCCGTCCGGATCGGCGGTCCACATCTCGATCAGCCCCCACGGCTCCCGCACCGGCGGGCGGACGATCTCCACGCCCTTGGCCCGCAGCTCCTCGTGGGCCGCCGCCACGTCCTCGACCTGGACCCACAGCCGCAGGGCGGGGGAGCGCGGCGCGTCGGAGCGGCCCGACAGCTCCAGGAACCCGCCGCCGAGGAAGTAGACGGTGCCGCGTTCCGGCCCGGTGCCGAACTCGCGGTGGACGGCCAGGCCCAGCTGCTCGCCGTAGAAGACGCGCGAGCGCTCGGGGTCGGAGGGCTGGAGCAGGATCCGGCTGCTGAGTACATGCACCATGCCGCGGAGCCTAAGCCCTGGGCCCGGCGTTACGCTCGGTGCTGCCCAGCCGCGTCCGAAAACGAGAGGCCCCTTCCATGGACACCGCCGCCGCACCGACCTTCCGTGACGCCACCGATGCCGACGTCGATGTCCTGGTGGCGCTGATCGAGTCGGCGTACCGGGGGGACGCCAGCCGGGCCGGCTGGACCACCGAGGCGGACATCCTCCAGGGGCAGCGCACGGACCCGGAGGGCGTGCTGGCCGTGATCAAGTCGCCCGACAGCAGGCTGCTGACGGTCGAGCGGGAGGGCCGGGTGGTCGCCTGCTGCCAGCTGGAGCACCGCGGCGACCACGCCTACTTCGGCATGTTCGCGGTGAGCCCGGCCCGGCAGGGCGCCGGACTCGGCAAAGTGATCATCGCGGAGGCGGAGCGGCGGGCCCGCGAGACCTGGGGCGTCAGCGCGATGCACATGACGGTCATCTCCGTGCGCGAGGACCTGATCGCCTGGTACGAGCGGCGCGGCTACCGCCGTACGGGAGAGACGAGCCCCTTCCCGTACGGCGACGAGCGCTTCGGCATCCCGCTCCGCGACGACCTGCGGTTCGAGCTGCTGGTCAAGCCGCTCGCGTAGCGCCGCGACCCGGCGGCCGGCGGCGCGGCCGGGCGGCTACGCGGTGAAGCGGCCGGTGCGTTTGATCTCCGGGTAGTCGGTGGTCGCCCCGTCCAGCTCCAGGGCGCGGACCAGCCGCAGGTGGTCCAGCGTGTTCACCACCCAGCCGATGATCCGCAGATCGGCCTCCCGCGCCTGCTCGACGACCTCCAGGGTGAGTCGGCGGATGTTCAGCACGAGGGTGCCCGCGCCCGCCGCCCCGGCGCGCTCGACGACCTCGGTGCCGTAGTGGTCGGCGACCAGCGCGGTGCGCACGCCCGGGACCAGCCGGGCCACCTCGGTGATCGCCTCGTCGTGGAAGGACAGCACCTCGACCCGGGAGACCAGATCGCGGCGGCGCAGCACCTCGGCCAGCGCACGCGCGGCGGCCACGTCCTTGATCTCCGCCTGCAGCGGCGCCCGTACGGCGTCCAGCACCTCCTCGAAGACGGGAACCCGCTCGCCGTGCCCCGCGTCGAGCGCGCGCAGCTCGGCGAGGGTCTTGTCGGCGATCGCCCCGCTGCCGTCGGTCGTGCGGTCCACGTCCGGGTCGTGCATGACGACGAGGGCGCCGTCCTTGCTCAGGTGCAGATCGAGTTCGATGGCGTCGAGCCCGGCCTGCTGGGCGGCGACGAAGGAACGGAGGGTGTTCTCTGGTTCCACACCCATGACTCCGCGGTGACCGATGGTAAGGAAGTTCAAGGTACAACTCGCTTCCGTCGACGGCGGCTCGGCACGCACGCGGACCTTCGGGGACCTCGTCGTCCACGCGGCAGGGCCGCAGCCTAACGGCCCGGGGACGCGATGAACCCGCGCGTACACGGGGCAGTGGGGTGACGGCCGGGGCACGGCGGGGCCGTACCCGCCGGGACGGTCACTCCGGCGTGGGCGAGTCCCACGGACGTTGACCTTCACACCCGGGCCGCCGCACCGCCGTCGCCGACGGCCGGAAACAACCCCTGGTCCGGAGCGGGGCGTTCACCCGACCGGCGTAGCCCAAGTGGCCGCCATCCGGGTGTCCGGCAGGAAAATAGGCGGTGATGGCGCGGGCTCGCAGGATAATTTCCGGAGGGCACCCTTGCTGGGAGAAACCTCGTATGTATACGGTTCCCTTACGCGAGCTTCTCCCGTGGAGGATGGGTCATGACGGAAATTCTTGTGCAGACAGGTATGGAGGGGCAGGTTCCTCCGACGGACAGGGTGGTCGAGCACCCGGCGTGGCCTGTGCTCAAGGATGTCGTGGAGCAGATCCGGCCATGGCAGTCCAAGGACGGCTCGATCGACTTCGCGGCCGAGGGCGCCCCCGCGCGCGAGGACGCCGACGCCGCCGTGCGCCGGCTCGTCGAGGCCGTCGAGGAGCTGTCCCCGCTGCTGCCGCACGACGCCGACTACCACCGCGCGCTCGTGGCCGACCTGCGCCGCTGGGCCGGCGACGGCTTCCAGGTCCCGGACTTCCTGGACTCGCTGCTGGCCTTCCAGCCCGCCGCCCACCGCGCGGACGGCCTCCAGCACCTGGTCGTCTTCGCGATGTACACGCAGAACGGCAACCCGGACCGCAACCTGGAGGCGGTCGTGCTGCGCATGGTCTGGCCCGAGTGGCTGGCCGAGCTGGAGCGCACCCGGTACGACAACCCGCTCTTCTGCGGCATCACGTTCGAGGACTTCACCTCCGGGTACGACACCAACTCCGCCGTGCTCTTCCCCGAGACCATCGCCGTGCGCGAGGCCCCGGAGCGCTTCTCCTGGGGCGGCATCTTCTGCGACCGCGAGGCCGCCCGCTTCCGCCGGGTGACCGCCGCCGCCGTCGACCTCCTGGGCCTGCGGCTGCCCGAGGACATCGCCGCGATGGTCCACGACCAGAAGCGCTGCGAGGAGGCGTTCGTGCTGTGGGACATGGTCCACGACCGCACCCACAGCCACGGCGACCTGCCGTTCGACCCGTTCATGATCAAGCAGCGCCAGCCGTTCTGGATGTACGGCCTGGAGGAGCTGCGCTGCGATCTGACCGCCTTCAAGGAGGCCGTCAAGCTGGAGGCGGACGGCGTCGCGCAGGCTCGTGACGTGCAGTACGCGGTCCTCTTCGACCGCATGTTCCGCTTCCCGGTCACCGGTGAGCGGGTGCGCAACTACGACGGCCTCGGCGGCCAGCTGCTCTTCGCCTACCTGCACAAGCACGACGTGGTCCGCTGGACCGACAACAAGCTCTCCATCGACTGGGAGCGCGCCCCGCAGGTCACCAACCAGCTCTGCGCCGACATAGAGCAGCTCTACCGCGACGGCATCGACCGCCCCAAGCTGGTGCACTGGTTCGCCGGCTACGAGCTGGTCGCCGGTTACCTCGCCCCGCACCCCGGCTCCAGGTGGGCCAAGGGCCCCGACGCCCTCGACCTGACCCAGCCGCCGCGCAAGCTCGTGGATGACGTGCTTCCGGACGAGTTTCCGCTCAGCATGTTCTACGAGGCACTGTCCAAGAAGCTGAAGCATGTGATCGCCTCCACCAAGGGCATCACGGCGGACGGCGCCGAGCAGGTCGCCGCGTGAGCGACCGCGTCCAGAACACTGCTGCTACGGAGGCGAAGAACATGGGGAACGGGGCTCTCAGCGGTGCGGTGATCGCGGTGGCCGGCGCGGGCGGACCCGCCGGCCGGGCGGCGCTGCTCAGGCTCGCCGAGGCGGGCGCGACCGTCGTCGGCGCGGACAACGACCCCGAGCGGCTCTCGGAGGCCGTGGACGCGGCCCGCTACGCCTCCGGCGGCGCCAGCGTCATCGGGGACACCGTCGACCTGCTCGACCTCAACTCCACCCGCGAGTGGGCCGCCCACATCGAGAAGGACTTCGGCCGCGTCGACGGCCTGGTCCACCTCGTCGGCGGCTGGCGCGGCAGCGAGACCTTCACCAAGACCAGCCTGGACGACTGGGACTTCCTGGAACTGCTGCTTGTCAAGACCGTCCAGCACACCTCCCTCGCCTTCCACGAGGCGCTGCAGCGCAGCGACCGCGGCCGCTACCTGCTGATCAGCGCCTCGGGCGCCAGCAAGCCCACCGCGGGCAACGCCGCGTACTCCGCCGCCAAGGCCGCCGCCGAGGCGTGGACGCTGGCCATGGCGGACTACTTCCGCAAGGCCGGCAAGGCCGAGGGCGCCGAAGGAGCGACGTCGGCGGCTGCGATCCTGGTGGTGAAGGCGTTGGTGCACGACGCGATGCGCGCCGAGCGCCCCAACGCGAAGTTCGCGGGCTTCACGGACGTCAAGGACCTGGCCGAGGCCATCACCGACGTCTGGACGAAGCCCGCCGCGGAAGTGAACGGAAAACGTCTGTGGCTGACCGAGCAGCCGTGAACCCTGCCAAGACCGACGCCCGCCGCCACCACGACCCACAGGTCCGCGGCTTCGCCAGCGACAACTACGCCGGGGTCCACCCGGAGGTGCTCGCCGCCCTGGCCCTGGCCAGCGGCGGGCATCAGGTCGCGTACGGCGAGGACGAGTACACCGAGAATCTCCAGCGGCTCGTCCGCAGCCACTTCGGCGCCACGGCCGAGGCGTTCCCGGTGTTCAACGGCACCGGCGCCAACGTCGTCGCGCTGCAGGCCGTGACCGACCGCTGGGGCGCGGTGATCTGCGCGGAGAGCGCGCACATCCACGTCGACGAGTGCGGCGCCCCCGAGCGCATGGCCGGCCTCAAGCTGCTCACCGTGCCCACCCCGGACGGCAAGCTCACCCCCGAGCTGATCGACCGGCAGGCGTACGGCTGGGACGACGAGCACCGCGCGATGCCGCAGGTCGTCTCGATCACCCAGAGCACCGAGCTGGGCACCCTCTACACGCCGGAGGAGATCCGCGCGATCTGCGAGCACGCCCACGGGCACGGCATGCGGGTGCACCTGGACGGCTCCCGGATAGCCAACGCGGCGGCCTCGCTGGACGTGCCCATGCGCACGTTCACCAACGCGGCCGGCGTCGACATCCTCTCCCTGGGCGGGACGAAGAACGGCGCGATGTTCGGCGAGGCGGTCGTCGTCATCGACCAGGACGCCGTCCGGAAGATGAAGCACATCCGCAAGATGAGCATGCAGCTCGCCTCCAAGATGCGTTTCGTCTCGGTGCAGCTGGAGGCCCTGCTCGCCAAGGACCTGTGGCTGCGCAACGCCCGGCACGCCAACGAGATGGCGCAGCGCCTGGCCGAGGGCGTGCGCGCCGTGCACGGGGTGGAGATCCTCTACCCGGTGCAGGCCAACGGCGTCTTCGCCAAGCTGCCGCACGACGTGGCCGAGCGCCTGCAGAAGAGGTCCCGCTTCTACTTCTGGGACGAGGCCGAAGGCGTCGTGCGCTGGATGTGCTCCTTCGACACCACCGAGGACGACGTGGACGCGTTCGTGGCGGCGGTGAAGGAGGAGATGGCGCGCTAGCCCACCTCGTGCCAGACCCCGGCGCGGCGCGCCCGGATTTCGCATAGTTATGCGATCACTCGTAAAGTCATTGACTCACGAGTGATCGCATTCCTATGCTCTGCCGTCATGGAGCTGATCCAGGAAACCCCTGACCTGTCCGCCTATCTGGCCGCCGACGAGGCGATCGACCATGGGCATCCGGTGGTCCGTGAAACGGCAACCCGGCTGGCCCAGGGGGTGACGGACTCGTATGCCTATGCGCGGGCCGCGTACGAGTTCGTCCGCGACACCGTGCCGCACTCCCAGGACGCGGACGACCCGCGCGTCACCTGGCGCGCCTCCGACGTCCTCAGGTTGCGGACCGGGATCTGCCACGCCAAGGCCCACGCCCTGGCCGCCCTGCTGCGGGCCGAGGGCATCCCGACCGCGCTCTGCTACCAGCGGCTGGCCTGCGACGACGGCGGCGGATACGCGCTGCACGGGCTCGTCGCCGTCCGGTTCCACGGCGCCTGGCACCGGCAGGACCCGCGCGGCAACCGGCCCGGCGTCGACGCGCGGTTCTCCCTCGGCACCGAGCGCCTGGCGTACGTACCGGATGAGGAGTCGAATGAGATGGACTACCCGGTACTGTACGCTGAACCGCATCCGGCGGTGCTGAGCGCCCTCAAGGCCGCTCCCGACCGGCAGCGGCTGGGGAAGACGCTCCCCACCGCGCTCTGAGACCGAGGCGGGAGACGATGACGCTCACACTGACCGTGTCCGACGAGGTGCGCACGCTCGCGCCCGGCTTCACCCATGTCGCCGTCGAGGCGCACGGCCTGGTCAACGGCCCCAGCACGGAAGCCGGTTCGGCCCTCCTGGACGACGCGGCCCGCCGCCTCGCCGCACGGCTGGCCGGGCGCGCCCCGCACGAGGACCCGCACATGGCCGCCTGGCGCGAGGTCTACACGGCGTTCGGCAGCAAGCCCTCGCGCACCCGCAACTCGGCCGAGGCCCTGGCGAAGAGGGCGCTGTCCGGCGCCGGACTGCCCCGCATCAACCTGCTCGTCGACCTCTACAACGCGATCAGCGTCGCCCATCTGATCCCGGTGGGCGGCGAGGACCTCGACCGGATCGAGGGCGGCATGAGCCTGGTGCGGGCCGGCGGTGACGAGGACTTCACGACCGTGGCCGGCGGCGAGGAGGTCGTCGAGCACCCCGACGAGGGCGAGGTGGTCTGGCGCGACAAAGCCGGTGTCACCTGCCGCCGCTGGAACTGGCGCCAGGGCCCCCGCACCCGCCTCACCGAGCAGAGCACCTCGGGCGTCTTCCTGCTGGAGAGCCTGGCCCCCGTGCCGGTGGCCGAGGTGGTGGCGGCCGGCGCGGAACTCGCCGAACTCCTGGAGAAGTTCAGTCCGGGGGCGCGGATCACCGTCCGGCCCCCGTGGTCCGCGGCCTGAGACGGCCGCCCGGGCGTCAGTGCGCCTCGGCCAGCCGCAGCTGCTCCGGGGTCGGGGCCGTGCCGCCGAGGTGGGCCGGCATCCACCAGGTGTCCTCCGGGCCCCTGGGCCGCACCGGGTAGGCGCGCTGAGCGGCCTCCAGCAGCTCCTGGACGCGCTCGCGCAGCCGGCGGGTGATGGCGCCCGCGTACTGGTCGAGAGGGGCCTGGACCGCCTCGCCCACGCGGATGGTGACGGGCGTGTGGCTGCGCCGGAAGTTGCGCGGGTGCCCCTTGGTCCACAGCCGCTGGGTGCCCCAGACCGCCATCGGGATCAGCGGGACGCCCGCCTCCTGGGCCAGCCGCGCCGCGCCCGACTTGAAGCTTTTGAGGGTGAAGGACTGGGAGATGGTCGCCTCGGGGAACACCCCGATCACCTCGCCGGAGCGCAGCGAGTCCAGCGCGTGCTCGTAGGCCGCCTCGCCCCGGGTGCGGTCCACCGGGATGTGCTTCATGCCGCGCATCAGCGGACCGGAGATCCGGTGCCGGAACACCGACTCCTTCGCCATGAAGCGCACCAGCCGCTTCTGCGGGAGCGCCGCCAGCCCGTTGAAGATGAAGTCCAGATAGCTGATGTGATTGCTCACCAGCACGGCGCCGCCCTCGCGCGGGATGTTCTCCGAACCACGGCAGTCGATCTTGAGATCCCACACCTTGAACATCGTGCGGGCGAAACCGATGACGGGACGGTAGACAAGCTCGGCCATGGGCGGGGCGGACCCTTCTGTTCGCCGGGGAGGGGAGTCCCGGCGGAAGTTACGCTGCCGTAGGTTTACGGCATGTCGCAGATCGTGCCCGAAGAACGGCCGGGGAGCCAGTCCCCGTGCCCGTCCACGGCGAGATCCTCGTCACGTCGGCCCAGCGGCCGCGGGGACCGCCCGCGGGAATGACCCCGGCCGTGCGCGCGCTGGAACGAGGTGACGGTACGACACCGTGCGGCGGGCGAACGGACACAGGAGGACACGGGTGCGCGGACACGACCAGGAGCGGCGGCTCGGCCCCGCCGAACTGCCCGGCGGCCTGGGCGAGCGGGCCACGCTGGTGCAGTTCTCCACCGCCTTCTGCGCCCCCTGCCGGGCCACCCGCCGGGTGCTGGACGAGGTGGCCGCCATGGTCCCGGGCGTCATCCATGTCGAGATCGACGCCGAGGACCGCCTGGCACTCGTCCGCGAGCTGGACGTCCGCAAGACCCCGACCGTGCTCGTCCTGGACGCCGGGGGCCGTATCGTGCGGCGGGCCACCGGGCAGCCGCGCCGGGCGGACGTCATCGCCGCCCTCGGGGAAGCGGTCCGGACCCCGTGACCGGGACCGTGAGGCTTCTCCCATGTCGCGGCACGCACTTGACTGAGCATGCCACCTCTCGTCAGCCTGACCGTATGCCTTGGGAACACCTTCTCTTCGGGCGCGTCCACGCCGGCCTGGCCCGCACCGCGAGCGCGCGCTGTCCGGGCTGCTGAGCAGCCGCGGAACCGACGTGTCCCACCACCAGAAGGACAACTCCATGACGGCCCCGTCCGACCTCGCCGCCTGTGCCGACCGCCGGCCCGCCGCCCCCGAGCTGCTGCGGTCCGTCTTCCGGCGGCACGCGGCGGGCGTCGCCGTGATCACCGCGCGCGGTACCCAGGGACCGGCCGGTTTCACCGCCACCTCCCTGACGTCCGTGTCCGCCGAGCCGCCCCTGGTCTCCTTCGGGGTCGGCACCGGTGCCTCCAGCTGGCCGGCGATCTCGCGCAGCGACCACATCGGCGTCCACCTACTCGGCGAGCACCAGGAGGACCTGGCCGCCACCTTCGCCCGCAGCGGCGCCGACCGCTTCGGGGCGCCCACCTCCTGGCGCGAGGGCCCCGAGGGAGTGCCCGTCCTGGACGGCGTGCTCGCCTGGCTGGTCTGCCGGATCGTCGCGCGGGTCCCGGCGGGCGACCACCGGATCGTGATCGCCGAGGTGCTCTCCGGCGACCCGGCCGGCACCGGGCGCCCCCTCGTCTACCACCAGGGCCGCTTCAACGGCCTGCGCGACTGAACCCGGCTGCGCCGCCGCGCCTGCGGAGCCGTCGAGTTCCGGTTACGCTGCGTTGCGAAGGTCACAGTTCAAAGCGCTTGCTTAGCGGGAAAGAACTAGGTGTACTGACGAGTAATATTCCGCTCGGAGCGCGGGGTCGCCCCGACCGGGATCGGCCGCTTGAGGCGCCTATGCTGCCTCCAGAAGGCAGCCCCCAATGACGATGCAGTAGGAGAGCCGGCGTGAGCTTGAGGATCGTTGTCACTGTGAAGTACGTGCCCGACGCCACTGGCGACCGGCACTTCGCCGATGACCTGACCGTCGACCGTGACGATGTGGACGGTCTGCTCTCCGAGCTGGACGAGTACGCGGTCGAACAGGCGCTGCAGATCGCCGAGGACGCCGACGACGCCGAGGTCACGGTCCTGACGGTGGGCCCCGAGGACGCCAAGGACGCGCTGCGCAAGGCGCTGTCGATGGGCGCGGACAAGGCGATCCACGTCGAGGACGACGACCTGCACGGCACCGACGCCATCGGCACCTCGCTGGTGCTGGCCAAGGCGATCGAGAAGGCCGGCTACGACCTGGTGATCTCCGGCATGGCCTCCACCGACGGCACCATGGGCGTGGTCCCGGCGCTGCTGGCCGAGCGCCTGGGTGTCCCGCAGGTCACCCTGCTCTCCGAGGTCTCGGTCGAGGACGGCACGGTCAAGGGCCGCCGCGACGGCGACGCCGCCTCCGAGCAGCTTGAGGCGTCCCTGCCGGCCGTCGTGTCGGTCACCGACCAGTCGGGTGAGGCCCGCTACCCCTCCTTCAAGGGCATCATGGCGGCGAAGAAGAAGCCGGTGGAGTCCTGGGACCTGTCCGACCTGGACATCGACGCGGACGAGGTCGGCCTGGAGAACGCGTACACCGCGGTCGCGTCGGCCACCGAGCGCCCGGCCCGCACCGCGGGCACGATCGTCAAGGACGAGGGCGAGGGCGGCAAGCAGCTCGCCGAGTTCCTCGCGGGCCAGAAGTTCATCTAGCTCCCGCCCGCAGACCGCCCCTCATACTTCGCACAGCAGGAGAGAAGAAGTCCCATGGCTGAAGTTCTCGTCTACGTCGATCACCTGGACGGTGCCGTCCGCAAGCCCACCCTGGAGCTGCTGACCCTGGCCCGCCGCGTCGGCGAGCCGGTCGCCGTCGCCCTCGGCAATGGCGCCGCCGACACCGCCGCCGCCCTCGCCGAGCACGGCGCGGTGAAGGTCCTCACCCACGACGCCGCCGAGTACGCCGACTACCTGGTCGTCCCCAAGGTGGACGCGCTGCAGGCCGCCGTCGAGGCCGTCTCCCCGGCCGCCGTCCTGGTCCCCTCCTCCGCGGAGGGCAAGGAGATCGCCGCCCGCCTCGCGCTGCGCATCGGTTCGGGCATCATCACCGACGCCGTCGACCTGGAGGCCGGCGAGGAGGGCCCGGTGGCCACGCAGTCGGTGTTCGCCGCCTCCTTCACCACCAAGTCCCGTGTCGCCAAGGGCACCCCGGTCATCACGGTCAAGCCGAACAGCGCCGCCGTGGAGGCCGCCCCGGCCGCCGGCGCGGTCGAGGCCCTGTCCGTGTCCTTCTCCGCGCAGGCGACCGGCACCAAGGTGACCGGCCGTACGCCGCGCGAGTCGACGGGCCGTCCGGAGCTGACCGAGGCCGCGATCGTGGTCTCCGGCGGCCGAGGCGTCAACGGCGCGGAGAACTTCGCGCTCATCGAGGCGCTGGCCGACTCCCTCGGCGCGGCCGTCGGCGCCTCGCGCGCCGCGGTGGACGCGGGCTGGTACCCGCACACCAACCAGGTCGGCCAGACCGGCAAGTCGGTCTCGCCGCAGCTGTACATCGCCAACGGCATCTCGGGCGCGATCCAGCACCGCGCCGGCATGCAGACGTCGAAGACGATCGTCGCGGTGAACAAGGACGCCGAGGCGCCGATCTTCGACCTGGTCGACTACGGCGTGGTCGGCGACCTCTTCGAGGTCGTCCCGCAGCTGACCGACGAGATCAAGACCCGCAAGGGCTGATCCTCCCCGCCGGCTCGGACCCGGTGCGTGCTGTACGAGGCCCCTGTGACCCGGCCCGGTCACGGGGGCCTCGGTCTGTTCCCCTTCCACGCCCGGAGCGTCCCCGGTGACGGGACCGTCCTGTCCCGGTTTCCGGTTCCCCGGCTTCCCGGTTGTCCGGGGCCCGGCGCGGGTTCAGGCTGCGGACAGGTGTTGACCAGCGGGAAGCTCCACGGATAACTTCGTACTGCGGATTCTTGATTCCGTACAGCGGAAAAACAGGAGGGTGTGGAAATGGGTCAGGGCCAGCAGGAGACGGTGGCGACCAGCCTCGCGGGCGCCGTCAGCGAGGAGATCAGCGCCTCCCTCGCGCCGGTCGACGCCGAGCTGGAGCGCCACTACCCGGGCGACCCGGGGA
This sequence comes from Streptomyces sp. NPDC047017, assembly GCF_040644175.1. NCBI lineage: Bacteria > Bacillati > Actinomycetota > Actinomycetes > Kitasatosporales > Streptomycetaceae > Streptomyces > Streptomyces sp. NPDC047017. The sequence goes on along the minus strand of NZ_JBEYVW010000004.1, from coordinate 237,345 downwards.
CCCGCCAGCCCGTCCACACCGTCTACGTCCCCGGCGACGCCTTCGACGCCGGCACCCTGCGCTCCTGGGGCGACCGGGCCCTGGCGGCCCTCGACGAGCACGCCCCGGACGCCGCCTCCTTCGCCGCCGTCCTCGGCCTGGGCGACGAACTGGCCGAGCCGGTGTACTCCCGCGTCCGCGCCAAGCTGGAGCGCGAGCCGATCGAAGACCTGCGCATCGACTTCGAGGACGGCTACGGGCCGCGCCCCGACGCCGAGGAGGACCAGGCCGCCGCCCGCGCGGCCCGGCTCGTCGCCGAGGCGTACGCGAAGGGCACGGCCGCCCCCTGCATGGGCATCCGGATGAAGTGCATGGAGGCGCCGGTACGCGACCGGGGCATCCGCACCCTCGACGTCTTCCTCAGCGGCCTGATGCAGGCCGGCGGACTGCCCGACGGGCTGGTCCTGACGCTGCCGAAGGTCACCTACCCCGAGCAGGTCACCGCGATGGTGCGGCTCCTGGAGGCGTTCGAGAAGGCCCACGGCCTGGACGCCGGGCGCCTCGGGTTCGAGATCCAGATCGAGACCAGCCAGTCCATCCTCGCCGCCGACGGCACCGCCGCCGTGGCCCGGATGATCCAGGCGGCCGAGGGCCGCGCCACCGGACTGCACTACGGCACCTTCGACTACAGCGCCTGCCTCGGCGTCTCCGCCGCCTACCAGGCCAGCGACCACCCGGCCGCCGACCACGCCAAGGCGGTCATGCAGGTCGCCGCGGCCGGCACCGGCGTACGCGTCTCGGACGGCTCCACCAACGTCCTGCCGGTCGGCCCCACCGAGAAGGTCCACGACGCCTGGCGGCTGCACTACGGCCTCACCCGCCGCGCCCTGGCCCGCGCCTACTACCAGGGCTGGGACATGCACCCCGGCCACATCCCCACCCGGTACGCGGCCGTCTTCGCCTTCTACCGCGAGGGCTTCGAGCAGGCTGCCGCCCGTCTCGCCCGGTACGCCAACCGGGCCGGCGGCGACGTGATGGACGAGCCCGCCACGGCCAAGGCGCTCAGCGGCTACCTGCTGCGCGGCCTGGACTGCGGCGCCCTCGACATCGCCGAGGTGGCCCGCCTCACCGGCCTCACCCGCGCCGACCTGGAGAGCTTCTCCGCCCCTCGGCGCGGCGACCTGACTGCCTCCGCCAAGTAGTCCGCGAGGTCCTCCGCCGAGTACTCCGCTCTGCACTACGAGCGCTCCGAGGGGGCGTGACCTCACGGGTTCCGCCGTGAGGTCACGCCCTCTGCGCGTGTACGGCGGCCGTACGTACGCACGCAGGGCCGAACCACACGCGCAGAGGCGTACGCCCGCGCACACGCCCGGCGTACGCCTCCACGTACGCGCACCCCTCGCACCTACGGGTGCTCCGCGTCGTACGCTGCCCGGCCCGCCCGCCGTCCCGGTGGGCGGGCCGGCGGGCCGGGTGCCGCGGTTGCTCAGGCCGGCGGCCGCAGCTCACCCGAGCCGCGCTGGACCAGCCGGGTCGGCAGTTCGACGCGCTCGGGGGCCAGCAGGGTGCCGTCGAGCTGGCGGAAGAGACGCTCGGCGGCGGTCCGGCCGAGGGCCGCCGCGTCCTGGGCGACGACCGTCACGCCCGGCTGGAGCAGATCGGCCAGCTCGATGTCGTCGAAGCCGACCAGGGCGACCGGCCGCGGCAGTCCGGCCAGCACGCGGATGACGGTGACCGTCACCCGGTTGTTGCCCGTGAAGACGGCGGTGACCGGCTCCGGCCCGGACAGCATCGCCTCGGCCGCCCGCCGCACCCGTTCCGGATCGGTGACCCCCAACGACATCCAGGAGTCCTCGACGGCTATGCCCGCGTCCTCCATCGCCGCCCGGTAACCGCGCAGGCGCTCGGCGGCGGTGTGGATGCGCGGCATGTCACCGATGAAGCCGATCCGGCGGTGGCCGTGCGCGATCAGGTGCGCCACGCCGTCACGGGCGCCGCCGAAGTTGTCCGACAGCACCACGTCGGCGTCGATCCGCCCGGCCGGACGGTCCACGAACACGGTGGCGACACCGGCCTTGATCTCCGGCTCCAGGTACCGGTGGTCGTCACCGGCGGGAATGACCACCAGCCCGTCCACCCGCCGCGCGCACAGCGCCAGCGCCAGTTCCTGCTCGCGGTCCGGGTCCTCCGCGCTGGAGCCGTTGATGAGCAGCGCGCCGTGCGCCCGGGCGACCTCCTCCACCGCGCGGCTCAGCGGCCCGTAGAACGGGTCCGCCAGATCCTCCAGGATCAGCCCGATGCTCGCCGTACGCCCCTTGCGCAGCACCCGCGCGCTGTCGTTGCGGCGGAAGCCGAGCGCGTCGATGGCCTCCTGGACGCGCCGCTCGGTGTCCGGGGTGACCCCGGGCTCGCCGTTGACGACCCGGGAGACGGTCTTGAGGCCCACGCCGGCCCGGGCCGCCACGTCCTTCATGGTCGGGCGGTTGCCGTAGCGTGTCCCGGCGACACGGTCGGCGGGGCGTTCTTCTCGGCGGGCGGTCTCTGGCACGATACGGCGTCCTGTCCTGTCGTCCACGGGGAGAGCTGGTCGGTCCGATGCGTATGAGGATGTGGCGACGAGCATAGAGCCTGGACAACGTTGTCAGAGACGCGAGAGACTGTCCGGGCGCACTCCGGCCTGCGCCCCCACCACGAGGCCGGGCTGCGGCACCTTTCTGGTTCCTGGTTGACGGGGAGAACTGACTCTGATGCACACCGACCTCGTGGCCGCGCTCGACATCGGCGGCACCAAGATCGCCGGAGCGCTGGTGGACGGCCAGGGCAGCATCCTGGTGCGCGCCCAGCGCCCGACCCCGGCCCGGCAGGACGGCGAGACCGTCATGCGGGCCGTGCGGGACGTGCTCGGCGAGCTGAGCGCGTCGTCGCTGTGGGAACGGGCCACGGCGCTGGGCATCGGCAGCGCGGGACCGGTGGACGCCTCCGCCGGTACGGTCAGCCCGGTCAACGTGCCGGGCTGGCGCGCGTACCCGCTCGTCGAGCGGGCCCGGGCCGCGGCCGGCGGGCTGCCCGTGGAGCTGATCGGCGACGGGGTGGCCATCACGGCGGCCGAGCACTGGCAGGGCGCCGCGCGCGGCCACGACAACGCGCTGTGCATGGTGGTCTCCACCGGGGTCGGCGGCGGCCTGGTCCTGGGCGGCCGGCTGCACACCGGGCCGACCGGCAACGCCGGGCACATCGGCCACATCAGCGTCGACCTGGACGGCGACGCGTGCCCGTGCGGCTCGCGCGGGTGCGTGGAGCGCATCGCCAGCGGCCCGAACATCGCCCGCCGGGCGCTGGAGAACGGCTGGCGGCCCGGTCCTGACGATGACACCTCGGCCGCCGCGGTGGCCGTCGCGGCGCGCGCCGGCGACCCCGTCGCCGTGGCCTCCTTCGAGCGCGCCGCCCGGGCGCTGGCCGCGGGCATCGCCGCGACCGCCACCCTGGTCGAGATCGACATCGCGGTCGTCGGCGGGGGAGTGGGCAAGGCGGGGGACGTGCTGTTCGGCCCGCTGCGCAGGGCCCTGTCCGACTACGCCACCCTCTCCTTCGTGCAGCACCTGACGGTCGTACCGGCCCGGATGGGCACGGACGCGGGCCTGGTGGGAGCGGCGGCCGCGGCGCTCACCAGGCGGGAGAACGCGACGGCCGCCGGGGTGTGAGGACCGGGGGACCGGGGGCTGCCGTCCGGGCGCCCCGGGAAACCTTCCCGCGAAGGGCGCAGGGGCCGGGCTCGGGTCCCGTGGCGCGGGTCCTGCGTGGGTCCCTTGGCGTGGATCCTGCGTGGGTCCCTTGGCGTGGGTCCTGGCCGTGCCACCGTGACCAACCCGTGGGCCGCGCCGTTGACCCAGGTATGAAGAAGCGCAGCATGCTCGCCCTCGCCTCCCTCGCCACCGGTTTCGTGGTGGCCGCCGTCAGCCCGTCGCACGCCGCCGACCGCGGCGCGCTCGGTGAGCTGGGCGTGCAGGACACCGTCGGCACCGTGGACCACCTCGTCAGCCACGACAGTTTCGCCATGGACGAGGACGCCGCGCCGGGGCACACCGGCTGAGGCAGGACACGGCGGCGCCGGCCCTCCCCGCGCGGAGGGCCGGCGCCGCCGTGCGTGCCGCCCTCAACTGGGCCTGGTTTCCGTGGCAGGGTGGAGCGGGCAAGCCTCTGGGGGCCAACAGAAGAGGGGGACCAGTGACCGTCGTCTGGATCAACGGCACGTTCGGTGCGGGGAAGACCACCACCGCGGGGGAACTGATCGACCTGATCCCGAACAGCACGCTCTTCGACCCCGAGGTCATCGGCGGCGCGCTCACGCACCACCTCCTGCCGCCCAAGCACCTGGCCGAGGCCGGGGATTTCCAGGACCTGCCGATCTGGCGCCGGCTGGTGATCGACACGGCGGCCGCGCTCCTCGCCGAACTGGGCGGCACCCTCGTGGTCCCCATGACCCTGCTGCGCCAGGAGTACCGCGACGAGATCTTCGGCGGCCTCGCCGCCCGGCGCATCACCGTCCGGCACATCCTGCTCGCCCCGGCCGAAACGATCCTGCGGGAGCGGATAGCCGGCCGCCCCCTGCCGTCCGACCAGCCCGACGCCGATCTGCGGATACGCCAGTGGTGCTACGACCACATCGAGCCCTACCGCGCCGCGCTCTCCTCCTGGCTCGCCGCCGACGCCCATCTCGTCGACACCAGCGTGCTCACCCCGCGCGAGTCGGCCGTCCGCATCGCCGCGGCCCTCGGCAGCGACGCCGTACCCGCGTGCGACATCGTGCAGACGCCCGAGCCCACCGGCGAGACCGTCGCCTCCGGCGTGCTGCTCTTCGACGAAGCGGACCGGGTGCTGCTCGTCGACCCCACCTACAAGCCGGGCTGGGAGTTCCCCGGCGGCGTCGTCGAACCCGGCGAGGCCCCCGCCCGCGCGGGGATGCGCGAGGTCGCCGAGGAGACCGGGATACGGCTGGAGGAGGTGCCCCGGATGCTCGTCGTCGACTGGGAACCGCCGGCGCCCCCCGGCTTCGGGGGACTGCGGCTGCTCTTCGACGGCGGGCGGCTGGACTCCGCGACGGCCGGCCGGCTGCTGCTGCCCGGGCCCGAACTGCGCGCCTGCCGCTTCGTCACCGAGCGGGAGGCCGAGACGCTCCTGCCGCCCGTCCGCTACCGGCGGCTGCGCTGGGCGCTGCGGGCCCGGGAGCGGGGCGCGGCGGTCTACCTGGAGGGCGGGGTTCCGGTCGGCGGGCTCCCCGACCCGGCCTGATCCGGGCGGGAGGCCCTGGTCCACGGCCTCAGCAGGACCCCTCATACGTCCCCGCCGCCCGGCGCAGCCGCTCCCCGGCCCGTGCGGTCACCGGGTCGCCGTGCCCGAAGCAGGCCACGTCCGTGTCCAGCGCGGCGAGCCGCCGGAAGGAGGCGAGGACGCGGTCCCGGTCGAGGTTGAAGACGCCCGGCACGACCGTGCCGTCGACCGGCGAGGCGGCGATCGCGTCGCCGGTGAACAGGACGCCGTGGCGCGGGAGATGCAGCGCGATGCTGCCGTGGGTGTGCCCGGGGGCGTGCACGACGCGGGCGCCGCCGCCGAAGTCGAGCACGTCGCCGTCGCAGAGCCCGGTGACCCGCGCCGGGCGCCGGGGCTCTCCTCGGGGCAGGTGCTTGACGGCCTCGGCGTGCAGAGGGCGCTCCCAGTCCTCGAACACCGGCGGCGGCCCCGGCGCCTCACCCCGGACCACCGGCGCGTCCAGACGGTGGGCCAGCACCTCGGCCCCGCACAGGCCGGCCAGTTCGCCGGCGCCGCCCGCGTGGTCCTCGTGGAAGTGGGTGAGCACGATCCGCCGTACGTCCGCGAGGTCGTGCCCGAGGGACCGGACGGCCCCGGCGATCGCCGCGCCCGCGCCCCGGGCACCGGCGTCGACCAGGGTCAGCGCGTCCCCGTCACGCCACAGGTACGCCTGGCCCACGGCGAAGCGCAGCAGGCACAGGCGGGGAAGGATCTCCACGACGTCCATGGCACGACCGTAGAAGGGCCCCCGCCGTACGGCGAGGGCCCTTCGCTGTCGGCAGAGCGCGGCGGGACGCTCAGCCGGCCGCGTAGTTGCGCAGGAACAGCGCCTCGGCGACCGACAGCCGCTCCAGCTCCTCGGGCGAGACGCTCTCGTTCACCGCGTGGATCTGCGCCTCCGGCTCGCTCAGGCCGATGAGCAGGATCTCCGCCTGCGGGTACAGCGCGGCGAGGGTGTTGCACAGCGGGATGGAGCCGCCCTGCCCGGCGTACTGGAGTTCCTCGCCGGGGTAGGCGACCGCCATCGCGTCGGCCATCGCCTGGTACGCCGGGCTGGTGGTGTCGGCGCGGAAGGGCTGGCCCTGGCCGATCTGCGTGGTGCGCACCCGGGCGCCCCACGGGGTGTGTGCCTCCAGGTGGGCCTGGAGCAGCTTGGTCGCCTCGGCCGCGTCCACGCCCGGCGGCACCCGCAGGCTGACCAGCGCGCGGGCACCGGCCTGCACGGACGGGGTGGCGCCGACGACCGGCGGGCAGTCGATGCCGATGACGGTGACGGCCGGCCGGGCCCAGATGCGGTCGGCGACCGTGCCCGAGCCGGTCAGCTCCACGCCGTCCAGCACCTTGGCGTCCTTGCGGAACTGCTCCTCGTCGTACTGCAGGCCGTCCCAGGCGGCGTCGGCGCCCAGGCCGTCGACGGTGGTCGAACCGTCCTCGGCGCGCAGCGAGTCCAGGACGCGGATCAGCGCGGCGAGCGCGTCGGGGGCGGCGCCGCCGAACTGGCCGGAGTGCAGGTTGCCTTCGAGGGTGTCCACCTCGACGCGGAGCATGGTCATGCCGCGCAGGGTGCTGGTGACGGTCGGCAGGCCGACGCGGAAGTTGCCGGTGTCGCCGATCACCACGGCGTCGGCCGCCAGCAGCTCCGGGTGCTGTTCGGCGTAGCGCTCCAGGCCGCCGGTGCCCTGCTCCTCCGAGCCCTCGGCGATCACCTTGACGGCGACCGGTATGCCGCCGTCGGCCTTGAGGGCGCGCAGCGCGAGCAGGTGCATGATGATCCCGCCCTTGCAGTCGGCCGCGCCGCGTCCGTACCAGCGGCCGTCGCGCTCGGTCAGCTCGAAGGGCGGGGTGGCCCAGGCGGCCTCGTCGAGTGGCGGCTGCACGTCGTAGTGGGCGTACAGCAGGACCGTCCTGGCGCCCTCGGGGCCGGGCAGGTGGCCGTACACCGACTGGGTGCCGTCCGGGGTGTCGAGGAGGGCCACGTCGGTGAAGCCCTCGGCGCGCAGCGCGTCGGCGACCCACCGCGCGGCGCCCTCGCTCTCGCTCCTCGGGTACTGGTCGAAGTCCGCCACCGACTTGAAGGCCACCAGCTCGGCCAGTTCCGCGCGGGCCCTGGGCAGCAGGGAGGCGACGGTCTCGGCGACCGGATTCGACGACATGGGCACGCTCCTTGTGGGTGCGAGTCGCACTCGTGAGCACTTCGGCGGTGCCGCGCGAGCACTTCTGTGTTCCGGATGATCGTGTCAGCGTAGGCGCGGGCCCGGGATACGGGACGCGCCCGCTGCCGATCCTCCCACAGCGGGCCCCGGCGGCAGCCCCCGTAGGATGCCAGGGACAGCAGCGGCAGCCGGCTTGATGTGGAGCGGTAGACCATCGTGAGCAGCGAGAACTCTTCAGCGGACGACGTGCAGCAGGTGTGGGACGTCGTCGTGGTGGGCGCGGGACCCGCGGGGGCCTCGGCCGCCTACGCGGCGGCGGTCGCGGGGCGGCGCGTACTGCTGCTGGAGAAGGCGGAACTGCCGCGGTACAAAACCTGCGGCGGCGGGATCATCGGCCCCTCGCGCGACTCGTTGCCGCCCGGCTTCGAGCTGCCGCTCAAGGACCGGGTGCACGCGGTCACCTTCTCCCACAACGGCCGTTTCACCCGCACCCGCCGTTCCCGGCAGATGCTGTTCGGCCTGATCAACCGGCCCGAGTTCGACCAGCAGCTGGTCGAGCACGCGCAGAAGGCGGGCGCCGAACTGCGCACCGGGGCCACCGTGGTGCGGGTCGAGCAGCACGGTTCGGCGGTGCCCGACCGGCGCACGGTCGCCGTGGTGCTCCAGGGCGGCGCGACGGTGCTCGCCCGCGCGGTGGTCGGCGCCGACGGCAGCGCCAGCCGCATAGGGGCCCATGTCGGCGTCAAGCTCGATCAGGTGGACCTCGGCCTGGAGGCGGAGATCCCGGTGCCCGAGACGGTCGCCGCGGACTGGCGCGGGCGCGTCCTGATCGACTGGGGGCCGATGCCCGGCAGTTACGGCTGGGTCTTCCCCAAGGACGACACGCTGACGGTCGGGGTCATCTCGGCCCGCGGCGAGGGCGCCGCCACCAAGCGGTACTTGGAGGACTTCGTCGCCCGGCTGGGGCTGGCCGGTTTTGAACCGGCGGTCTCCTCCGGGCATCTGACGCGGTGCCGTGCCGACGACTCGCCGCTGTCGCGCGGGCGCGTGCTGGTGTGCGGGGACGCGGCGGGCATGCTGGAGCCGTGGACCCGCGAGGGCATCTCCTTCGCGCTGAGGTCCGGGCGGCTCGCGGGGGAGTGGGCGGTGCGGATCGCCGAGGCCCACGACGCGGTGGACGCCCGGCGCCAGGCGCTGAACTACGCGTTCGCGATCAAGGCGGGCCTCGGCGTCGAGATGGCCGTCGGCCGCCGGATGCTGGCGGCCTTCGAGCGCCGCCCCGGCCTCTTCCACGCCGCGCTGACCGGTTTCCGGCCCGCCTGGAAGGCGTTCAAGGAGATCACCCAGGGGTCGACCTCGCTGGGCGAGCTGGTCCGTACCCATCCGATCGCCCAGCGCGCCCTGTCCCTGATGGACCGGCGCCCGGCCGCGTCCGTCGCGGAGGACGCCGAGGCCACCGAGGACGGCGAGAACGGCGAGGGCGCCGAGGACACGGGGGCCGCGGTCACTCCGTGACCGTGACGCGGAAGACCGGGTGGTCGGCGGCGGCCGCGGCGATCTCCTCGTCGGAGGAGCGGGCGGTGACGCCCTGGAAGAACTGGTCGACCTGCCAGCCCCACCGCTCCAGGTAGGTCCGCAGGACCGGGAGCTTCTCGGCGTCGGGAAGCTCCACCACGGTGAACTCGCGGACCTTGCGTCCCACCCGCAGCTGACCGCCGCCCGCGGCGCGCATGTTGCGCACCCACTGGGAGTGGCCACGGGCCGAGACCAGATACTGCGCCCCCTCGTGGGTGTGCGGGTTGACCGGGATGCGCTGCAGGGTGCCGCTCTTGCGGCCGCGCACGGACAGCTCGGCCGAGCCGGCCAGGCTCAGCCCGTGCCGGGCCAGCCATCCGATCACGCCGTTCAGGCGGGCGTTCAGCGGGCTGCTCTTGAGGTAGTACGGCGACGACGACATTGGGTGACCCCCACGGATCGTTCGGAGATGCGGGAGAGCAGTGCTCTCGTTCGAGAACAGTGTGCACGGGAGTGGTGCTCCCTTGCAAGAGCACTGCTCTTATTTCTGTGCACCGCTTCCTTCTGCGTGCACCGCTTCCTTCTGCGTGCGCCGCTTCCCTCTGTGTGCGCCGCTTTCTTCTGCGTGCACTGCTCCGATACGTGTGCGCCGCTCCCGTTCCGTGGCAGACTCCTCCCCATGAACCCCAGGAACACCGCGCAGGGCGCCCGCGCCCGGGCCAGGACGGAGATCACCGCGGCCATCAAGGACGAGGCCCGCGCCCAGCTCGCCGCCGACGGCGCCGCCAAGCTCTCCCTGCGCGCCGTGGCCCGCGCGCTGGGCATGGTCTCCTCCGCGCTGTACCGGTACTTCCCCAGCCGCGACGACCTGCTCACCGCGCTGATCATCGACGCCTACGACTCGCTGGGCGAGGCCGCGGAGACCGCGCACCACACGGTGGCCGGGGCGCCGCCGGCGGAGCGCTGGACCACGGTGTGCGAGGCGGTGCGCGGCTGGGCGCTCGCCCACCCGCACGAGTACGCCCTCATCTACGGCTCGCCCGTGCCCGGCTACACCGCGCCGCAGGCCACCGTGCCGGCCGCGGCCCGCGTCGGCCTGCTCCTCATCGGCATCGTCCGCGACGCCCACGGACAGGGCGCCCTGACCGTGCCCGCGCTCCCCGAGGCGCTGCGCGCGGAGGCCGAGCGGATGACCGCCGACTTCGCGCCCGGGCTGCCCCCCGGGGCGACGGCCGCCCTCGTCGCCGCCTGGGCGCAGCTGTACGGACTGGTCGGCTTCGAGCTGTTCGGGCAGTTCAACCGGGTGGTGGAGGACCGCGAGACGTTCTTCCGGCAGGCGGCGGTCCGGCTCGCGCAGGGGGTGGGACTGGGCCTGGAGCCCTGAGCCGGCCGTCCCGGCGCCGTGCCGATGGGCGGCCGTACTGCACCGGCCGTACCTCCGCGGCCACGCTTCCCGGCCGTACTTCCCCGGGAGTACGGGTGAGCACGTCGGCGGGCGGACGCGCCCGGTGCCGCCGGACGTCCAGCGTGGCGGCATGGACGAGCAGCGCGGGTCCCGGGGCGGGCCGCCGCGGTGGTGGCACCACGGGCCCCCGTGGTGGCACCGCGCGGACGAGGAGCGGCGGCCCGGCGGCCCGGTGGCCCTGGGCGTCCACCGCGCTGTGCACCGCCGTCGTGATCGTCGGCTCCCGGTTCGCGGCCCGGGCGCAGCACGGCGGGCACGGCGGCCCGCGCGAGCCGCTGGACGCGTCCGCGTACGCGCTGCTGGCCGTGGCCTGCGCACTGCTGCTGTGGCGCCACCGGCGCCCGGTGGCCGTCGTGTACGGGACGGCCCTCGCCACCCTCGCCTACCTCGCCGCCGGATACCCGTACGGGCCCGTGTTCCTGACCGTCGCCGTCGGCTGCTTCGGCGCCGTCGTCGCCGGGCACCGGCGGGCCGCCTGAACGGCGGTGGGACTGCTGTGGGCCGGGCACGCGCTGATCGCGCTGTGGCTGTACCGGTGGCTGCCGCCGGCCGGCGACGCCGCCTCCACCTGGGGGCAGGAACTCGCCGTCGCCACCTGGGTGGTCGCCGTCGTCGTCGTCTCCGAACCGGCCCGCGTCCGCCGCGAGCAGTGGGCCGCGCAGCGCGCCGAACGCGCCCGGGCGGCCCGGCGGCGCGCCGACGAGGAGCGGCTGCGGATCGCCCGCGAACTGCACGACGTCCTCGCCCACAGCATCTCCGTCATCAACGTACAGGCGGGCGTCGGCCTGGCCCTGCTGGACAGCGACCCGGAACAGGCCCGCACCGCGCTCACCACCATCAAGGCCGCCAGCAAGGAGGCGCTCGGCGAGGTGCGCCAGGTTCTCGGCACTCTGCGCGCCCCCGGCGCCGCGCCGCGCACCCCCGCGCCCGGCCTGGACCGGCTGCCCGAACTGGCCGACCAGGCGGCTGCCGCAGGGCTCACGGTCGCCGTCGAGGGCACCCCGCCCCGGCTGCCGCCCGGCACCGGCCTCGCCGCCTTCCGGATCGTCCAGGAGGCCCTGACCAACGTCGTCCGGCACTCCGGTTCGCGGCACGCCCGCGTACACCTCGACCGCGACGGCACCACCCTGCGGCTGCGGATCGACGACGACGGGCCGCCGACCGGCGCGGACGCGGGCGGCGGCGGCAACGGGCTGGCCGGGATGCGGGAGCGAGCCGCCGCGCTCGGCGGCACCATCGACGCGGGCGCCCGCCCCGAGGGCGGCTGGCGGGTGCTCGCCGTCCTTCCCCTGACGACCGAGGAGGACCGGTGATCCGCGTACTGCTCGCCGACGACCAGTCACTGGTGCGGGCCGGGTTCCGGGCACTGCTCGACGCCCAGCCCGACATCGAGGTCGCCGGGGAGGCCGCCGACGGCGAGGAGGCCGTGCGCGGGGTGCGCGCACTGCGCCCCGGCGTGGTCCTGATGGACATCCGCATGCCGGTCCTCGACGGCCTCGCCGCGACCCGCCGCATCACCGGCGACACCGGCCTGGCGGACGTCAAGGTCGTCATGCTCACCACCTTCGAACTCGACGAGTACGTCTTCGAGGCGATCCGCTCGGGCGCCTCCGGGTTCCTCGTCAAGGACACCGAGCCCGACGAACTGCTGCGCGCGGTACGGGCGGTGGTCGCCGGCGACGCCCTGCTGTCCCCCGGAGTCCCCCGGCGGCTGATCGCCGAGTTCGCCGCCCGCTCCAAGGAGCCCGCGACCGCCGGTGCCCTGGCCCGGCTCACCGAACGCGAACGGGAGGTCATGGCCCTGGTCGGCATCGGCCTGTCCAACGAGGAGATCGCCCGCCGCCTGGTGGTCAGCCCGCTCACCGCCAAGACCCACGTCAGCCGCACCATGGTCAAACTCGGCGCCCGCGACCGCGCCCAACTGGTCGTCCTGGCCTACGAGACGGGGCTGGTACGGCCGGGCTGGCTGGGCTGAGCCCGAGGGCGGGCCGAGCCGGTGGACCGGCCTGGTGGACCGGCTTGGTGGACCGGCTTGGTGGACCGGCTTGGTGGACCGGCGTCGCGGACCGGTTCGGTGGGCCGGGCGGCTCAGGTGATCGCCGAGGTCCGCCGCCACAGCACGGCCAGCGCCGCGTCCCCGGTCACCTCCGGCACCGGGACACGGTTCCACAACGCCAGGTACAGCCGGTCCGCGGGACCTGAGAGTTCGGCGTCGGCCGTCCCGTCGCCGCCCGGCTCGACGACCGGCGGCCCGTCCGACAGCCGTACGGTCCACACCGCGTCCGGGCCGTCCACCGGGCCCGTGGCACGCACCCGCAGTACCCGCGGCCCGGACGTGCGCACCCGGCTGCGCGAACCGGCGTGGAAACCGCGCAGCAGCTCGTCGATGCCGTCCGCGGCGAACCCGGAGCCGAGCGCGGCCGGGTCGCCGCCGCGCGCCCCCTCGGCGTCGAACCGGTGGACCGCCGTCTCGTGCGCCTGCCGCCGGGCCCAGAAGGCCAGCGGCGACGGCGCCGGCTGGAACGTCCAGCACACCACGTCGGCCGGCGCCCCGGCCAGGGTCGCCACCAGCCGGCGGTGGCTGTCCCGGTACCAGTCCACCAGGGCCGCGCCGTCGAGTTCCGGCGGGTCGCCCAGGGGGCGCGGCGCGGTGTGGCCGTCGGCGACGAAGGCGGCGGCCCACCGGTGCACCGCCCCCGTGTGCCGCAGCAGGTCCCGCACCCGCCACCCCGGGCAGGACGGCACCGCGGCACCGGTACCCGCCTCATCGGCGGCGCGGGCGAGCAGACGGCCCTCCCGGTCCAGTGCGCTGAGGAACTCGGCGATCTCCATGCCGGGCAGTGTGCCGGACCGGCGGCCGCCGCGGAGGAGAACGCCGGAGGAGCGGACACGGGAGGAAAAGGTGCGGTAAGAGGGGACGTGGGAGGAGAGGGCGCGGGAGGAGAGGGTGCGCCACCGGGTCGGCGTATGCCGCGTTGCGGTGGGCCGTTCGGCGGGTTGGGCTGGTGGGGACTCATTTCCCCACGTTGCGGACGGCGATCATGACGATGTCCCCCTTCGGTGCCTCCTACGGCGGTCAGGACCCGTTCTCCGAGATCCTCAACCGTTTCTTCGGCATGACCCCGGCGGCCTCGCCCCCGCAGGTCCAGCGGGTGCCGATCGGACGTCTGCTGACCGAGTCCGCGCAGGACCTGATCAACCGCGCCACCCGGCGGGCCGCCGAGGACGGCAGCTCCGACCTGGACACCGAGCACCTGCTGTGGGCGTGCACCCAGGTGGAGCCCGCCCGCGGCCTGCTCGCCCAGGCCGGCGCCGACCCCGAACGCCTCGCCGCCGACCTCGCCCAGGCGCTGCCCGCGGAGAGCGGCACCCCCTCCGCCGAGCCCGGCCTGACCCCGGCGGCCAAGCGGGTGCTGCTGCGCGCCTACGAGCACTCCCGGGCGGCCGGAGTGTCGTACATCGGTCCCGAACACATCCTCGGCGCCCTACTGGACACGCCGGGCGCGGCACCCGCGCGCGTGCTGGGCGCCCACGGCATCGACGCCGACCAGTTGCGGCGCGGCGCCGAGAAGGCCGCCCGCGGCGAGGCCGCGCCGGGCGGGAACGGCACCCCGAGCGACACACCCACCCTCGACCAGTACGGGCGCGACCTCACCGAGGAGGCCCGGGACGGCAAGCTGGACCCGGTGGTCGGCCGGGCCGAGGAGATCGAGCAGACCGTGGAGATCCTCTCCCGCCGCTCGAAGAACAACCCCGTGCTGATCGGTGAGCCGGGCGTCGGCAAGACCGCCATCGTGGAGGGGCTGGCCCAGCGGATCGTCGGCGGGGACGTGCCCAAGACGCTGGAGAACAAGCGGGTCGTCGCCCTGGACCTGACCGGCCTCGTCGCCGGGGCCCAGTACCGGGGGCAGTTCGAGGAGCGGCTGAAGAACGTCATCGACGAGGTCAAGGCCGCCTCCGAGTCGACGATCCTGTTCCTGGACGAACTGCACACCGTCGTCGGCGCGGGCGCCACCGGTGAGGGCTCGATGGACGCGGGCAACATCCTCAAACCGGCCCTGGCCCGCGGCGAACTGCACGTCGTCGGCGCCACCACCCTCACCGAGTACCGCAAGTACGTGGAGAAGGACGCCGCCCTGGAACGCCGCTTCCAGCCGGTCATGGTGCCCGAGCCGAGCGTCGAGGAGACCGTGCAGATCCTGGAGGGCCTGCGCGACTCCTACGAGGCCCACCACCAGGTCCGCTACAGCGACGACGCGCTGGCCGCGGCGGCCGAGCTGTCCGACCGCTACGTCACCGACCGGTTCCTGCCCGACAAGGCCATCGACCTGCTCGACCAGGCCGGCGCGCGGGTGCGGCTGCGGTCCCTGGGCCGGTCCACCGAGGTCGCCGAACGCGAGGACCGGCTGGCCAAGCTGCGCCGCGAGAAGGACCAGGCCATCGCCGCCGAGGACTTCGAGCGCGCCTCCGAGCTGAAGGACCGCATCACCGAGGTGGAGACCGAGCTGGAAGGGCTGGCCGAGCGCCGCGAAGGGGTGCTGGAGGTGACCGTCGACGACATCGCCGACGTCCTGTCCCGGCGCACCGGCATCCCGGTCGCGCAGCTCACCGAGAGCGAGAAGGAACGCCTGCTGAAGCTGGAGGACGCTCTGCACTCCCGGGTGGTCGGGCAGGACGAGGCCGTCACCGCCATCGCCCAGGCGGTCCGCCGCAGCCGGGCCGGGATGGGCGACCCGAACCGGCCCGTCGGCTCGTTCCTCTTCCTCGGCCCGACCGGCGTGGGCAAGACCGAGCTGGCCAAGGCGCTCGCGGAACTGCTCTTCGGCGACGAGAACCGCATGGTCCGCTTCGACATGAGCGAGTTCCAGGAGAAGCACACCGTCTCCCGGCTCGTCGGCGCCCCGCCCGGCTACGTCGGCCACGAGGAGGCCGGCCAGCTCACCGAGAAGGTCCGCCGCCAGCCCTACAGCGTGCTGCTCTTCGACGAGGTGGAGAAGGCCCACCCGGACGTCTTCAACACGCTGCTCCAGGTCCTGGACGACGGCCGGCTCACCGACGCGCAGGGCCGTACCGTCGACTTCCGCAACACCGTGGTCATCATGACCTCCAACATCGGCGCCCAGCGGATCCTGGCCCACCGCGGCGACGTCGCCGACATCAAGGACCAGCTGATGGGGGACCTGCGCGGCCGGTTCCTGCCCGAGTTCCTCAACCGCATCGACGACATCATCATCTTCCACGGCCTGGGCGAGGAGGAGCTGCACCGGATCGTGGACCTGCTGCTGGGCGAGAGCCGGCGGCGGGTGCGGGCCCAGGGTCTCGACCTGGAGGTCACCGAGGCGGCGAAGAAACTCCTCGTCGCCCACGGCCACCAGCCCGAGTTCGGCGCCCGCCCGCTGCGCCGCACCATCCAGGCGGAGCTGGACAACCGGATCGCCTCGCTGCTGCTGAGCGACTCGGCCGACCCGGGTGACACCATCGTCGCCGACATCGACAAGGACGCCCTGGTCTGCCGCGTCGAACACCCCGCCCCCTCGGACGCGAAGGTCTACGAGGACGGCGAGGGAGCCGCCCCGGCCCCTGCCCCCTGACCGCCCCGCTCCCCCGCCCCCTGACCGTCCCCGCTCTCTCGCGCGCCGTCCGTCCCCGCTCTCTCGCGCGCCGTCCGTCCCCGCTCTCTCGCGCGCCGTCCGTCCCCGCTCTCTCGCGCGCCGTCCGTCCCCGCTCTCTCGTACGGCGTTCGAGCGGCCTCACTCGTACGCCGTCCGCCGCGTCGCGAACCCGATCGCGGCGGCCACGGCGGCCAGCACGGCGACGCTGGTGAGCGCGGCCGGCAGGGAGAACCAGTCGGCCATGAACCCGATGGCCGGCGGCCCCAGGAGCATGCCGCCGTAACCGAGCGTGGAGGCGATCGCGACCCCGCCGGGACCGGCCAGCGCGCCGGCGCGCTCCACGGCGACCGGGAAGAGGTTGGAGAGCCCGAGCCCGGTCACGGCGAAGCCGAGCAGCGCCGCCCACGCGGACGGCGCCAGGCAGCCCAGCAGCATGCCGGCCGCGGCGAGACAGCCGCCGCCCACGATCGTGCGGGTGCGGCCCAGCCGCTCCAGGAGGGTGGTGCCGGTCAGCCGCCCGATGGTCATGGCGAGCGCGAAGCAGGAGTAACCGGCCGCCGCCAGGCCCGGCGAGGCGGCCAGGTCCTGTGTGAAGTGCAGTGCGCCCCAGTCGGCCATGGCCCCTTCGCCGTACGCGGTGCACAGGGCGATCAGGCCGAGGACGAGGACGACTCTTCGGGTACGGCCGTCCAGGCGGCGCGAGTCGGGTGTCGGCGGGCCGGCTTTCCTGGCCTGTCCGGTCTCCCCAGCCTCATCGGTCTCCCCAGCCTCATCGGTTCGCCCGGCCTCCTCGGTTCGCCCGGCTTCCTCGGTATCCCCGGCTTCCTCGGGCTGTCCGGCGGGCCCGGCCCGTCCGGCTTCCTCGGGCCGGTGCCGGTGCGCCGGGACCGGGGGCGCGATCCGGAGTAGCGCGCGCCCCGCGACGGCGGTGACGAGCAGGCCGATCACGCTGAGGCAGAGCAGGTGGCGGGTGGGGGAGAGGACTCCGGCGACGAGCCCGCCGAGTCCCGCCCCGGTCATGCCGCCGAGGCTGAAGGCGGCGTGGAAGGTGGGCATGACCGGCCGCCGGAGCGCGGCCACCAGATCGACGGCGGCGCTGTTGAAGGCGACGTTGATGCCGCCGTACGCGGCGCCGAAGACCAGCAGCACGGCCCCCAGCGCCCAGGCGGAGTGGGTGAGCGGGGGCAGGGCCACGCTCAGGGAGAGCAGGACGGCGCAGACGACCGTGACCGGATGGCTGCCGTAACGGCGGCACAGCCGGCCGGTGAGGACCATGGTGACCACGGCCCCCGCGGAGACGCCGAGGAGGGCGAGGCCCAGGGCCCCGGCGGAGGCGTGGGTCTGGTGCTTGATGGCCGGGATGCGGACCACCCAGCCGGCGAAGACGAAGCCGTCCAGCGCGAAGAAGGCACTGAGGGCGACCCGGAGACGGGTGAGGGAGGGGTCCCGCACGGCACTGTGCGAACGGACTTTGTTTATTTGCGGCACAAAGTCAGGCTAGAAGGGGAGCGGGGGATGCGGCAAGGTGGAGTCCCCGGGCGAGGGGCCGGGCCCTTCGCCCCCGGCTGATCAGCGGGCTCAGCCCGTCATACGCCCCCACCGCGTGTCCACGCGGTCCCACTCCGCGGCCCACTGGTCGAAGCGGCGGCGGTCGAGCCGGGTGCGGACCAGCTTGGCGCCGCCGACGACGAGGGCCGCCGTGGCGGTCCCCGCCCACAGGCCGCCCAGGACGGACTGGAAGTCCGTGTCGGCCGGGGAGGCGGGCGTGGACGTCAGGGCACCGCGTCCGTCGGTCCACACGGTGACGTGCGAACCCGGCGTCGCGGCGGCCGGGACCCTGGTGCGGTCGGTGTGCGCGGTGCCGTCCGGACCGGTCCAGCGCACCGTCGCCCACATCAGCGCGCCACCCGCCGGCTCCCCGCTCCCGCGGGAGGCGTCCCGGGTCAGCACGGCGGACACCGGACGGCTCTGCGCCCGCACCCGCTGCGCGCTCTCCTGCATGGCCCCCGCGGTCACCAGCCCTGCCAGCAACCCGCCCGCCAGGGCCAGGAGCCAGGCGGCGAGCAGGATCCACGCCTCCACGACGTCACTGGTCCGCCGGAGCGGATTGCACCGCCATCGCCACATCCGCACTCGCGCACGACGTGCCACCTTCGACACCCCCTCGTGCCCATGGACGGCCCTTACTGCCAGTGTGCCCCCGGACGCGGGCGGAGGCTCTGGCGAACGGCGGAAAAGATCCGCCCCGGCCGGCCGGCCGGCGGCCACCAGCATCTCCTCCGCGGGCACCGGCCGCAGTCCGTCCGCGCGGCCGGCGAAGCAGTCCCGGGCCGGCTCGTCCGTCGGCACCTGCCGGACCTGGCGGAAACCGGCCTCCCGGGCGAGGGCGAGCATCTCCGGCGGCGAGAGGAAACCGAGGAACGGGTTCCCCGACGCCGCGGCCTGGCGGGCCGCCGTCTCCAGCAGCTCGCGCAGCGCGGGTGCCAGGAGTTGCGGCGGCCGCATGAACGTCATGGCCGGCGTGGAGCCCGGCGCGAGGGCCGCCACCTGGCGCAGAGTGCCCGCGAGCGCCTCCCGGGTGAGGTACATGCTCACCCCGGTGCAGGCCACCACCGCGGGACGCCGCGCGTCGAAGCCGGCCGCGGTCACCCCCCTCCCACCAGGAGCCGCCCGCCTCGAAGTCGACCGGCACGAGCCGCAGCCCGGCCGGCACCCCAAGGCCCAGCTCCGTCAGCCGCCGCCGCTTCCACGCCTGCGGTCCGGGCCGGTCCACCTCGAACACCCGCAGTCCGGCCGCCGCGTCGGGGCGCTGCTGGACGAAGGTGTCCAATCCCGCGCCGAGCACGACGTACTGCGTGACCCCGCGCCCGGCCGCCTCCTCGACCAGATCCTCGACGAAGCGGGCGCGGGCCACGATGCCCGCGCGGAAGGGCCGGGTCCCGTCCGGGTCCATGTCGGGCCGCTGCCGCCATTCCTCGCCGCACCCGGCCAGCCGCAGGCCGGCCTCGTCCTCGAAGACGTGCGGCGGCGGATCGGCCCGTACGCGCAGGGCCCGCCACAGGGCGACCCGCACCGCCGTGTGGTCCGCTCGCCCTGCCGCTTCCGCCTGCTCCGCCCGGCTGTCCGCCATGCGCGCACTCTCCCTCTCCGCGGTACCCGGGGCACCGGCCCGGCGTCGGCGCGCGCCCCCTCCAGGGTCGTACGAGCCGAGCCGTCATGCCCTTCGCGCCACGGTGTCCGCCGTTTCCCGCCGCACGGCCGGTGCGCGGCGGCGGATTCGGACACGGATCGGTCAAGGCTTGCGCACGCGTCGGTTGCCGTGTGGTGTACGGGCCATGATGGGACCATGACGCTCGCCGCGCGTGCATTCGACCAACTGGCCACCTGGCCCGACCTGATGGAGGCGGTACCGAGCTGCGGCACCGGGCAGGCGATCGGCTCGGCGCACGGGGAGATCGCCCACTTCCACTCCGAGCGCGACGTCGACCTCCGGCTGACCGACCGGGCCATCCGCCGCCTCGCGGGCGATCTGCGGAGGTTCGCCGCCGTACGGGTCGTGCCGGGCTCGTCCTGGGTGACGATCCGCCTCGACGCGTCGGCGGACGTGGATCTCCTGCTGTCCCTGACGAGCGTCGCGCTCCAGGCGCAGGAGGGTGGCCTCCCCGAGGACCGGCCGGTCCCCGCCGGCTGCAACGACGGCCGCGGTGTGGGCTTCCTGCGCACCTGACGTGCCACGGCCCCGCCCACCGCAGGACCGGGGCGGCCGCGGCGCCTCACACGCTGAGGACCCGGACCCCCGCCTCCTCGAACCTGCGTACCGTCTCCGGCCCGGCCGCCGAGTCCGTGACCAGGGTGTCCACGGACTCCGCCGCGCAGATCCGGGCGAAGGCGCGCCGGCCCAGCTTGCTGGAGTCCGCGGCGACCACGACCCGCGCCGCGCGCTCGCACAGCAGCCGGTTGATGGCGGCCTCGGCCTCGTCGTTGGCCGCCGCGCCGTGCGTGACGTCGAAGGCGACCACGCCGAGCACCGCCACGTCGAGGGTGATCTGGCCGAGCACACCGTCCGCCAGCGGCCCGATCAGCTCGTACGACTGCGGGCGCGCGACCCCGCCGGTCACCACGATCTTGAACTGCGGCCGCACGGCCAGCTCGCTGGCGATGTTGAGCGCGTTGGTCACCACGGTCAGGGCGGGCGTGCCCGAGGTGAGGTCGCCGCGCACCGCCAGGGCGCGGGCCACCTCCGTGGTGGTCGTGCCGCCGGTCAGGCCCACCGCCTCGCCGGGGGCGAGCA
This sequence comes from Streptomyces sp. NPDC047017, assembly GCF_040644175.1. Taxonomy (NCBI): domain Bacteria; kingdom Bacillati; phylum Actinomycetota; class Actinomycetes; order Kitasatosporales; family Streptomycetaceae; genus Streptomyces; species Streptomyces sp. NPDC047017. The sequence goes on along the minus strand of NZ_JBEYVW010000004.1, from coordinate 217,023 downwards.
GGCCCGCGACCGCCTGGGCGATCCGCTGCTTCTCGGAGGCGCGGCGGGCCGTCTTGTAGCGCAGCGGCAGCTCGTAGGAGACGCCGTGCACCACCGCGCCGCCCCGGGTGCGCACCAGCATCTGCTGCTCGGCGAGCTGGTCGAAGTCGCGCCGGATCGTCGCGGCCGACACCTCCAGCCGGGTCGCCGCCTCCTCGACCTCCAGACGGCCCCGCTCGACGAGCAGTTCCAGCAGCGCCTTCCAGCGGGCGTCGCGCGACATCCGCAGCCTCCGTTCCTCCGTCTTTCGCGACCCTAGCGCACCCGGCACCCCCGGAAATGCTTGATTCTGCTCGAAACTCGACTGTATCTTGCAAGAACAATCAGATGACCCGGGAGGGTGTGCACCATGAGTCATGTCGAGGACGAGCTGACCAGCCAGCCGGAGTGCTGGACCCGCGCGGCGGCCGACGCCGCGGGACACGGCCCGGCGCTGCCGGCCACGGGGGAGCGGGTCGCGATCGTCGGCTGCGGGACCTCGTACTTCATGGCGCAGGCCGCCGCCGCGCTGCGCGAGGGCGCCGGGCAGGGCGAGACCGACGCCTTCGCCGCCTCCGAGTTCCCGCACGGCCGCACCTACGACCGGGTCGTCGCCCTGACCCGGTCCGGCACCACCACCGAAGTGCTCGACCTGCTGGGCCGGCTCAAGGGGCGCACCCGCACCACCGCCGTCACCGCCGACCCCGCCACCCCCGTCATGTCGGCCGCCGACGACGTCGTCGTCCTCGACTACGCGGACGAACGCTCCGTCGTGCAGACCCGGTTCGCGACCACCGCGCTCACCCTGCTCCGCGCCCACCTCGGCCTGCACAGCGACGCCGTCGTCGCCGACGCCCGCGCCGCGCTGGCCGGGCCGCTGCCCGAAGGGCTCGTCGACTGCGCCCAGTTCACCTTCCTCGGCCGCGGCTGGACCGTGGGACTCGCCAACGAGGCCGGCCTGAAGATGCGCGAGGCGTCCCTGTCCTGGACCGAGGCGTACCCGGCGATGGAGTACCGGCACGGTCCCATCAGCGTCACCACCAAGGGCACGGCCACCTGGATGCTCGACCAGGCGCCGGAGGGACTGGCCGAACAGGTCCGCGCCACCGGCGCGCTGTGGGTCGAGGGCACGCTCGACCCGCTGGCCGAACTGGTCCGCGCCCAGCGCCTCGCGGTCGCCGTCGCCGCCTCCCGCGGCCTCGACCCGGACCAGCCGCGCCACCTCACCCGCTCGGTGATCCTCGCCCCCTGACCCGCCCCGCCCGTATCCGCCCGTCTCCGAAAGGACTGGCCGTGCCGCTTGCAGCCACCGGCGATCTGGTCGGCCGCGCCGCCGCCGCGCGTTCCGCCGTCGCCGCCTTCAACATCATCACCCTGGAACACATCGAGGCCGTCGTCGCGGGCGCCGAGGAGGCCGGCGCGCCCGTCCTGCTCCAGGTCAGCGAGAACGCGGTCACGTACCGCCGGGGGAACCTGCTGCCGCTCGCCCGCGCGGCCGCCGCCGCCGCCGAAGCGGCCCGCGTCCCCGTCGCCCTCCACCTCGACCATGTGCAGAGCGACGACCTGCTGCGCCGGGCCGCCGACGCGGGCTTCAGCTCCGTCATGTACGACGCCGCCCGGCTGCCCTACGCGGACAACCTGGCCACCACCCGGGCCGCCGCCGCATGGGCGCACTCCCAGGGGCTGTGGATCGAGGCGGAGCTGGGCGAGGTCGGCGGCAAGGACGGCCGCGGGCCGCTGGACGCCCACGCGCCCGGCGCCCGCACCGATCCCGGCGAGGCGCACGCCTTCGTCACCGACTCCGGGGTGGACGCCCTGGCCGTGGCCATCGGCAGCACGCACGCCATGACCGAGCGCACCGCCGCCCTCGATCACGACCTCGTCAAGCGCCTGGCCGGCGCGCTGGACGTGCCGCTGGTGCTGCACGGCTCCTCCGGCGTGCCCGACGGCGAACTGACCGCGGCCGTCGCCGGCGGCATCGCCAAGGTCAACATCGGCACCGCCCTCAACATCGCCATGACCGGCGCGGTCCGCGGCTTCCTCACCGGCCACCCCGAGGCGGTCGACTCCCGCAAGTACCTCGGCGTGGGCCGGCAGGCGATGGTGGAGGAGGTGGCACGGCTCATCGGGGTGATCGGCACACCCCGTACGACGGCTGCCGCTTGACGGCGACCACCGTTTGACGGCGACTACCGTTTGACGGCTCTCAGCACCACGAACTTCGGGTCGCCGGCCACCAGTCGGCTGTTGCCGAACAGCCGGCGCAGCTTGACGTGGTACCCCAGGTGCCGGTTGCCGACCACCCACAGCTCACCACCGGGGCGCAGCACCCGCCGCGCCCCGGTGAACATCCGCCAGGCCGTCGCGTCCGTCATCGCCTGGTGCGAGTGGAACGGCGGATTGTTCAGGACCAGGTCCACGCTGCCGGACGGCACCCCGTCCAGCCCGTCCCCGACCCGGAACTCCGCGTGCCCCGGCACCCCGTTAGCCCGGTACGTCGCCTCCGCCGAGGCCACCGCCTGGAACGACTCGTCCGTGAACAGCACCTCGGCCTCCGGGTGGGCCAGCGCCATCGCCGTGCCCACCACCCCGTTGCCGCAGCCCAGGTCCACCACCCGGCGCACGTCCCGCCCGTCCGGCAGATGCCGCAGGAAGAAACGGGTGCCGATGTCGAGCCGGTCGGCGCAGAAGACGCCCGCGTGGTTGACGACCGTACGCCCCGAGACCACGCCGACGTCGTCGGGCAGCGTGTAGCGGTACGGCCACGGGCTGGCGGGCCGCCCGGCCTCCCGCGCGGACGGGTCCGGAGTGCAGAGGATCAGCCGGGCCTTGCGCTCGGCCAGTGAGGTCCGGGTGGGCCCGAGCACCCGCTCGAACAGCTCCAGCGTGGAGGTGTGGATCTCCTTCACCATGCCCGTGCCCACGACGACCGTGCCCTCGTGCACGGTGGGCGCCAGCCGCAGCAACTGGTCCTCCAGCAGCGCCAGGCTCTTGGGCACCCGCACCAGGAGGACGTCGATCCGGTCCGGCGGGGCGTCCTGCGTGGTCAGCAGCCGTACGGTGCCGGTCTCCACACCGTTGCGGGCGAGGCTGCGGCGGGTGGCCTCCTGCCCGAGGCAGGAGTCGGTGATCTGCACCGGCCGGTGCGCCGCCAGCGCCGTCGCCAGCGCGCCCCAGCGGTCCCCGACGACCACCACCGTCCCGGACAGGTCGGTGGCCCGCTCGGCGAGATGGCGCAGCAGGTACGTGTCGGCGGCGTCCCAGGCACGCAGCCGGTCCCGCGGGTCCTCGGGGAACCGGGCCAGCGCCAGCTCGCCCCAGGGAGTCGTCATACGGTCGTTCATGGTCCGTCCAGGCTAGCCGAGCCGCAGCTCAGGACTGCTCGGGGCCCGGACCCCTCGGGCAGGATGGAACCATGGACGCCGAACTGTTTCCCCAGCCCCGGGCCGAGATCGCGCCGGGCGCCGTGCACGTGCCGGACTGGCTGGACGCGGCCCGGCAGCGCGACCTGCTCGCCGCCTGCCGGGAGTGGGCCCGCCCGCCGGCCGGGCTGCGCACGGTGCGCACCCCTGGCGGCGGCACGATGACCGCCCGGCAGGTCTGCCTCGGCCTGCACTGGTACCCGTACGGCTACGCCCGCACCGTCGTCGACGGCGACGGCGCCCCGGTGAAGCCCTTCCCGGCCTGGCTCGACCGGCTGGGCCGGGACGCGGTGGCGGACGCGCTGGGACCGGCGGCGGCCGCGGCGGCCCCCTACGACATCGCGCTGATCAACTTCTACGACGCCGACGCCCGCATGGGCCTGCACCGCGACAGCGACGAAGACTCCCCGGCGCCCGTGGTGTCGCTGAGCCTCGGTGACACCTGCGTGTTCCGCTTCGGCAACACCGAGACCCGTACCCGGCCCTGGACGGACGTCGAGCTGCGCAGCGGCGACCTGTTCGTCTTCGGCGGCCCGTCCCGGCTCGCCTACCACGGCGTCCCCCGCGTCCACGCGGGCACCGCACCGCCCGAGTTGGGCCTGACCGGGCGGCTGAACATCACGCTGCGGGTGAGCGGCCGGTAGGCGGCCACCGCTGCGGATCATGGGAGACTCGCCCACATGAGCGGCAAGGCGGACCCCCGGGCGGCGGGGGAAGGGACCACCTCCAGAGCGCGGCTTGACCGGGGGCGCGGTGCGCTCGGGCCCGCGCTGGAGCTCGTGCACACCGGGCGCGCCCCGACCCGTGCCGTGCTCACCGCCGAACTGGGGGTGACCCGGGCGACGGCCGGCGCGGTGGCCGCCGAACTGGAGGCGCTCGGCCTGATCCGGGTGGACGCCCGCCCGGGCGCGGCCGCCGGTTCGCAGGGACGGCCCTCGCACCGGCTCGCCGTCGCCGAGGAAGGGCCGGTCGCGCTCGCCGCGCAGGTGCACGCCGACGGCTTCCGCGCCGCCCTGGTGGGCCTCGGCGGCCGGATCGTGGCGACCGCGCCGGGCTGCGAGACCATCGACGCCGACCCGGCCAAGGTGCTCGGCTCGGTCGTCGAGGCCGGCGCCGGACTCCTGCGCTCCACCGGCCGGCGCTGCGTCGGCGCCGGCCTCGCCGTGCCGTCCGCGGTCGCCGAACCGGACGGCCTGGCCCTCAACCCGCTCCACCTGGCCTGGCCGGCGGGCGCGCCGGTACGGCGGATCTTCGCCGAGTGCGTGCGGGACGCCGGGATCACCGGACCGGCGTTCGCGGCCAACGACGTCAACCTCGCGGCGCTCGCCGAGCACCGGCACGGCGCCGGCCGCGGCGCCCGCGACCTGCTGTGCGTGGCCACCGGGCACCGGGGCGTCGGCGGCGCGCTGGTCCTGGACGGACGGCTGCACACCGGCAGTGCGGGCCTGGCGCTGGAGGTCGGGCACCTCACCGTCAACCCCGAGGGCCGCCCCTGCCACTGCGGCGGCCGCGGCTGCCTGGACGTGGAGGCCGACCCGCTGGCCTTCCTCACCGCCGCGGGCCGCGCGCCGGGCCCCGAGGTGTCCCTGCTGAAACAGGCCGACCTCCTCATCCGCGGCCACTACGACGACCCGGCCGTCCGCACCGCCACCGAGGCCCTCATCGACCGCCTCGGCCTCGGCCTCGCCGGCCTGGTCAACATCCTCAACCCGGACCGGATCATCCTTGGCGGACTGCACCGCTCCCTGCTCGACGCCGACCCCGGCCGGCTGCGCGCCGTCGTGGCCGACCGCAGCCTGTGGGGCCAGAGCGGCGGCGTTCCCATCCTGCCCTGCTCGCTCGACCACAACAGCCTGGTCGGCGCCGCCGAACTGGCCTGGCAGCCGGTCCTGGACGATCCGCTGACGGCGCTGAGCTGAGACGGCCGGGCGGGTCGGGGCGGGTCAGCGCGGTGACCGGGGTGGACGGGGTGGGCGGCTCGGTGCCGGCCGTCGGTGAAGGTCGGGCACCGGCCGCCCCTGAAGCTCACTGCCAGTCGACGGCGAAGGCCCGTGCCGGGTTCTCGGTGAGAAGGCGGCGGACCGGTTCCGCGCCCAGCGCGGCCACCAGGCGCGGGCGCACCCGGCGCAGCAGATACGGCATGCCGGGGCCGCCGTTCACCGAGCGCGCATCCGCGACCACCGTGTCCCCGCCGAGCAGCAACCGCTCGCCGAACCCGGCCTCGGCCAGGGCCAGCACGGCGTCGGGCATGCGCCAGTCCGTGGCGTGGTGGGCACGGGACGGGCCGTCGAAGGCGAGGTAGCAGCCGGTCCGGGCCGCCTGCAGCTGGATCGCGGAGTCGGGCGAGCGGTTGAGGTGCCCGAGGATCACCCGGTGCGGCGGCACCTCCAGCTCACCGCAGAGCAGGTCCAGCACGTCGAGGGCGGCCGTGCCCAGCTCCAGGTGGACGGCGATCGGCGCGCCGGTGGTGTGGTGGGCCTCGGCGGCGGCGGTCATCGTCCACCGGGTGTGCGCGTCCAGCGCGTGGAAGCCGCCCGCGACCTTGACGAGCCCGGCCCGTACGCCCGACGTGCCGATGCCCTCGGTGAGTTCGGTGACGAAGACCTCCGCGAGCCGGCCGCGCAGTGCGGCGAGTGTGTCCTCGGCGTAGTGGACGGCTTGGTGCAGCCCCGTGGCGCACACCAGGCGCACCCCGGCGGCCCGGGAGAGCGGCGGCAGCTCGGCGGCCCGGCGCCCCAGACCGCACGGCGTCCACTGCACGACGGCGCCGCCGCCCTCCGCGCGGAACGCGGCCAGTTCGTCCTCGGCGGCCACCACGTCGTCCAGCTCCTGGCCGGGCAGGCGCGGGCTGCGGAAGAAGAGGTGGTCGTGCGCGTCGGTCACGCCCAGCTCCCCGGGCGGCAGGTCACCGAGGACCGTACGGACGGCCGCGCTCACCACTGCCGTCCGCGCGGCAGTTCCTTGCGGCCGGGCTGGGACAGGTGCAGGACCTGGAACACCTCGCCCTCCTCGTCCGGTGCGCCGTGCGCCCAGAGCGAGAACAGCACCAGCTCCCAGCGGCTCGCGTCCACCGCGGCCGCCGCGAGCACCGCGCCGTCCCGGCCGGCCAGCCGCCGCGTCTCCTCGGCCACGTCCGCCATGAACTCGGTCAGTACCGCTCCCTCGGGCACGGGCCGGCGACGGCGTACGGCGACGGCGGCGGGCGAGTCCGCGGTGCCGCCCTCCTCGTAGGCCGCTCCCGACCACTGGCGCACCGAGGGGCGGCCGAAGTCGTGGACCAGCCCCTGGAAAGCGCCTCCCCACAGGAAGGTGTTCATGCCCTCCATGGTGTTCCACAGGTAGAACGGCGCGTACTGGTTGACCGGCGAGCCGTCCACCCCGCGCTCGCGCAGCAGGTACGTCTTGAAGCCGAGACCGTCCCAGTCGTCGAGCAGGTGCCCGACGCGGGCCACCCGGTCGCGGATGACGTCCATGTCGTAGTCGGCGGGCAGGGTCAGCTCGTACTGCATGGCATGCATGGCTGAGGGTCCTTTCTCAGGCCTCGGGCAGCGCGCTCGGCGTCCCGTGCGGGGCGAGCAGGGAGAGCAGTCCTCGGACACCGGCGTCGAAGGCGGCGGGGGAGCCGGAGGCGCGCGCCAGGACGTAACCGCCCTGCACCGTGGCCAGGATCGCCGCCGCGATCTCCTCGCCGTCGAGCGAGGCCGGGAACTGGCCCTGCTCCCTGCCCTCCTCGACGATCTGCGCGAGCAGTTCGCGGATGCGGTCCAGCGTCTCGTCGAGCGGGGCGCGCAGCACGTCACTGGCGATGACGTCCGGGTCCATGGTCAGCCGGCCGACGGGGCAGCCGCGCAGCACGTCACGCTCGCGCCGCAGGTACGCCTCGACGCGTTCGTACGGGGTGCCCGGGCCGGTGAGGACTCGCTCGGCGGCGGCCCGCAGCTCCCCGGCGGTCCGTCGGATCGCCGCCAGCGCCAGGTCGGGCTTGCCCTTGAAGTGGTGGTACATGCTGCCCTGCCCGGCGCCCGCCCGCTCCAGGATCGCCTTGGGGCTCGTCCCCACGTAACCGCGCTCCCACAGCAGCTCGCGGGTGGACTCGATCAGCCGTTCCGAGGTGCTCATACGCGTACTGTACATACCAGTAGTTACAGAAGTCCAGCCCTCCCGGACCGAGAAGCAGCCGCCGGTCCCTCCCGTACTCCCCGGGAGGTATCCGCACCGCCGCTGGCCGTACGACGACCCGGGACGGTCCTCGGGGCGACTCTCGAAGCGTCAAGGCATTACCGCAGAGTCCGCGGAACTCGCACAACCCGCAGAATCCCCGAGGGAGATGAACCGAGATGCGGACCTTGGCGAGCTGGGGCGGCGACCCCGGACCCGGCCCCTGGATCCTCCTGTTCCCGCTGCTCTGGGCGACCGTGATCGCCGGCGCCGTCACGGTCCTGCGCCGCACCGCCTGGCGTGGCCGCGGCGGACCGTGGCGTGGTCCGGCCGGCCGTCCCGCCGGCGACTCGCCCCTCGCCGTGCTCGGCCGCCGCTTCGCCTCCGGCGAGATCGACGAGGACGAGTACTGGCGTCGGCTGTCGGTACTGGAGGAACACTTCGGCCGCGTGGACAAGGGCGTCGCCCGGTGACCGACATGACCGACACGCCGAGGTGATGGGTGGCCGAAACGCCGACACCCGGCATCGACGTCCAGCACCGACGTACGGTGCCGGACGTCGATGCCGGTACCCGGGCACGGGCATGACGTGCACGACCGGCGACCGGGCTGTGAACCGGCGGGTCCCGCCCGGCCGTCACGACCGCTACCGCCGGGACGGCCGAAGCGACCTGCCGACCGCCTCGCTCGTCCCGGTCAACGCCCCCTCACCGCCCGGTCAGCCGACAACGGCCGACCGGGCGGGAGCATGCGCGGGCCGGGCACCGTCGAGGGCGGGTTCGACCTCGGTGAAGCGGCGCGCGGACGGCTCCCCGGTGACCAGCCGGGGCACCCGCGCGGGCATCGTGACCGGACCGGCGACGGTCGGCAAGGTGAACCACACCACCTTGCCCTGTTCGCCCTCCGGGCGCGCACCCCAGCTCTCGCTCATCGCGGCCACCATCGCCAGCCCGCGGCCTTCGGTGGCCAGCGGCGCGATGTCGACCATGTCCTCCACCACGGGAAGACGCGGATCGTGATCGCGGACGGAGACGGTGAGCCGGTCGAGCAGCAGCTCGAGTTCGACGGTGCACAGTTTGTCGGGCCGGGCGTGCTGGTGGACGTTGGTCAACAACTCCGTCACACCGAGCGCGGCCCGGTCTATCAGAGGGTCCAGATGCCAGTAGCGCAAGTGCGCCGATACGATTCTGCGGACCTGGCCGATCCGCGACGGCAGGGCTTGGAGCTCCACCGTGCAGTGCCTGCTTGGGTGACTGATCACGGCTGCGACTCCCCGACGTTGAGGTCCGGAAGAACACGAGGTTTTGGATGCAGCAGGGCGCCTGCGTGACACGGCCGCCTGCTGTCGTGGCCGGCGGGCTGGTTCGCAGTGTTATCGCCGGTAAACCCAGAGTGACGTGAGACCAGCGTGACGCAAGGGGTTCGGTACCGCAACTTCGAGCCACCTTCCCCGATTCCGCTCAGCCGTCCTGCCCCGCCGCCTTGCGGACGGCCTCGATGAACCGGCGCGCGGCGGGCGGTCCCGGCTCGCCCGGAGCGGGGTCGGCGGCGGCTAACGTGAGCAGATACCGGGTGCCGTTGAGATCGGCGAAGGCCCGGTCGTCCGGAGTGAGCCAGAACCTGGACGCGCGCACGGTGTGCAGCGGCGCGCTGTCGATCTCACTGCCGTAGCTGGTGAGCAGTTCCAGCCTGCCGTCGCTGATCCGGACCCGTCCGGCCCGGGTGAGCGAGCGCAGTCGTCTGGCTATCCGCACGCCCGTGGCCGTGAACTCCGGTTCCGCCATCCTCGCCCGCCCCTTCGTGCACGCTGCCGGCTGCCGGTGCGGCCCGGTGCGCCAGGCCCGGTCCGCCTGCCGGCGTGGTCCGTGCGGGATCCTCGCGCGTCCCGTCCGGCTCTTCGTCCCGCGCCGTGCAGTCTGCCCCGCTTCGCCACCCGGCACCAGTGCGCACGGCGCGCTCGCCACCGGCGCCCGGAGCACGCGCGCGAACGCGCCCCCGCAGATGCGCGCGATGCGCCGTCCACGCGCCCTGGCGCGCCCCGCCCCAGGGCTGCCTTTGGGCCGCCCAAAGTGGCGTTTATGCAGGTGAGAAGCGTACGGAAGGTGTCTATAGTCGATGGTGTCCGGCCGCACGACACGCCGTCGGCGCCCAGCGTAAGGAGTCCCGCCGTGAGCACCATCGAGCAGCGCCGGACCGGCGAAACCCTCGACGTCGACCGCAGCGACACCGGCTACCGCGACTGGCTCAAAGAGGCCGTCCGCAAGGTCCAGGCCGACGCCAACCGCTCGGCCGACACCCACCTGCTGCGCTTCCCGCTGCCCGAGGAGTGGGGCATCGACCTGTACCTGAAGGACGAGTCGACCCACCCGACCGGCAGCCTCAAGCACCGCCTGGCGCGCTCGCTGTTCCTGTACGGCCTGTGCAACGGCTGGATCAGGCCGGAGCGCCCGGTGATCGAGGCGTCCAGCGGTTCGACGGCCGTCTCCGAGGCGTACTTCGCCAAGCTGATCGGGGTGCCCTTCATCGCGGTGATGCCGCGCACGACCAGCGCGGAGAAGTGCCGGCTGATCGAGTTCCACGGCGGGCGGTGCCACTTCGTGGACGACCCGCGCACCATGTACGAGGAGTCCGCACGGCTCGCGGTGGAGACCGGCGGCCACTACATGGACCAGTTCACCTACGCCGAGCGGGCCACGGACTGGCGCGGCAACAACAACATCGCCGAATCCATCTTCCGCCAGCTGGAGTTGGAGCGCTTCCCCGAGCCGGCGTGGATCGTCGCCACCGCGGGCACCGGCGGCACCTCCGCAACCCTCGCGCGCTACGTCCACTACATGCAGTACGACACCCGTATCTGCGTCGCGGACCCGGACAACTCCTGTTTCTTCGAGGGCTGGACGACCGGCGATCCGGACGTCAGCTGCGACTGCGGCTCGCGCATCGAGGGCATCGGCCGGCCGCGGATGGAGCCGAGCTTCGTGCCCGGCGCCATCGACCGCATGATGAAGGTGCCCGACGCGGCCGCCGTCGCCGCCGTACGCGCCCTGGAGCGGGCCATCGGCCGCAAGGCGGGCGGCTCGACCGGCACCGGCCTGTGGAGCGCCCTGAAGATCGTCGCCGAGATGCGGGCCCAGGGCCGCCGGGGAAGCGTGGTCACCCTGCTGTGCGACCCGGGCGACCGCTACCTCGACAAGTACTACTCGGACGCCTGGCTGGCCGGACAGGGCCTGGACGCCGCGCCGTACACGGCGACCATCGAGTCCTTCCTGACGACGGGGGAATGGCCGCGCTGAGACCGGCGGACCGGACGGACCGGACGGACCGGGCCGACCGTGTGACGGGTCCTAGAGGTCCGGTCCGTCCTCGGCCTGGCCCGCCACCACCAGGCGCAGGTGTTCGGGGATCTCGGCCCGCGCCTCGGCCGGCAGCCCGGCGTCCGTCACCAGGGTGTCGATCCGCTCCAGCCCGGCGAACGAACTCAGTCCGACCACACCCCACTTGGTGTGGTCGGCGATCACCACGACCCGGCGCGCCGACTGCACCAGCCGCCGGTTCGTCTCGGCCTCGGCGAGGTTCGGCGTCGACAGGCCGGCCTCGGCCGATATCCCGTGCACCCCGAGGAAGAGCACGTCGAAGTGCAGCTCGGCGATCGCCCGGTCGGCCACCGGCCCCACCAGCGAGTCCGACGGGGTGCGCACCCCGCCGGTCAGCACCACCGTCGCCGCGCCCGGCCGCGGCCCCGAGGTGCGCTGCGCGGTGTGGAACACATCCGCCACCCGCACCGAGTTGGTGACCACCGTCAGATCCGGCACCTCCACCAGCCGGTGGGCCAGCGCGTAGGTCGTCGTACCGCCGGACAGGGCGATCGCCGTGCCCGGCGCGACCAGTTCGGCGGCGGCCCGGGCGATGTCCTCCTTGGCCGTCAGCTCCAGGCCCGACTTGGCCTCGAATCCCGGCTCGTGCGTACTGGCCTCGATGACGGGGACCGCGCCGCCGTGCACCTTCTCCAGCACGCCCTGGCGGGACAGCGCGTCCAGGTCGCGCCGGACCGTCATGTCCGACACGCCGAGCTTCCGGGTCAGCTCGTTGACCCGGACACCGCCGCGGCGGCGGACCTCGTCGAGGATCAGGGCGCGCCGCTGCTCCGCGAGGAGGTTCTGATTCTCACTCACGTGTGCTCCGGTTCCTTTCGCCTCAAGCCGTACGACCCGCCCGGCGCACCCGCTCCGACGAGGCGGTCCGCCCGGTCCCGGGGCGCGGACGTCCATCCTTTCACGGGGCGTTCCCCGTCGCGTCATCGCCCGCCCGGCGCGCACATGCCCCACACGGCCCGCTGCGGCGGTCCGCGGACCTGCGTCACTCGGACCGGTGACATTCCGTGACCGAAGGTGTGCGGGGACCGGCCCATGGAGAGCCTTTCCCCGCACCGGCAGGGGAGACGGAGCGACGGGGGAGGTACGGACAGTGACGAGGACACGGCAGCACACAGCGGCGCAGGGGACGGACGGGCCCGCGGGGGGCGACCCGGCCGAGGGCCCGGCCGCGCCCCCGATCGCCCTCGAACTCCTCGTCCACGGAGTGGGCGGCACCACCCCGCAGGAGATGCTGGGCGGCGGGCACACGGTCCGGGTCGGCGGCGACGACACCGCCGCCCTCTACCGGCGCGCCGCCGACGCCGACGCCGAGCGGCGCCCCGGCCGCCACCGAGGCCGCCCGGTGCCCGAGGCGTACGTCTGGTGCAACCTCACCTCCGGTGACGGCAGCCGGGCGCTGTGGCTCCTGCTGCTGCCGTTCATGGTCGTCAACCTCGCCCACTGGATGCGCCCCACCGCCCACGGACGCCCCCGCACGGTCCGGTTGTACGGCGTGCTCGTCCGGCTGGCCGGCCTCACCCTCACCGTGCTGCTCGTCGCCGCCGCCTGCGAGGTCGCCCTCGACCTCGCCGCCTGGCAGTGCGCGGGCACCCGCGCGTGCGCCGCGCGCCACACCTGGCTGAGCTTCCTGTCACCGGCCTCCGGCGGCTGGTGGAGCGCGCCCGGACGCCGGCTCGCCGTCGCCGCCCTGGCGCCCACCGCGCTCACCGGTCTGCTGTACTACCTCTCCCACCGCACCTGGAGCGCCTACGAGTCGCAGCAGCCCCTGGCCCGCGACGCCGAGAGCGAGGAAGGGCCCGGCGCGGAGTCCTTGAGCCGGCCCGGCTTCTGGTACGGGCGCCGCCTGGTGGCCCGGCTACGCGGCGCGCACACCGCCGCCGCACTGCTGACCGCCGCCGCGGCCCTCGCCGCCCCGGCCGCGCGCTTCGACCGCCGCCCTGGCGGCCCCGCGGCCCTGGACGTCCTCGGCCGGCTGCTGCACGCCGGCCTGATCCTCACCGCGGCCGTCGCGGTGGTGGTGGTCTGCCGCCGGGGCCGCAGCGAGCACCGGCTCGACCGGCGACTGGACCGCCACCTCGTGCGAAGCCTGCCGCTCGCCGCCCTCCTGCTGCTCCTGCTCACCGTCGTCTACACTTGCTGGTCGCGCCCGTCGTGGCACTCCGCCGGCCGACTGCCGGGCGACGTGGGCTTCGGCGCCCTCGCCCTGGCCCAGGGCGCGTTGGTCGTCGCGCTCGGCCTCACCGCGTACCTGCTGCACCGCACCACCCGTCCCGCGACCCACCGCACCACCGGTCCCGCGACCCACCACACCACCCGTCCCGAGGCCCGCCGTCCCGCCGGGCCGGAAACCGCCCCGCCCCCGCCCGCGCCCCCGGCCCGCGCCGTGCTGCGCGGACAGGGCGGCCCCGCGGTCGCGATGCTGGCCTGCGCGCTCGGCGGGGTGATGACCGGCGGCGTCGCCCAGCGCGTGGCCGACTGGCTGGACGGCACCGGGGCACGGATCCCCGGGCCGCCCGTCCTGCTCACCTGGCAGGCGTCCGTCATCCCGCCGCTGCTCGTGCTCCTGCTGGGACTTTGCGCACGCCTGGCCGGACGTGTCCGGCGGTTGGCCCGCGCCGAACGCGCCGCCGTGCGGGGCGAGCACCCCGGCGAGCCGGAGGACCGCGACCGCACCCGCCGGATCGCCCGCACCCGCGCGCTGGCCACCCTCACCGACGACGCCCACCTCGTCGTCGGCGTCATCTGCGCCACCACCCTCCTGCTCGGCACCGCCGCGCTCGTCGGCGCCCTGGGCACCGGCCGCACCCCGGCCCGGGCCGCCGAGAGCGCGCCGCCCGGCCTCCAGGGCGCGGCCGAGACCGCCCAGGCACTGGGCTCCTGGCTCGTCGGACTGGGCTTCGTCCTCTTCGTCACCTGGGGCCGGCGCGCCTACAAGGACACATCGGCCCGGCGCACCATCGGCGTCCTTTGGGACGTCGGCACCTTCTGGCCGCGCGCCGCCCACCCCTTCGCCCCGCCCTGCTACGCCGAACGCGCGGTGCCCGACCTCACCTGGCGCATGGCGACCTGGACCCGCGCCACCGGCGGACGGCTGGTCCTGTCCGGGCACTCGCAGGGCAGCGTGCTGGCCGCCGCCGCGGCCTGGCAGCTGCCCCCGTCGGCACGCGCCCGCGTCGCCCTGCTCACCTACGGCTCCCCGCTGACCCGGCTCTACGGCCGCTGGTTCCCCGCCCACTTCGGCCCGGCCGCCCTCGCCGCCCTGCACCACGACATGGACCGCTGGCGCAACCTGTACCGGCTCACCGACCCCATCGGCGGCCCCGTCCGGCTGCCCGACGGCCACGGCCCGGACGTGGACCGCGCCCCGCTCAAGGACCCCCTCGTCTACGGCCGCACCGCACGGCACCCGCTGCCCGCCTCGATCCTCGGCCACTGCGACTACCAGGCCGACCCGGCCTTCGCCGAGGAACGCCGGCGGCTGCTGGCCCGGCCGCACCCCGGCCTGCCCGCGCCGCGCGGCGACCAGGAGGCTCAGGGCAGCTCGGGCAGATCCTCCGCGTAGAGCAGCGTCAGCGCGTCGGTGTCGGGGTCCTCGACCTGGGCGACCCGGCTGGCGTGACGCTCCACCATCGCCTCGAACGTCTGGCGCGCGGTACGGCCGTTGCCGAACGCGGCGCCCTTGGGGAGCGCCGTGAAGTACTTCAGCAGCGCCTCCCCGGTGCCCGGCGCCAGCCGGTACTCGTGCTCCTCGGCCTGCTGCTCCACGATCCGCAGCAACTCCTCGGGGCCGTAGTCGCCGAAGGTGATGGTGCGCGAGAAACGGGAGGCCACACCCGGGTTGACGGACAGGAAGCGTTCCATCTCGGCGGTGTAGCCCGCGACGATCACCACGACCGCGTCACGGTGGTCCTCCATCAGCTTCACCAGCGTGTCGATCGCCTCCTTGCCGAAGTCGCGCCCGGCGTCCTCGGGGGAGAGGGCGTACGCCTCGTCGATGAACAGCACTCCGCCGCGCGCCCGTTCGAACGCCTCCTGCGTGCGGATCGCGGTGGAACCGATGTGCTCGCCGACCAGGTCGACCCGGGACACCTCGACGAGATGGCCCTTGTCCAGGACCCCGAGGGAGGCGAGGATCTCGCCGTACAGGCGGGCGACCGTCGTCTTGCCGGTGCCGGGGGAGCCGGTGAAGACCAGATGCCGCTTGACCGAGGCGGCCTTCAGCCCGGCCCGCTGCCGGCGCCGGCCCACCTCGATCATGTCGGTGAGCGCGCGCACCTCCCGCTTCACGCTCTCCAGGCCGACCAGCGCGTCGAGCGCGCCCAGCACGTCCTTCGCGGTGCGCGCGGACTCTGGCTCCTCATCGGGCGCGGGCGGCGGTTCCGGCTCGAAGGCGCGCGGCCCGGGGACCGAGCCCAGCAGACCGGACGACGAGCCCGCCGTCTGCACCACCGTCTCCCGGGGCGGCGGCGGACGTACGCCGCCGCTCTCGTCGCCGGTGCAGTCCTCCACCACCGGCCCTGACCCGGGCACCGCGTCCGCGCCGCCGTCCGCGAACTCGTACCCGCCGCGCGCGCACCGCTCGGTACGGCACTTCCGCAGCGTCGTACGGCAGCCGTCCAGGACATGGAAGCCGTAGCCGTCGCTGCCCGTCACCCGGCAGCCCAGGAAACTGCCGCGGCCCCCGGCGGAGACGTAGAAACCGGCCTCGGCGGGGGAGACGACCGTGCACCGCTCGATGGTGGGGTCGGCGCCCTTGGTGACGATCACACCGGTCTGGGTGGCGTCCATGGTGCAGTTGGCGAGGGTGCCGCCGCTGCCGTGGTCGCGGAACCAGGCACCGGTGGCGGCCTCCTTGATCCGGCAGTCGTCGAGCTGCGCGGTGGCGCCGTCGCTGACCGACACGGCGGTGTTGCGCACCTGGAACAGGTCGCTGTCGACGACGTCCGCGCGGGAGCCGCGGTCCAGCACGAACAGCGCGTCCGGCACGTCGTGCACCCGGCAGGAGTCGAGGACCGCGGTCGCCCCGTCACTGACCCACACGGCCGGGTAGTCGCCCGTACTGTCGGCGATCTCGCACTGGTTGGCGTCCACCCGGGTGCCCGGGTCCCACACCGACAGCCCGTTGCGCCCGAACCGGCGCACCGTGGTCCGGGTCAGCGTCAGCACGGAACGCGAACGCAGGTCCACCGCGTTCTCCGGGATGTCGTGCAGCCGGCAGTCGGCCAGGGTGAGCACGGCGTCCGTGTCGAGGGTGATGCCGTCCCCGGCGGTGCGGTGCACCTCGCAGTCGGTGAGGTGGGCGGTGGCCCGCCCGGTGACCTGGACGCCGCTTCCCCGGACCTCGTAGACCTCGCACCCCACGCCCTCCAGGGCGGAGTTGTCGCCGGTGACCGCGATGCCCGGGCCCGAGGCGTGGTGGATCCGGCACCGGTCGAGGCGCGGATGCGCGCCGCCGCGGACCGCCACGCCCGACTGCCCGGCGGCCAGCACCTCGCACTCCTCGAACACCCCGCCGCCGGCGTCGAGCACGGCGATGCCGACACCGGCCGGATTGTCCACCGTGCAGCGCCGCACGGTGGGCCGGGCGCCGCCGCGCACCTCGATGCCCGACGCGGACCGCGCCACGATCCGCAGGTCCCGCAGCTCCGGCGTGCCCTCCTCCACCAACAGCGCGGGCGCGGCGGCGTCCTGGCCCTCCACGTGCAGGTCGAGCACCACCGCCGAGGCGCGCACGGTCAGCGGCACCCCGTCCACCGGGGCGATGCGCACCGCGCCCGGAGAACCCTCGGGGCCGCGCAGCGTCACCGCGCGCTCGACGACGAGGTTCTCGCGGTAGGTGCCCGGGGCGACGGTGAGGACGTCGCCGTCGGCCGCGGCCTCCAGGGCGGCGGCCAGCGACGCGTACTCACCCGTGCGGCGCCGCCACCGCGATGTGCCGGTGTGCGTCACCTGGACCGTGCCCTGTGCCATGGCGTTGCCGTGCCCCCACCTCGTCGTACTGATGGCTCGTCGCCTCCGGGGAGGAGGGCGGCCGGTGCCGCGACCGCTGCCGTGCCCAGCCCCTCGGGCCCTTGTGCTGCCCCGAGCCCGTGACGAGCCGGGGACTCCGCCGCTCCCGTCACCGGCGCGCCCCTACGGCTCGGGCGGGGCCGGTGCCGAGTGCGTCGGCCGGTCCACCGTAGCGTGCGCGCGCGGGGTCGGTTGACCGGAGCCGGAAGGCTGTCAGCTGCCGGTGCCGGTACGGCCCCAGTCCGGGCCCGCGCGGTCCCAGGCCTGGTCCCAGCGCGCGAACCGGCGGCGGACCAGCCGCCACACGACCAGTCTGCGCGCGCCCTCCGTCAGGCCGGCGGCCACCAGGGCCGTGCCGAGCCCGGCCAGCACCGCGTGGGTGGTGGCCGTCGTGGCGTCCAGGGGGCGGGTCGTCGCCCGCCCGTGCGGGTCGGTCCACAGGCCGAAGCGGTCGCCGGGGTGCGGGGCGCGCAGGCCGGTGGTGACCGCGTCGTGCTGCCGGGTGCCGTCCGGGGCGGTCCAGTCGGCGACGACTCTGCTGCGCCGGTCGCGTCCCGTGATGACCTCCGGGTCCGAGGAGGATGCGGGCCGGTCCAGCTTTCTCACCACGGTGGCCGCCACCAGGGACCGGGACCGGTGCTGGTCGCGCACGGACTGCTGCAGGGCGTCCTGGGCGGTGGTCCCGACGACGGCGCCGAGCACCGGGCAGGCGACCAGGATCACCAGCAGGGCCACCAACGCCACCCAGGACTCGACCAGATCGGTCGTGCGGCGCAGCGGATTGTGCCGCCAGCGCCAGAGGCCGCTGATCGCTCGCACCGTCCCCACCCCCTTCCCGCTCCGTGATGACCCCGGCCGGGGACGCTCATCCGCGAACCGGTCGAAGAGAGAGCGACATCACCCCCGGCCGCGGACTCTCATGAAGCTCTCACGAAACCCCAACGACCCGGCCCCCGCCCACGGTTCCCGGCCCGGAGCGGGAACTCGGACCGGGACGTGACCAGCTCTTGAGCCAGGACGGTGCCGGGGGGCCGGGGCCAGGACCGTGGCCGGGGCCAGGACCGTGACCGTTCTCAGGCCAGGACCGTGAAGGGATCACCGACCCGGATGGTGCCGGTCGACTCGGGCACCAGGTTCTGTCCGAAGACCAGCGAGCCGCCGAAGCGGCGGTGGCGGCCGAGGGTGCGCAGGGGCTCCTTGCCGCGCGCGCCGGTGCTCTGGTCGGTGGTGGTGACCACGCACCGCCCGGACATCTTGGCGACCCGGAAGGTGACCTCGCCGATCGCGACGCGCTGCCAGTCGTCCTCCGCCCAGGCCGGGGGCCCGGCCACGACGACACTGGGCCGGAAGCGGTCCATCGGCACCGGGCCCTCGTCGGGGCGGTCGCCCTCGGCGATCAGCGAGTTGAGGGAGTCCAGGGAGGCGACCGAGGTGAGCAGCAGCGGATAGCCGTCGGCGAAGTTCACCGTCTCGCCGGGCCGGGCGTAGTCCGGGTCGACGGGCCGGCGGGTGGCGGGGTCGTCCATGTGGACGAGGCGGACGTCGGCACCGACGAGGGCGCCGCACCAGGCATGTGCCGCGGGCCCGGCCGGGACGGCCTCCACCTTGTCGCCGAAGATGTCCACCGTCACCGTGGCACCCGGCTGCGGCACGGGCACGGGCACGGGCACGGTGACCGGGTCCTGTCCGGGCGCGGACAGCAGAAGGCCGCCGCCGGGCGCGAGCTCGGCGACGGCCAGTGCGAGAAGGGGCTGCTGGCGTTGCGTGACGACCTTTCCCCCGTCGTCGATCACCACCCAGCGGCGGTCCCCGGCCAGCCCCCAGGGCTCCACGAGGGCCTCCCGGAGTCCTACGGCCCGGAACGCCTTGACCGGGTGGATGTGTATCGAGCGCAGCTCCGCATTCCCCATGACCTCATCCTGCCAGGCGGCACGGACAGCCGGGGAGTGGATCAGTAGCCGCGGTACTGCTGGTTGTTGTACGGGTCCTGGTACGGCGCCGCGGTGGGCCGGGGGGCCGCCGGACGCATCGCCTCGTAGCCGGTGCCGCCGGCCATGGGGCGCTGGGGCATCTGCTGCTGCGGGCCCGGGTAGCCGCGCGGGGCGGACGCCTGCTGCGGGATGTAGGCGGCCGGGGCCTGCTGCAGCGGGGCGGGCTGGGCCGCCTGCGGATAGCCGTAGGAGTACGGGGACGGGGCCGCCGGGAGGGCGGGCAGCGCCGAGGGGAGCGCGGGGAGGTGGCTTCCCGTGTCGTACGGAGCGGGGACCCGGATCGGGGCGATCTGCGGGGTGCCCCGCTCGGCGACGAGCGAGTCGTAGATCGGGGTGTCCGGGAAGGATGCGGAGTAGTAGCCGCCGCCATAGGCGGAGCGGGGGGAGGTCATGGCACATAAGTTAAGCCCACGATGTGCTGGTTGGGGAGACCGATAAGAGGGTTCTTTTCCGTGTCGGCGGTGACGCGGGACCCCCAATGCGAGCGAAGTTGGCAAAAAGGGGCAGCGCGGTGGACGCCGATCGTGTAAAGGGGGCATTTCCCGGGGGTTACCGTCGGTCCCGTCGGTGTGATCCGCTGGTCCGTAGGGGAGTTCGGCCGCCCTGGGAATAGGTTGGGCGCAAGCGGGCCGGCGAACCGCCGGTACCCGACGGAGTGCCGGACACGGCCCGGGCGACACGCGATGGGGGAGAGCATGACCATGTTGAAGGGGTCGAACACACCGGTGCCCGCCACGGCACTGCGCGTGGAGGTGGGCCGGCGGTCCGGCCCGGGCGTCCCGGACATGGACGCCTCCGCGCTGCTGCTGGTGAACGGAAAAGTGCGCTCCGACGGGGACTTCGTCTTCTACAACCAGCCGGCCCATGCCTCCGGCGCGGTCCGGCACGAGGGCAAGCGGGACGCCGGCGGACAGGCGACCGACACGCTCTGGGCCGACCTCGCGCGCGTGGAGTCCGCCGTCGAGCGGATCGTGCTCGCCGCCTCCGCGGACGGCGGGACGTTCGGCCAGGTACCGGGCCTCTACATCGAGGTGCGCGACGCCACCGCGGGGACGGTGGTCGCCCGTTTCGAGAGCGCCGGGGCGAGTGCCGAGACCGCCTTCGTACTGGGTGAGTTCTACCGCCGCCAGGGCGCCTGGAAGTTCCGCGCGGTGGGCCAGGGCTACAGCAGCGGCCTGGCGGGCCTGGCCACCGACTTCGGCATCACCGTGGACGAGCCGCAGCACGCGGCCCCGCCGCCCGCCGCCCCGCCGTACGCGCCCCAGCAGCCCGCCGCGGCGCAGCCGGCCGCCTGGGCACCGCCCCCGGCCCCCGCCCAGGCCGCCGCCCCGCCACCGGCCGGCCCGCCGGCGCACCTGCCGCCGCCCGCCCCCACCTGGTCCGCCACGCCCCCGCCGCCCTCCCCCGCGGCGCCTCCCGTACGGCTGACCAAGGTGACGCTCACCAAGGCGGCCCCTTCGGTGTCGCTGACCAAGCAGGGCGGCACCTCCGGCGCCCTGCGCGTCAACCTCAACTGGCAGACGCGCAAGCAGTTCACCGGCTGGGCCGGCAAGCGCGGGCGGGCGTTCGCCACACACGCCGACCTCGACCTCGACCTGTGCGCGCTCTACGAACTCTCCGACGGCCGCAAGGGCGTCGTGCAGGCACTCGGCAACGCCTTCGGGGCCCTGCGCCAGCCCCCGTACATCCACCTCGACGGCGACGACCGCACCGGCGCGGTGGACAGCGGCGAGAACCTCACCGTCAACCTCGACCACATCCGCGACTTCCGCCGCATCCTCGTCTTCGTGACCATCTACGAGGGCGCCCGCTCCTTCGCCGACCTGCACGCCACCGTCACCCTCCAGCCCCAGCACGGCGCCCCGGTCGACTTCTCCCTCGACGAGTGCACGGTGCCCTCGACGGTCTGCGCGCTCGCCCTGATCACCAACACCGGAGGCGACCTGGTCGTCCAGCGCGAGGCGCGCTATCTGGTGCCCGCGCGCGGGGTGAGCCCGCAGCGCACCGTCGACCACGCCTACGGCTGGGGCATGAACTGGACGCCGGGCCGCAAGTGAACTCCTGGCCGCGCCCTCAGCCCTCCTCTGGCACGGCCTCCGGACGCGTATAGGTGCGGCCCTTCCAGGCCGCACCCCGTCCCCGGTAGTGCTGCACCGCCGAGTCCACCGTC
Organism: Streptomyces sp. NPDC047017; assembly: GCF_040644175.1. Taxonomy (NCBI): domain Bacteria; kingdom Bacillati; phylum Actinomycetota; class Actinomycetes; order Kitasatosporales; family Streptomycetaceae; genus Streptomyces; species Streptomyces sp. NPDC047017. Next base: position 195,880 of record NZ_JBEYVW010000004.1, on the reverse strand, counting down.
ATCAGCAGGTACAGGAACGCCGTGCCCGGCAGCAGCGGAGCGAGCCACAGCGGCTGGCGGTAGTAGCGCAGCATCGGGACGTACGTCGCCGTCATCACCAGCCACGCCACGCCCCCGGCCAGTGCCGCCGCCGCGTCGCCCGCGGCCACACCCGCCACCAGGGCCACCGGCGGGAGCAGGTACACCAGCGCCAGCCCGGCGACCGTGCCGGCCAGCAGCAGCGGGTTGTGGCGCAGTTGCGCGTACGCGCTGCGCGACACCATCCGCCACAGGTCGTCCAGCCGCGGATACGGCCGCACGCTGTCCACCCGGTCGGCGAGCCCCAGCCAGATGTGCCCGCCGCCGCCCTTGACCGCCCGGGCGAGGGCCACGTCGTCGATCACCGCCTGCCGGATCGCCTCCGGGATCCGCGCCCGCTCGGCGGTCTCGGCGCGCAGCAGCACGCAGCCGCCCGCCGCCGCGGCGGTCCGCCCGCCCCGGCGGCCGATCCGGCGGAACGGATACAGCTGCGCGAAGAAGTACACGAACGCCGGCACGACGAGCCGCTCCCACCCGCTCTTCACCCGCAGCCGGGCCATCTGCGAGACGACGTCGAACCCGCCCGTGCGGGCCGCCGCCACCAGCCGGCGCAGGCTGTCCGGGGCGTGCGCGATGTCCGCGTCCGTCAGAAGCAGGTACTCGGGCTCCCGCGCGCGGGCCAGGGCGATGCCGTGCCGTACCGCCCACAGCTTGCCGGTCCACCCGGCCGGCGGCTCCCCCGGCGAGGCCACGGTCAGCGGCAGCCCGCCGTGCCGCGCCAGCTCCCGGGCCAGCTCGCCGGTGCCGTCCGAGCTGCCGTCGTCGACCAGGAAGACCTCCGCCCGCCCCGGATAGTCCTGTGCGAGCAGCGAGGGAAGGCTCCGGCCCAGTACGGCGGCCTCGTCCCGCGCGGGGACCACGACGCAGACGGCCGGCCAGTCGCCGGGCGCCGGCTCCGTGCGGGGCGGCAGCCGCACGTCCGTGCGCCAGAAGAAGCCCTGGCAGAGCAGCAGCCACAGCCAGGCGGCGAGTGATCCGACGGCGGTCCACATGATCACGTCCACTCCCGCAGTCTGCCCCACCCGGGCGGCCGGTACGAGGGGATCGACTATCGTGGCCGGGTGAAGATCGCGCTCATGGACTCCGGGATCGGGCTGCTGGCGGCCACCGCCGCGGTGCGGCGCCTGCGCCCCGACGCGGATCTCGTGCTCTCCCTCGACCCCGCCGGCATGCCCTGGGGCCCGCGCAGCGTGCAGGACCTCACCGCGCGCGCGGTGGCCGTCGCCGAGGCCGCCGCCGCGCACGGCCCCGACGCCCTGATCGTCGGCTGCAACACCGCCACCGTGCACGCGCTGACCACCCTGCGCGACCGCCTCGAACCGGGCCTGCCGGTCATCGGGACGGTGCCCGCGATCAAGCCGGCCGCGGCCGGCGGGGGACCGGTCGCCATCTGGGCCACCCCCGCCACCACCGGCAGCCCCTACCAGAAGGGGCTGATCCGCGACTTCGCTGGCGGCGTGCCGGTGGCCGAGGTCCCCTGCTGGGGACTGGCCGAGGCCGTGGAGCACGCGGACCAGGCCGCCATCGACGAGGCGGTCACGGCCGCCGCCGCGCTGACCCCCGAGAACGTCACGACCGTCGTCCTGGGCTGCACCCATTACGAACTGGTCGCCGAACGCATCCGCTCCGCCGTGCAGCGGCCCGGCCGGCCCCCGCTGGTCCTGCACGGCTCGGCGGGCGCCGTCGCCGCCCAGGCGCTGCGCCGGATCGGCTCCCGGCCCGAGCCGGGGGCCCCGGCCGAGGGCACCGTGACGGTGCTGCTCAACGGGGTGGCGGGCACCCTGCCCGGGCCCGCCCTGGCGTACGCGGAGGGCCGTCTCCTCCAGGCCGCCACCGCCGCCCGCTGACCCCGGACCGGGCGCGGCTGCGGCCGGCCCGCACGCCCCGGCACGGGACACTCCCCGTGCGCGACGCGCTACCCGCGCGCCGAAACCTGAGTAACCTCGTGGACATGAGGGACCCCTCCCGCATCGAGAACGGCCCGCACCCCGAGGTGTGGACGGGCCGGGCCACCAACCGGATCCAGTGGCTGCTGGCGCTCGTCGGCGCCGCCTGCCTGGCCCTCGGGATCGAACTGGCCGTCGACTCCGCCTGGAGCACCGGCGTCGCCCCCCTGGTGATGTCCGTCGTGGGCTGCATCGCGGCCGGACTGCTGGTCCTCTTCGGCACCCTCGCCTTCGTCCACGTGGCACTGAAGGTCGACTCCGAATCCCTGGAGGTGCGCTGCGGCCACATCGGCCTGCCGCGCCGCCGCATCCCGCTCGCCCAGGTGGCGGGCGCCGAGTTCGCGCCGCACGTCACCCCGCGCCACTGGGGCGGCTGGGGCTACCGCTGGCGCCCCGAGAAGGGCACCGCGGTCGTCGTACGCCGTGGTGAGGGGGTCGTGCTGCGCCTGTGGGACGGCCACACCTTCACGATCACCGTCGACAACGCCGAGTCGGCGGTACGCGTGATCAAGGACCGGCTGCGCCCGCCCGCCCCCGGCCCGGCCTGACCACCCGGCGTCCTCGCCGGACGATCAAGGCCCCCGCCACCGTCCTGTCAAGGGGCAGATCAGCCGCCGTACACTCCCGGGGTGACCGTCACCGCAACTTCCGTCGACGAGTCGGACCGGCTGCGCCCGCAGTCCGCTCCCGCGCCCTGGCGCGCACGGCTCGTACCCGCCGTCGTCGCGGCGCTGTCCGGCCTGCTCCTGTACGTCAGCTTTCCGCCGCGCCCGCTGTGGTGGCTGGCGCTGCCGGCCTTCGCAGGGTTCGGCTGGGTGCTGCGCGGACGTGGCTGGAAAGCCGCGCTCGGCCTCGGTTACCTCTTCGGCCTCGGCTTCCTGCTGCCGCTGCTGATGTGGACCAGCGTGGAGGTCGGCCCGCTGCCGTGGCTGGCCCTGGTCGCGGCGGAGGCGGTCTTCGTCGCCCTGGTGGGCGTGGGCGTCGCCGCGGTGTCACGGCTGCCCGCCTGGCCGGTGTGGGCGGCGGCCCTGTGGATCGCCGGTGAGGCGGCACGCGCGCGCGTGCCGTTCGACGGCTTCCCCTGGGGCAAGGTCGCCTTCGGGCAGGCCGACGGCGTGTTCCTGCCGCTGGCCGCGGTGGGCGGCACCCCGGTGCTCGGTTTCGCGGTCGTCCTGTGCGGCTTCGGCCTGTGCGCGGCGGTCCGCCTGGCGGTGGAGGGACGGCGCACCCGCGCGGTGCGGCGGCCGGCCGCCGCCGTGGCCCTGCTGAGCGTGGCCGTGCCGGTGGCGGGCGCGCTGGCCGCCCGGACCCTGGTGAGCGACAAGGCCGAGACCGGCACCGCGACCGTCGCGCTCGTCCAGGGCAACGTGCCGCGCGCGGGCCTGGAGTTCAACGCCCAGCGCCGGGCCGTCCTCGACTACCACGTGCGCGAGACCGAGCGCCTGGCGGCGGACGTGAAGGCGGGCAGGACCCCCCGGCCCGACTTCGTGCTCTGGCCGGAGAACTCCTCCGACATCGACCCGCTCGAATACGCCGACGCCCGCCTGGACGTGCAGGAGGCGTCCCGGGCCATCGGGGTGCCGATCTCGATCGGCAGCGTGGTGGAGCGGGACGGCGAGCTGTTCAACGAGCAGATCCTGTGGGACCCGGTCAAGGGCCCCGTGCAGACCTACGACAAGCGGCAGATCCAGCCGTTCGGCGAGTTCCTGCCGCTGCGCGGGCTGGTCGGCGCGATCAACAAGAGCTGGACCGAGATGGCCCGGCAGGACTTCAGCCGGGGCACCCGGCCGGGCGTCTTCACCATCGACGGCGCCAAGGTCGGCCTGGCCACCTGTTACGAGGCCGCCTTCGACTGGGACGTCCGCGACACCGTCACCCACGGCGCGCAGATGATCTCCGTGCCGAGCAACAACGCGACCTTCGACCGCAGCGAGATGACCTACCAGCAGCTCGCCATGTCCCGTATCCGCGCCGTCGAGCACAGCCGTACCGTCACCGTCCCGGTGACCAGCGGTGTCAGCGCGGTCATCATGCCCGACGGGCGCATCACCCAGAAGACCGGGATGTTCGTGCCCGCCTATCTGGTCCAGAAGGTGCCGCTGCGCTCCTCGAAGACCCCCGCCACCGAGCTGGGCGTCCTGCCGGAGATCGTGCTCGTGCTGGTCGCGGCCGGCGGCCTGGGCTGGGCGATCGCGACCGGTGTGCGCGGGCGGCGCGCCGCGGCTGTGTGACCGGACGGCATGTGACCGGACGACGTGTGACCGCACGCGGGGCGTGCGCCTGCCGGGCACGCCGGCCGGCCGGGGGAGCCGGCGGTCAGGGGACGGAGCCGTCGGTCGGGGCCGCAGGCGGCGGTTAGGGTCGGTCCATGGCCACTCCTGACTTCATCCGCACGATCCGGGCCTCAGCCGGCAACCAGCTGCTGTGGCTCCCCGGGGTCACCGCCGTCGTCTTCGACGACGAGGGCAGAGTGCTCCTCGGGCGCCGCTCCGACACCGGCAGGTGGTCGGTGGTCGGCGGCATCCCGGAGCCGGGCGAGCAGCCGGCCGCCTGCGCGGTGCGGGAGGTGTACGAGGAGACCGCGGTGCGCTGTGTCACCGAGCGGGTGGTCCTGGTCCAGGCGCTCAAGCCGGTCACCTACGCCAACGGCGACCTCTGCCAGTACATGGACATCACCTTCCGCTGCCGTGCCGTGGGCGGCGAGGCACGGGTCAACGACGACGAGTCGCTGGAGGTGGGCTGGTTCGCCGTGGACGCGCTGCCCGAGTTGCAGGAGTTCGGCCGGTTCCGGATCAAGCAGGCCCTGTGCGACGCCCCCACATGGTTCGACCCCACCGATTTTGACTGAAGTATGGGTCATGCCCATATGTGGTGGGGCGGGACCGCTGCCTAGGGTCGAGACATGACCTCGCCCAGCCCCCGCCCCACCCCCCAAGGCCCCCCGCTCGACCTCGGCGGCCGCACCGCGCTCGTCACGGGCGCGGCCGGCGGCATCGGCCGTGCCTGCGCGCTCCGGCTGGCCGCCGCGGGGGCGAAGGTCAGGGCCGTCGACCGGGACGCGGCCGGCCTGGCCGCGCTCGCCGAACAGTCAGGGCCGCTCGCCGGGGTCCTCGAACCCCATGTGCTGGACCTGACCGACCTGGACGCCGCCGAGCAGGCGGCCGCCGGCACCGACGTCCTCGTCAACAACGCCGGGATCCAGCTGGTCCGCCCCATCGAGGAGTTCCCGCCCGAGGTCTTCCACACCGTGCTGACGGTGATGCTGGAGGCGCCCTTCCGGCTCATCCGCGGCGCCCTGCCCCACATGTACGGCCAGGGCTGGGGCCGTATCGTGAACATCTCCTCGGTGCACGGGCTGCGCGCCTCCGCGTACAAGTCCGCGTACGTGGCGGCCAAGCACGGCCTGGAGGGACTGTCCAAGACCGCCGCCCTCGAAGGCGCCCCGCACGGTGTCACCTCCAACTGCGTCAACCCCGCCTACGTCCGCACCCCGCTCGTCGAGAAGCAGCTCACCGACCAGGCGCGGGCCCACGGCGTCCCCGAGGAACGCGTGCTGGCCGAGGTGCTGCTGCAGGACAGCGCGGTCAAACGGCTGATCGAACCGGAGGAGGTCGCCGAGGCCGTGGCGTACCTGTGCGCCCCGCAGGCGTCCTTCGTCACCGGAACCTCGCTGGTGCTCGACGGTGGCTGGACCGCCCACTGACCTGCGCCGCGACCACTCGGCGCGGAGTTGTCCACAGGGCTCGGCAGAGACCGGGCCGATACGCGATCCTGAGCGCATGTCCAGTGATCACACGGAGCCCGCCGGCCACTCCGCCACCGCGAACGGGACGCCGGCCGCCCCCGGCGCCCCGCCCGGCACCCCGTGGGGCGACGCGCCCGGCGTCCCGTTCCTCGAACTGCTGGCCCGGGGCGCGCCCGCCGCCGCGTACGAGCAGCCGGTGCTGCTCGCCCGTGCCGAGGGCCGGCCCGCCGCGTCGGTCGCCGCGCTCGACCACGCCAAGCTGCTCGCCCTGCGCGTACGCGCCGAGCTGGAAGGACGCAGACGCCGCGAGGCCGAGCTGTCCGCCCTCTTCGAGACCGCCCACGACCTGGCGGGCCTGCGCGACCTGGACTCCGTGCTGCCGGCCATCGTGCAGCGCGCCCGCTCGCTGCTGGGCACCGACGTCGCCTACCTCACCCTGAACGACCCGGCCCGCGGCGACACGTACATGCGCGTCACCGAAGGCTCCGTGGCGGCCGGCTTCCAGCAGCTGCGCCTGGGCATGGGGGAGGGGCTGGGCGGCCTGGTCGCGCAGACGGCCCGCCCCTATGTCACCGACGACTACTTCGAGGACGCCCGTTTCCAGCACACCGGCACCATCGACGCGGGCGTGCGCGACGAGGGCCTGGTCGCCATCCTCGGCGTGCCGCTGATGCTCGGCCCGCACGTCATCGGCGTCCTGTTCGCCGCCGACCGGCGCGCCCGGGTCTTCGAACGGGAGCAGATCGCCCTGCTCGGTTCCTTCGCCGCCCTGGCGGCCGCCGCCATCGACAGCGCCCACCTGCTCACCGAGACCCGCTCGGCGCTGGCCGGACTGGAGCGCGCCAACGAGATCATCCGTGACCGCAGCGCGGTCATCGAGCGGGCCTCCGACGTCCACGACCGGCTGGCCGAACTCGTGCTGCGCGGCGGCGGGGTCCATGACGTGGCCGCCGCGGTCTCCGAGGTCCTGGCGGGCACCGTCGAGTTCAGCGAGGCGAGCGCCGCCCCCGCCGCGCCGCTGGAGACCGCGCGGGCCGAGGGGCACGCGGTGCGGCACGGCGAGGACTGGATCGCCGCCGTCACCGCGGGCGGCGAGCTGCTCGGCGCCCTGGTGCTGCGCGGCCAGCGCGGCCTCGACCCCGTCGACCAGCGCACGCTGGAGCGCGCCGCGATGGTCACCTCACTGCTGCTGCTCGCCAGACGCTCGGCCGCCGAGGCCGAGCGGCGGGTGCGCGGTGAACTGCTCGACGACCTCCTGGACGCCCGCGAGCGGGACCCGCGCCTGCTGCGGGAGCGCGCCGCCCGGCTGCGCGCCGACCTCGACGCCACCCATGTCGTGCTCGCCGCCCGCCTGGACGCCCCGGCGCCCGACGCCGACCAGGAGGCCGCCGCCCGCCGCAGGCTGTGGTCCGCGGCCGCCCACCTGGCCGCCACCCGGCAGGGCCTGGCCGCCGCCCGGGACGGCGGTACGGTGCTGCTGCTGCCCCTGCGGCAGGGCGTCACCGCGACCGAGCTGGCCCGCGGCACCGCCCGCCGGCTGGGCACCGCCGTGCACGAGGCGGTCACCGTCGGCGCCTCCGCGCCCGTCGCGGATCTCGCCGCCCGTCCCGCCGGCGCCGCGGCCGGTTACGCGGAGGCGCGGCGCTGTCTGGACGCCCTGCGGCTGCTCGGCCGCTCCGGAGACGGCGCCGCGGCCGAGGACTTCGGCTTCCTCGGGCTGCTCCTGGCCGGCGAACGGGACGTCGCCGGGTTCGTGGACCGCACCATCGGCCGGGTCGCCGCCTACGACCGGCGCCGGGGCACGGACCTCATACGCACCCTGGAGGCGTACTTCGCCTGCGGGGCGAGCCCCGCCCGCACCAAGGACGAGCTGCACGTCCACGTCAACACCGTCGCCCAGCGCCTGGAGCGGGTCGGCCGGCTGCTCGGCGACGACTGGCAGATACCGGCCCGCGCCCTGGAGATCCAGCTCGCCCTGCACCTGCACCGGCTGTCGGCGCAGGACCCGCGCTGACCGTCCGCGCCCGCGTCGACCGTCCGCGCCGCAGCCGTCGGTGCCGGTGCCGGTGCCGGTCGCACGGGTGCGCGGTGGCTCAGACGAGTTCGGCCTGCGGTCCGGTGGGCCGGGGTGCGGCCTGCGGCACCGGTGCGGGCTCCGGGTCCCACTGCCGGGTGGTGCGCACATAGCCGTAGATCACCGAGACCATCGCCAGGATGAGCAGGGGTCCGAACAGCCACGGGCGTGCGGCCATCTGCTCGGGCAGCCAGCGGTAGGCCACCAGGAGGGCGGTGAAGACGGCCGTGCCGTAGGCGACCAGCTGGTACCCCGACCGGTCCCAGCCACGGGCGAAGCAGCGCATGGTCACCTCGACCGTGAGCGCGAACACCACGCCGGCGATGAGGTCAGCGCCGTAGTGGTAGCCGAAGCCCAGCGTCGCGCAGAGCGTGGCGACCAGCCAGAACGTGCCCGCGTACCGCATGAACCGGGTGCCCTTGCGGGAGTGGAGGTAGAGCGTGGTGGCCCACGCCGTGTGCAGGCTGGGCATGCAGTTGCGCGGTGTGACCCGGTCGAACGGGATCGCGTGCGGGAGGCGGATCGGCACCGGGGTGTCCGGCCACAGGTGGGCCGCCGTCCAGTGGCCGCCGTCGGCGCCGTACGCGAAGACCGGTCCGACGACCGGGAAGATCATGTAGACGATCGGCCCGAGCAGGCCGATCACCAGGAAGGTGCGCACCAGGTGATGGCTCGGGAAGCGCCGCTCGGCCGCCACGTGCCGTAGCTGGTACAGCGCGCAGATGGCCGCCGCCAGCGGCAGCTGTCCGTAGACGAGGTGGAGGAAATGGGAGCCGAACGATCCGGTGGCCCGGACGGCCTGGCCGACCAGCCAGGAGGGGTTGCCCAGCGCGTGGTCGGCGGTCGCCACGTACGGGTCGAGCACCTCCGGGCGGGTCCTCGACGTGATGAGCAGCCAGGTGTCACCCGTCTTGTGCCCGGCCACCAGCAGCAGCCCCAGCCCGACGCCCTTGAGCAACAGCACACGTTCCGCGCCGGTGCGGCGGGTGACGGCGACGACCGCGCAGCCCAGGATCACCCACAGCGCCCCGTTGCCGAAGGTGCCGGAGTTCACCTGGAGGCCGGCCGCCCAGCGCACCAGGGAGAAGACCACGTCGATGCCGACGGCGGCGCCCGCCGCGATCAGCCGTTCCCGCCAGGTGAGCACCACCATGGTCAGCGCCAGGCCGGCGTACAGCAGGGGCCCCGACTGGGGCTTGGCTATGACCTCCTGCGCCTGGTGCGTGATCGGCCCCGGCAGGCTGTAGCCGCGCGCGACGCATTCCAGCGCGATGAGGAACGCGAGGACCGCGACACCGGCCGTGGCCCACAGCACCGCTCGTGGCTCACGCCAGGCGGCGAGCGCGGAGCCGGGGTTTCTGCCGGAGGTTATTCGCTTTTGTGTGCTTTCCAATTGTTCGACTCATTTAGTAGGTTCCGGACAAAAAAGATGGCCGGCTGTGCCGGGCGGCATATTTTCCGGAAAGAACGGGCGGGCGGGCTGGTCGTCATGAGTTCGAACATGCTAACGGTAGGGTTCGTCCGCCCGGTCTCCGGCAGTGTCCGGCGGCCAGATCGCGGGGTCGAGCACCCCCAGGGTGTACGCGCGGGCCACCAGCGCCGTCCGGCCGCGCACCCCCCAGCGCCTGGACAGCCGCGTCAGGTGGTAGTTGACCCCGTCCACGCCCAGGCCGACCGCCTTGGCGATCCGCGCGGTGGTGCCGCCGGCCGCCGCCAGGGCCAGGATCCGGGCCTCGACCGCGCTCACCCGAGGGGGCCCGGCGCCCTCACCGGCGGAGGTGTCCGCGCGTTCGCCCAGCACCCGCAGCAGCAGCATCAGCGCCGGCGGATCGTCCGGGGTGTCGCTGACCGGGTCGACGTCCATCTCGCCGTACCGCTCGACACCGTCGGGGGAGCACCAGGTCACCTCGACCGGATAGCGGGACCTGCGGCGCAGCCGGACGGCCTCCGCGATCGGATGCAGCCGGGTGGGCGTGCGGGGGTGGAAGAGGTCCAGGGCGCTGCGCCCGCGCAACTGCCCGGACAGCATGCCCCATTCCGCGGCCATCGCCGGGTTCGCCAGCAGGATGACGCCCTGCGGGTCGCAGAGCGCCACCGGCAGCGGCAGCCGGTCCAGCAGCAGGAACACGCGATTGCGCCAGGTGATCGCCTGCCGGCGCCAGGCCTCCGCGGCCGGGGAATCGCTCGGCGGCCCGCTCGCCTGGAGATCCATCCGACGCTCCCGTGCCGTGTGCTGTCGGCCGCATTGCGCATCACGGCTGTTTCCGCAAGCCCGACACAAAACGGCGTACTACACGATTATGCAGGGCGGGGTGCGGACGCCGGGTGCCCGGGAGGCGACCGTGGAGGGGACCACCGAGGCCCCCCCGCGGGGCGGTCGCGGTATCTCCTGATCACGGAAGGCGGTTCGCCCCGATGTCCGCGACTCTGCTCTCGTCACAGCCAGGAAGCCAGGCCGGCGTCCCGGTCGTCGACGTGTCCGACACGCCGACCGCCACGCCCGTCCTGCGGACCATGGAACTGGCCCGGCGGCACGGCCCGGCCTTCGTCCAGCGGCTGCACGGCCGGGACACCCTCTTCGTCAGCGGCCTGGACCTGGTCACCGAACTCTCCGACGAGCAGCGGTTTCGCAAGGCGGTCGGCCCGGCCCTGGAGAACGTCCGCGAGTTCGCCCACGACGGGCTGTTCACCGCGTACCCCGACGAGCCCAACTGGGCCAAGGCGCACGACATCCTGATGCCCGCCTTCGCGCTCGGCTCGATGCGCGCCTACCACCCGGTGATGCTGCGCGTCGCCCGCCGGCTGATCGAGTCCTGGGACCGCCGGTGCGCGGCCGGCCGCCCGGTCGACGTGCCCGACGACATGACCCGGATGACCCTGGACACCATCGGCCTGGCCGGATTCGGCTTCGACTTCGGCTCGTTCGACCGGGAGCGGCCGCACCCGTTCGTCGACGCGCTGGTGCGCTGCCTGCACTGGGCGATGACCCGGCTCAGCCGCGCCCCCGGCGCCGACCACACCCGCGCTGACGAGGCGTTCCGCGCCGACGCGGACTTCCTGGCCTCGGTGGTGGACGAGGTCGTCGCGGCCCGTACCGCTCCCGGCGCCCCGGCCCCCGGGAGCGAGGACCTGCTGGGGCTGATGCTGGGCGCCACCCACCCCTCGGACGGCACCACGCTCGACCTGGAGAACATCCGCAACCAGGTCATCACCTTCCTGATCGCCGGCCACGAGACCACCTCCGGCACCCTGTCCTTCGCCCTGTACAACCTCGTCAAGCACCCCGCCGCGCTGCGCCTGGTGCGGCGCGAGGTCGACGACCTGTGGGGCGACCGGCCGGACCCGGACCCGGCCTTCGAGGACATCGGCCGCCTGCGGTACACCCGCCAGGTGCTCAACGAGACGCTGCGGATGTTCCCGCCGGCCCCCTCGTTCTCCCGCCAGGCCCGCCACGACACGGTCCTGGGCGGCATCCCGCTCAGGGCGGGCCAGTGGGCGGCGGTGGTGACCCCGATGCTGCACCGCGACCCGGTCTGGGGCGACAACCCCGAGCTGTTCGACCCCGCCCGGTTCTCCCCCGAGGCGGAGGCGGCCCGCTCCCCGCACGCCTTCAAGCCGTTCGGCACCGGCGAACGCGCCTGCATCGGCCGCCAGTTCGCCCTGCACGAGGCCACCTTGCTGCTCGCCCTGCTGGTCCACCGCTACCGGCTGCTCGACCACGCCGACTACCGGATGCACCTCAAGCAGGCCCTCACCATCAAGCCCGAGGGCTTCACCCTCACCCTCGCCCCGCGCACCCCCGCCGACCGCGCCGCGAACCGGGCCGCCCTGCCCGCCGCCGGCACCGCCGCGCCCGCCGAGGAGAGCGCCACCGGCGGCGCGCTGCCCACCCGGGTGCGGCCGGGCACCGGACTCCTGCTGCTGCACGGCTCCAACTACGGCACCTGCCGCGACTTCGCGGCCGGGCTCGCCGACACCGGCGCCCGGATCGGCTGCGACACGGCCGTCGCCCCGCTCGACGCGCACACCGGCGCCCTGCCCACCGACCGGCCCGTCGTCATCACCGCCGCCTCCTACAACGGCCGGCCCACGGACGACGCGGCGGCCTTCGTCCGGTGGCTGGAGACCGCCGCGCCGGGCGCCGCCGACGGTGTCACCTACGCCGTGCTCGGCGTCGGCGACCGCAACTGGTCCGCCACCTACCAGCGCGTCCCCACCCTCATCGACGACCGGCTGGCCGCCCTCGGCGGGACCCGGCTGCTGGAGCGCGCCGAAGCGGACGCCGCCGGGGACCTGGCCGGCGCGGTCAAGACGTTCGGCACCGGCCTGGGCACCCGCCTCCTCCAGGAGTACGGCGATCCCGCCACGGCCGGTGCCGCCGCCGAGCCCGCCCCCGAGGGCCCCGCCTACACCGTCACCGAGCTGACCGGCGGCCCGCTGGACGCGCTGGCCGCCCGGCACGGCATGACACCGATGACGGTCACCGAGACCGGCAGCCTCACCCGGCCCGGCCACCCGCGCGTCAAGCGCTTCGTGCGCCTCGCCCTGCCCGAGGGGCAGACGTACCGCACCGCCGACCACCTCACCGTGCTCCCCGCCAACGCCCCGGCCCTGGCCGAGCGCGCCGCCCGGGTCCTGCGGGCGGACCCGGACACCGTCCTCGCCGTCACCGCCGCCCGCCCGCGCCGCGACGGCATCTCGATCGACCGGCCCGTGACCGTGCGCGACCTGCTCACCCGGTACGTCGAGCTGCAGGACCGGCCGACCGCCGGACAGCTCGCCGTGCTCGCCGGACTCGCCCCCTGCCCGCCGGAGCGGCAGGCGCTGCGCGCCCTCGCCGGGGACGCCGACGCCCGCGCCGCCGACCACCGCGGCCTGCTCGACGTGATCGAGGATCACCCCTCGCTGGCCGGGGCGCTGACCTGGCCGGTGCTGCTGGACGTGCTGCCGCCGATCCGGCCGCGCCACTACTCCGTCTCGTCCTCACCGGCCGGCGACCCGCACCACGTGGACCTGATGGTCTCCGTGCTCCAGGCCCCGGCGCGCTCGGGCCGCGGCACCTACCGCGGCACCGGCTCCGGCCATCTCGCCGCCGTGCGGCCCGGCGACACCGTGTACGCCCGGCTCCAGCCCTGCCGGGAGGTCTTCCGGATCGGCCATGACACCGGGATTCCGGTGATCATGATCGCGGCGGGCACCGGACTGGCCCCCTTCCGCGGCGCGATCGCCGACCGGCTCGCCCTCGCCGCCGACGGCACCGCCCTCGCCCCGGCGCTCTGCTACTTCGGCTGCGACGCCCCGGACGCCGACTTCCTGCACGGCTCGGAACTGCGCGCCGCCGAACTGGCCGGGGTGGTCCGGATACGCCCGGCCTTCAGCGCGGCGCCGGTCGACGGCCACCGGTTCGTCCAGCACCGGATCGCCGCCGAGGCCGACGAGGTGTGGCAGCTGCTCGGCGCCGGCGCGAAGGTCCATGTGTGCGGCGACGGCGCCCGGATGGCCCCGGGCGTGCGCGACGCCTTCCGGACCATGTACACCGAGCGCACGCCCGGCGCCGGCGCGGCCGACGCCGCCGCCTGGCTCGACGCGCTGGTCGCCGAGGGCCGCTACACCGAGGACGTCTACGCGGCCGGCCTCAGCAGCTGAGGGTGCCCCTGCGCAGCGCGTGGCCGCCGTCGTCGCTGTCGTCGGCCCAGTACACCGGCTTCGCGCCGCCCACGCACTCGTCGGCTCCGGCCACCGAGAAGCCCTCATTGTTGATGTTCGGCATGCCGCTCGGGCGCTGGTAGACCGCCGTGGCGGAGAAGGCGCCGGACGCGTCGACCTTCATGGTCGTGTGCCGGCCGTCGCAGGTGTCGTCGCAGACGACCCACAGGCGCGACGCCTGCGGCTCCCACTGCAGTTCCATCACGCCGTCCATGCCGCTGTCGACGGACGCGACCCGCGTGTACGCGCCCGACTCGCCCAGCACATACCCGTAGACCATGCCGGTGCCCTCGACGCCGACGAAGAACACCCCGCCGGTGTGCGCGCCGTAGCGGCCCGGGTCGTAGGCCGCGCCGGTCGACGCGTCCTTGAAGCCGGCCCCGGTCAGCGCGGCGTCGGGGACCCAGGTGATGCCCTCCAGACCGAGGTTGGCGCCGACGGAGGGCAGGTCGGAGGTGAGGTTCCACTCCTTGGTGGCGGTCAGCGGGCCGCCCGTGCCGCCGACGTCGTAGCGCAGGACCGACAGGCGGCTGGTCCCCGACGCGGAGCCGTCGCGCTCGCTGGCGACGAACACCCCGCCCGGGGACCCGGCGCCGGTGAGCGTGACGCCCTCGCTGTCCGGGCTGCCGGAACCCCCGGGGAAGCGGAGTGTCCTGCCCGACGTCCAGCCGCCCGCCGTGTCCGGCCGCCAGCCGCCGGAGCCGTCGCGCACCAGCCGCCAGAGCCTGCCGGAGTTCTGCGCGCCCCACAGCACGCCCCCCTCCTGGTACAGGCCGCTGAGGTCCTCGCCGAAGACCCCGGAGGCGTCGGCCGTCGTGACGGAGGCGCCGCCGGGCCACGCCGCCGGTGAAGTGCCTCCGCCGCCGCAGTCGTTGGCCGCCCCGAGGGTCACCCGGGCCGCGCCGAAGGCACCGGTGCCGTCCGGGCAGCGCGACCAGGAGGGCGCGGAGTGGCTGCTCCAGCCGAAGCTGTCGACGGCGGTGGTGCCGTCGGGCAGATAGAGGCGGGCCTTGTCGCTGGAGCCCAGGCCGAACGCCTTGTGCACGTCGAAGGCCCGGAACGCGCCGGCGGCCAGCGTCGTCCCCGAGGCGATCTTGTACTTCGAGCTGTCGTCGTCGTCCTTGAGGACCCAGCCGGAGACGTCGACGGCGGCGGTCCCCTTGTTGTACAGCTCGATCGAGTCGTCGACGTCGCCGGTGGTCACCACCTCGTTGATCCGGATGTCACTCGCCGGGGCGGCCTGCGCGGCGGGCGCCGCCAGGACGGCGGCGGCCAGCACGGGAGCCGCGGCGCAGAACAGGGCGAGGCGGCGACGCCAGCGGGGCGTAGGGGTGTCGGGCACGGGGTCCGTCCTCGGGTCGGGGTGCACGGGGCGGCACGAGGGTCCCGGCGCGCCCCGAACGGCGGCCCACGGGAGGGGGGTTTCCGCATGGACACCGGCCGAATTGCGCGGCACGCCCACCGGGGTACGCTTTTACCGACAGTGTGTCGGAAAAGTTGCCGACCAAGTGTCGACAAGGCATTGACTTAGGTAAGCCTTACCTTAATGATGCACACCATGGACTCTTTCTCGACTCTCCTGCGCACCGCCTCCCACGAACAGCATGTGGAGGCGGAGACCTCGACGTTCATGAGCGACCTGCTCGGTGGGCGGCTCGGCGTGGAGGCGTACGCGCGCTACACCGAGCAGCTCTGGTTCGTCTACGACGCGCTGGAGACCGGCGTCGAACAGCTCGCCGGTGACCCGGTGGCCGGCCCCTTCGTCCGGCCGGAGCTGTTCCGGCTGCCCTCGCTGGAGCGTGACCTCGCGCATCTGCGCGGCGCCGAGTGGCGCGCGGGGCTGCACGCGCTGCCCGCGACCGAGGAGTACGCGGCCCGGGTGCGCGAGTGCCGGGAGCGGTGGCCGGCCGGTTACCTCGCCCACCACTACACCCGCTACCTCGGTGACCTGTCCGGCGGCCAGATCATCCGCGACCGCGCCGAACGCGCCTGGGGCTTCGCGAAGAAGGGCGACGGCGTCCGCTTCTACACCTTCGAGGAGATCGGCAACCCGGCCGCGTTCAAGCGGGAGTACCGCGAACTCCTCGACGGTGTCCGGGCCGACGACCTGGAGAAGCAGCGGATCACGGCCGAGTGCAAGCGCGCTTTCGCCTTGAACACGGCGGTCTTCCGGGCGCTGGGCGAGGAGTTCCCGCTGACCGCGTGAGCGGCGGCCGGGACGGCGAGAGGCCGGCCGGGACGGCGAGAGGGCGGTCCGGACAACGAGAGGGCGGTCACGGCGGCGAACTCCCCGCCGTGACCGCCCTCTCGACGCCGTTCAGGCCTGCTGGGCCCCGCGCCGCCTGCGCAGCGCGACCACCACGCCCGCGCCCGCCACCACGGCCACCCCGGCAGCCGTGCCCAGGGCGCCCACCGGCAGGTCCGCGCCGGTGGAGGCCAGGCTGCCGCCGGTGCCGCCGGTGGTCGACCCCGCGCCCCCGGCCGTCGAACCCGTCCCGCCCGTCGTCGAACCGGCCGAACCGTTCGAGCCGGAGGAACCCGAGGGGCCCGACGCCCCGTCGCCGCCGGGCAGTCCCGCGCCGCCGGTGAGGGACACGGACACGTTCACCGGGTCGAGCACCGTGCCCTTGGGGTAGAAGCCGCTGAACGCCTTCGCGCCCGCGTCGGTCAGCGTCGCCGTCACCTTGCCGAGCGTGATCACGCCGTCCTTCGCGGCCGGCTTGCCCGAAGGGGCCTTCAGGTCCGCGAGGACCACACCCTTGGAGACGACGCCGAGGCTGCTGACATCGGCGGTCAGCCGGCCCGAGGCGCCCGAGAAGGACGCCTTGACGCCGCCGAGGGTGAGATCGAGGCCGTAACCGCCGCCCTTGCCCTCGCCCTTGTGGCCCTTGAAGTTCACCGAGCCCCGGAACGCGGCGGACAGGGTGCCCGCCGCGGCGTCGTAGGTGCCGGTGGCGCCGGTGAACGTGAACGCGCCGTTGCCGGACGCCTGGGACGCGCCGCCGGAGGCCGTGACCGTCCCCTTGGCCACCGGGCCCACCACATAGGCGCGGAACGACTCCTTCACCCCCCAGGTGAGCCGCCCGTCGGCGAGGGCGCCCTTGGCCGGGGCCGGCGCGGAGGAGACCGGCGCGGTGGCGGAGACGGTCGGGGAGGCCCCGGCGCCGCCGGACACCGAGGGCGAGGCACCGGCGGTCTTCGAGGGGCTCGGTGCGGCGGAGGACGAGGAAGACGAGGAGGGTGACGGGGAGGAGGACTGCCGTGGCGTGCTCGCGGTCGGGCTCGGGGACGGCGAGGACTGCGTCTGCACCATGGACAGCGGGTCGCCCGCCGCGCCCGCGTACGTGTCGCTGCCGAGGAAGGTGCCGGCCTCGGTGGTGAGCGTGGTGGCCAGGCCGCGCATGTCCGGCCCGGTGGGCGCGGCGACCTTCGCGAACGGTATGTCCTGCTGGGTCTTCCCGTCGTCGGCGGTCAGGTCGGCGGTGAGCACGCCCGTCCCGCTGTCGTACTGGAAGTCGCTCAGCACCCGCTTGAAGTGGTGGGCGGCGGACTCGGCGGTGAGGGTGCCCTTGAAGGCCAGGTGCACGGTGTGGGTGGAGCCGTCGTAGGTGCCCTCGCCGCCGGTGAAGGTGAACGCGCCGTTGCCGGCCGCCTGCGAGGCGCCGCCGGCGGTGGTGAAGGTGCCCTTGGCGTAGGGGCCGGTGACATAGGAGCGGTACGACTCCTTGATGCCCCAGGTCAGTGCGTACCCCTTGAGCGGGGTGCCGGCCGCGGCGGCGGAGGTGGGGGCGGTGAGCAGGGCGGCCGCGCCGAGGGCGGTGGCCGTGGCCACGGCGGCGGCGTAGGCGACCGGCCGTCTGCGGGGGCGGGCGCCGGGGGTGCTGGACATGGGTGTCTCCTCGGGTGGGAGCGCCGGTGAGGGCCTCGGTGATGAATGAGCCGTGGGGGGCGTGGGGGCAGGGGGTCAGGGGGTGGGGGTCTCGCCCTCGGCGGGGGCGTCCGCGGCCGGGCGGGGGCGGCGGCGGCCGCGGACGATCACCGTGCCGAGCACGGTGGCCGCGAGCACTCCGGCCGCGACGAGCGCGAGGGGCAGGAAGGGCACGCCGTCGTCGTCGGCGGCGGACGCGACGGGCCGCGCCGAGGTGCGGGTGGCCGTCGCCGCCGTCGTCGTCGGGGCGGGGGAGTCGGGTGCGCGGCCCAGGTCGGGCAGGGCGGGCAGGGCGGCGCCGACGGTGAGGGCGACGGCCAGGGAGACCGGGTCCATCGCGGTGCCCGCCGGGTACATCCCGCCGAACGCCTCGGCGCCGCGGGCGGTCAGCGTCGCGGGCGCCTCCGTCACCTTCGCCAGGCCGCCCCGGGCGGTGAAGTCCCCGGCGGTGAAGGTGACCAGGGGGACCTTCGCGGCGGTGAAGGACGGGCTCGCCACATCGGCGAAGAGGGTTCCCCTGCCGTCCTCGACGGTGACGCGGACGCCGCTCAGCGCCAGGTCCAGGCCGTGCGCGCCGGTGAAGCGCAGGGTGCCCCGGAAGGCGGCGGCCAGCTTCCCCGCGTCGTAGGTCCCGGTGCCCGCCGGGAAGCGGAAGAGGGCGCCGCCGTCCCGGGCCCCGCCGGACACGGCCCACTTGCCGCGGGCGATGTCGCCGGTGACGTACTCGCGGAAGGTGCGGCGCACCCCCCAGTCGACGGCCCCGTCCGCGATCGCGTGGTCCGAAGTCCCCTTCGCCGGAGCCGATGTGCCGGCCGTGGGGCGGGCAGTGGCCGCCGGCGCGGACGCCGGGCGTACGTCGGCGGAGAGGCTGACCGGGTCCAGCGGGGTTCCGGCGGTGTAGTACCCGGCGAAGGACCTGGCGCCCTGGGCGGTGAGCGTGGCGGGAAGGTTGTTCAGGACGACCGCGTCGCCCGCGCCGCGCATGTCGATGCCGGCCAGGGAGAGGGAGGCGAAGGGCACCTGCGCGGACGTCGTGACCGTCCCGGTGCCCTTCGCCTTGCTGGTGACGTCCAGGTAGAGCGTGCCGGTGGTGCCCGAGACGCTCACGGTGGGACGGCTGAGCGTGAGGTCCAACTGGTAGCCGCCGCCGGGCGACTTGTGGCCGACGAAGTGGACCCCGCCCGCGAAGGAGGCCCGGAACGCGCCTGTCGCGCCGTCGTAGCCGCCGGTCGCCGAGGGGAAGCGGAAGGAGCTGGCGCCGACCGTGGCGGCACCGCCGGTCAGGGAGTAACTCCCTTGCGCGATGGGCCCGGTGACATAGCTCTGGAACGAGGACTTGATGCCCCAGTCCAGCCGGCCGCCCTGCACGACGCGGTCGGCCGCGTGCGCGGCGGCGGCCGGGAGCACGGCGGTCAGCAGGGCCGTGACCAGCACGGTGAGCACGGTGAACGCCGTGGTTCCGGTGCGTCGCACGGTGATCGGGGCGCGAGGGCGCGAGGGCATGGCCATCCTCCGGGATCCACAGCCGGTAGCAGAGCAAGGTAAGGCTAACCTAAGCTAAGCCTGCCGGAACGCCGGCGCCGCCCCCGAGAGGAACGGACCACGACGTGCGACCCTTGCGCACCCAACTGGCGGGAGCACTGGTGTCGGTGCTCGCCCTCGTCCTGACCGCGACCGGGTGCCACGGCCCCGGCGCCGCCACCGGCGCGCGGCCCGGCACCGGGACCGCCTCCGCGGCGGCCGCCGCCGTCGACGACCGGGTCGAACCCCTCACGGGCACCGCCGCGCCCCGGCTCCCCGTGACGGCCGAGTCGGCCGACGGCAGGAAGGTGACCGTCACTCAGGCCCGGCGGATCGTCCCGCTCTCCGGCAGCCTCAGCGAGATCGTGTTCACGCTGGGACTCGGTGACCGGGTCGTCGCCCGGGACATCACCGCCACCTTCGCCCAGGCACGCGGCCTCCCGGAGGTCACCCGCAACCACGACGTCTCCGCCGAGAGCGTCCTGTCGCTCCACCCCGATCTGGTGCTCGCCGAGACGACCACCGGACCGCGGGAGGCCATGGACCAGATCCGCGCCGCCGGTGTCCCGGTGCTCGTGGTGAAGCCGGCGGCCAGGCTGGCCGACGTGGGGCCGCGCATCCAGGCGGTCGCCGACGCGCTCGGCGTCCCGGACGCGGGCCGGCGGCTGACCGCACGCTCGCAGGACCGGATCGCCGCCGTGCGCAAGGCGATCCCCGCGCACGCCGACCACCCCCGGGTCGCCTTCCTCTACCTGCGCGGCTCCGCCTCCGTCTACCTCATCGGCGGCGCGAAGTCGGGCGCGACCTCCCTGATCGAGGCGGCCGGGGCGGTCGACGCGGGCGCGGCCTCCGGACTGCGCAAGGACTTCACCGCCCTCACCAGCGAGGCGCTGGCGCAGGCCGCGCCGGACGCGATCCTCGTCATGACCAAGGGCCTGGAGTCGGTGGGCGGCGTCGACGGACTGGTGAAGATCCCCGGCGTGGCCCAGACCCCGGCCGGCATGGAGCGGCGGGTGGTGTCCGTCGAGGACGGCGTCCTGCTCAACTACGGGCCGCGCACCGATCAGGTGCTGCGCTCGATCGTCACCCAGCTGTACGGGACCGGTGGCGCCCGATGACCGCGCCCCCGCTCGACGACGCCCCCGGACAGCCCCGCCGCGACCGGCCCGCACCCGCGGCCCCCGCCGGGGAGCCCGGACCGGCGCCGGCGCGCGGCCGCCGCACCCCCTTGCTGCTGACGGCCGCCCTGGTCGCCGCCCTGCTCGTCCTCGTGCCGGTCGCCGCCGGGCTCGGCGCCTATCCGGTCCCGACCGGCGACGTGCTGTCCTCCGTGCTGCACCGGACCGGGCTCGGCGGCAGCGGCCTGGACCGGGTCGCCGAGTCGGTGCTGTGGGACGTACGGTTCCCGCGCATCGTGCTGGCCCTGCTCGTGGGCGCCTCGCTGGGCTGCGCGGGAGCGCTGATGCAGGGCGTCTTCGGCAACCCGCTCGCGGAGCCGGGCGTCATCGGCGTCTCCTCGGGCGCGGCGGTCGGCGCGGTCGCCGCGATCGCCTTCGGCCTGGACTTCCTCGGCACCTGGACCGTACCGGTGTCCGCCTTCGCGTCCGGGCTCGGCACGGTACTGCTGGTGTACGCCATGGCCCGCTCCGGCGGCCGCACCGAGGTGGTGACGCTGATCCTCACCGGCATCGCGGTCAACGCCTTCGCCGGCGCGCTCATCGGGCTGTTCCTGTTCACCGCGGACACCGCCGCCGTCAACCAGATCACCTTCTGGCAGCTCGGCTCGCTCGCCCAGGCGACCTGGCCGAAGGTGCTCGCCGTCCTGCCGTGCGCGGCCCTCGGCCTGGGCCTCGCGCCGCTGTACACCCGCCGCCTGGACCTGCTCGCGCTCGGCGAACGCCCCGCACGGCACCTGGGCGTGGAGGTGGAACGGCTGCGCGTCACCCTGGTGCTGGTCATCGCCCTGCTGACCGCGGCGGCCGTCAGCGTCGCGGGCGTCATCGGCTTCGTCGGCCTGGTCGTGCCGCACCTGCTGCGCATGGCCGCCGGCCCCGGCCACCGGTTCCTGGTGCCGGGCAGCGCCCTGCTGGGCGCGCTCGTCCTGCTCGCCGCCGACCTGGCGGCCCGCACCCTCGCCGCGCCGGCCGAACTCCCGCTCGGCGTGCTCACCGCACTGCTCGGCAGCCCGTTCTTCTTCTGGCTGCTGCGCCGCACCCGCCGCAGGCAAGGAGGCTGGGCATGACCCGGGCCACGACACGGACCGGGACACCGGCCACGAGACGGACCGGAAAGCTGCTGCGCGCCCGGCCGGCGCCGCCGCCCCCGCCCCGCCCCGGCGAACCGCTCGCCCAGGCGCGCGGACTACAGGTCCGGCTGGGCACCCGCGAGGTGCTGAAGGGGATCGACCTGACCGTCCGGGCGGGCGAGGTGCTGGCCCTTGTCGGCCCCAACGGCGCCGGGAAGTCGACGCTGCTGGCCGCGCTCGCCGCCGATCTCCCCGCCGCCCGGGGCGCCGTACACATCCACGGCCGCCCGGCACCGCAGTGGTCCGCGCCCGAACTCGCGCTGCGCCGGGCCGTGCTGCCACAGTCGGCGCAGCTCTCCTTCCCCTTCCCGGTCGAGGAGGTCGTGCGCATGGGGCGGGCCCCGCACGCCGCCTCGCCCGCCGAGGACGACCTGATCGTGGCCGCGGCCATGGCCGCCACCGAGGTGACCGCGTTCGCCGCGCGCCCGTTCACGGCACTCAGCGGCGGCGAACGGGCCCGGGTCGCCCTCGCCCGCGTACTGGCCCAGCGGGCGCCGCTGCTGCTGCTCGACGAACCGACGGCCGCCCTCGACCTCAAGCACCAGGAACTGGTGCTGCGGCTGTGCGCGCAGCGGGCGCGCGCCGGGGACGCCGTGGTCGTGGTGCTGCACGACCTGGGACTGGCCGCCGCCTACGCGCACCGGGTCGCGGTCCTGCGGGCCGGCCGGATCGCGGCCGACGGCCCGCCCGCCGACGTCTTCACCGGGACGCTGCTCTCCGCGGTCTACGACCATCCGGTCGAGGTGCTGCCGCACCCCCGCACCGGCACACTCCTGGTGACCCCGGGACGAACACCGCCGGCCTGACGGTACGTCAGTCACGCACCGGCCGTGGTCCGGCTTCCGGACCCGGCCGGGACCGGCTACACCGGCCCGTGCGGGCCGCCGCCCAGGACCGTGACGTCGTAGGGGCGCTCCCGCTTGTCCCAGGCGCTGAGCAGGTCGGCGTCGAAGACCGCGCCGGCCAGGGAGTCGAGGGCGTCGCGCACCTCGGGGCAGTGGCGGGGGTTCTCGCCGGCCAGCCAGGCGCTCATGATGTGCGCCTCGGCCTCGGACAGCAGGGACAGCTCCCGCTCGCGGGCCAGGCGGCGCTCACGCCGCAGCACCCGCTGCCAGTGCAGCGCGCCGCCGACCCTCCTGCTCAGCCGAGCGGGGATCGCGTGGGTCGCACCGATCACTGCTGCCTCCCGCGGTCAGGCACCGCGCCCCGCGCGGTGGGAACCTCCGTCTGGTCTCGTCCTGCCCGGAAGGGGCACGGGCAGGCGATATCAATGTCAGATAAATGTTAGTCCTCCATCCGGGTGCTCTCCCGGTGAGCGCTCTCCATGTGGCGTATCTCTCCGCGGACCCGGCCCGGGTGCCGACCGGCGGCAGGGAAGGATGGGCGGTCATGAGCAAGCCACCGGCGCGGACCCGGCTCGCGGACGCCGCCTTCGCCCTCTTCGACGAGCGCGGCTACGAGCAGACCACCGTCGACGACATCGCCGAGCGGGCCGGAGTGGGGCGTACGACGTTCTTCCGCCACTACCGGTCCAAGGAAGCGGTCATCTTCCCCGACCACGACCGGCTGCTCGAACTGATCAGGGACCGGCTGGCGACCTCCAGCCACAGCACCGCCCTGGTCGCCGTCTCCGACGCGGTCCGCCTGGTGCTGCTGCACTACGTCGACGAAGGCGGCCTCGCCCGCCGCCGGTACGCCCTGACCAGCAAGGTGTCCGCGCTGCGCGACCGGGAGATCGCCAGCGTGGCGCGCTACCAGCGGCTGTTCCGCGAGTTCATCGCCGAGTGGATGGGCGACCCCACCGAGTCGGCCTCGCTGCGGGCCGAACTGATGGCGGCCGCCGTGGTCGCCGCCCACAACCATGTGCTGCGCCGGTGGCTGCGGGGCGAGTCCGCGGACCCGGTGGCGGAGGTGGACGAGGCGATGGGCGAGGTGCTGGCCCTGTTCCCGGCGCCCGGGGCCCGGGCGGACGCGGCCGACGGCGGCACCACGGTCGTCGCCTTCCGGACCGGACAGGACCTCGACGCGCTGCTGCCCGCGCTGCGGCGGCTCGTGGAGGGCGGGGCGGGGAGCTGACCGGACGGCCGCCCACCGGAGGGTGCGTTTGGTGAGGGATTCAAGAAGTTCGGTCCGCGATGTTGACGCCGTGACACGCCGGGCGCACATTACCTAGCGGTAGCACCGGGTGGTAACCGCCCGTTCCGCCGCCGTTCCGACCCGCCGCCGTCCAGCGGTCCCGTACGCCTTGTGGGCACCGCCCTGCCCGCACGCCCCCGCGCCCGCCCCTGCCTCACGAGGAGTGCCCATGCCCCAGCGTGCCGTGCGACGTGTCATGTCCGCAACAATAGCGGCGGGAGCGCTGGCCCTCGGCCTGACCGCCGCCCCCGCGCAGGCCGCCACCCCGCTGCGCTACGTCGCGCTCGGCGACAGCTACAGCGCCGGCTCGGGCGTGCTGCCCGTGGACCTGAGCAACCTGCTGTGCCTGCGCTCCACCGCGAACTACCCGCACGTCCTCGCCGCCGCGACCGGCGCCCGCCTGCGCGACGTCACCTGCGGCGGCGCCCAGACCAAGGACTTCACCCAGGCCCAGTACCCCGGGGTCGCCCCCCAGGTGAACGCCCTCGGCGCGGACACCGATCTGGTGACCCTGACCATCGGCGGCAACGACAACGGCACCTTCATCAACGCCGTGACCTCGTGCGGCGCGGCCGGCGTCCTCAGCGCCGGCAAGGGCAGCCCGTGCAAGGACAAGAACGGCAGCCTGTTCGACGACCAGATCGACGCGAACACCTATCCCGCGCTCAAGTCCGCCCTGGGCAGCGTCCGCGCCAAGGCGCCCGGTGCCCGGGTGGCCGTGCTCGGCTACCCGTGGATCACCCCGGCCACCGCCGACCCGTCCTGCTTCGCCAAGCTCCCGCTGGCCGCCGGCGACGTGCCCTACCTGCGGAGCATCCAGGCCCACCTGAACGCGGTCGTGCGGCGCGCCGCCGAGGAGTCGGGCGCCACCTATGTGGACTTCTCCCAGGTCTCCGAGGGCCACGACGCGTGCCAGGCCGACGGCACCCGGTGGATCGAGCCGCTGCTGTTCGGCAAGAACCTCGTCCCCGTCCACCCCAACGCCCTCGGCGAGCGCCGCATGGCCGAGCAGACCATGAGCGCCCTCGGACTGGGCTGAGCGGCTACGACTTCTGGTGCCCTTCCGTGGCCCGGGTCGCCGGTTCGGCGGCCCGGGTGCGGGCGGCGGCCTCCGTGGCGCCGAGGATCTGGTCGCCGTACAGGTCCTCCAGCCACGTCGACTGGTAGATGGTGTCGAGGTAGCGCTCGCCGAGGTCGGGGGCGATGGCCACCGCGGTCAGGTCCTGCGCGTCGTGCGCGGCCAGCCACTCCATGGCGCCGCTGACCACCGTGCCGGTGGAGCCGCCGAACAGGAAACCGCGGCGGGCCAGCCGGTGGCAGGCGCGGATGGTGTCCGCCTCCTCCACCTGGATCACCTCGTCGACGTAGGACTCGTCGAGCAGCGGCGGGCGCATGCTCATGCCCAGCCCGGGGATCATCCGGCGCCCCGGCTTGCCGCCGAAGGCCACCGAGCCGACGGTGTCCACCGCCACGATCCGCACCGGCCGATGCCATTCCCGGAACCAGCGCGCGCACCCCATCAGCGTCCCCGTGGTGCCCGCCCCCACGAACAGGACGTCCAGGCGCGGGAACTCGCGGGCGATCTCCGGTGCCGTACGCCGGTAGTGCGCGCCCCAGTTGCCCGGGTTGGTGTACTGGCTCAGCCACACGTACCGGTCGTCCGAGGCGCACAGCCCGCGCACATAGTCGATCCGGGCGCCCAGGAATCCTCCGTTGGCGTCCAGGTCGGCGATGACGTGGACCTCACTGCCCAGCGCCTCCATCAGCAGCCTGGTGGACAGATTGCAGCGGGAGTCGGTGACGCACAGGAACCGGTATCCCTTGCTGGCCGCGATCATGCTGAGGGCGACGCCGAGGTTGCCGGACGAGGACTCGATGAGGACGGAGTCCTCGCTCAGCAGTCCCTCCCGCTCCGCGGCCTCCACCATCTCGACCGCGGCCTTCAGCTTGATCGAGCCCGCGAAGTTGAAGCCCTCGCACTTCAGGTAGAGCGAGCGTCCGAAGATCGGCCGGAGGTCGACGAAGAGCTGGCCTTCGTTGAAGGCGTGGGGAGCGGAGATGACGGGCACGCGAACCTCCTGATGCCAGGGCCGGGTATGGGACGGTCAGCCGTACCGATCAGCCGTACCGGCGCAGCTCGTGGAAGAAGTCGTCGATGACGTGCAGCTTCCCGGCCCGGGCCACCGCGTCGTGGACGTAACTGCCGAGGGCGAGGTCGAGGACCCCGAGACCGAAGGGGGAGAAGATCACGGTCCGGTCGCCCGGCGGCTCCACCCGGCCGGTCAGCACGTCGTCGAGGGTGCCGTCCAGGAAGTCCCGCCCGCCGGTGAGCTGTTCGGCCAGGTGCGGGGAGGTGTTCGCCTTCAGGCAGTGCTCGACGTCGTCGACGAAGTTGGCCGACTCCAGCAGGACCCGCGGGTCCAGGTCGCGCAGCGACACGTGCAGGACCACCGGGTGGTGGGCGAACCAGGCCGGATCGCTGATGTGCGGCTCGCCCGCGACGGTCGCGAAGACCACCAGATCGCTGGAGCGGACCAGTTCCTCGGGGGAGTCGTGGACGGTGACCCGCCCGGCGCCCGCGGCATCCGCCGACTGCCGCAGATAGCCGCAGAACCCGGCCGCGCTGTCCGCCGACACGTCGTACACCCCGACGCTGTCGAAGCTCCAGCCGGTGCCCGCCAGGTACGTGTGGATGTACCGGGCGATCAGGCCGGTGCCGAAGAAGCCGATCCGGGTGGGCCGCGTCCGGGTGCGGGTGAGCCGGTCGGCGGCCAGCGCGGCCGAGGCCGCCGTCCGGCCCGCGCTGATGATGGAACTCTCCAGGCAGGCGAACGGGTAGCCGGTGTCGTGGTCGTTGAGGATCAGGACCGCCGAGGCCCGGGGCACGCCGGCCGCCACGTTCTCCGGGAAGCTGGAGATCCACTTCAGGCCGTCCACCCCGACCGACCCGCCCACCGAGGCGGGCAGCGCGATGATCCGGGAGGTCGGCCGGTCCGGGAAGCGCAGGAAGTACGACGGCGGGTTGATCGTTTCTCCAGCGCCGTGCAGCAGGTAGGTCGCCTCGACCAGTTCCACGATCTCGCGCTCGCGGCCGTGCAGCGCCTCCTGCACCTGGCCGCCGGAGATCACCGCGAAGGACGGCACACGGCCCGGCCGGGACGCGGCGGTGGCGGTGGCGGTGGCGGGGGATGTCGCAGAAGTCATCGCCGGTCTCCCTCGGTGGTCGGGGTGGAGTCGGCCAGGGCCCGGGGCTCGGCCATGCCGACCAGCACCCGGCGCTCGCCGGTGAAGGGCTCCCGGCTGTGCGCGGTACGGATGTTGTCGACGAGCAGCAGATCACCGGCCTGCCAGGGCTCGCGGCGGGTGTGCTCCTCGTAGGTGGCGTTGAGCGCCTGGACGACGTCCTCGCCGATCGGGGAGCCGTCCCCGTAGCGCGTGTTGAACGGCAGCCCGTCCTCGCCGTACTCGTCCACGAGGTACTCGCGCACCTCCGGCGCCAGCGTCCACTGGTTGAGGAAGGCGATCTGGTTGAACCAGCAGCGGCGGCCGGTGACCGGGTGGCGCACGATCGCGCTGCGCCGCTGCCGGGTGCGCAGCGACCCGTCCGGCTGCCAGTCGAAGTCGATGGCGTGGGCCCGGCAGTAGTTCTCGACGGTCTCGCGGTCCTCGGTGCCGAACGACTCCTCCAGCGAGGCACCGATCTCGTCGTTGTAGCTGCGGGTGAGCAGCCACCCTTCGCGCTCGAACCGCTCGGTGACCGCGGCGGGCAGCGCCCCGAGCACCTGCTCCGCGTCGGCCACCGCGGTCGCCCCGCCCTGGCCGGGCGCGGTGAGGCAGGCGAACAGCATCAGGCCCGGGACGCGCTGCGCGTAACTCAGCTCGTGGTGCATGCACATCGGCTGGTTGTCCGGCCAGGCGGTGGAGGAGTACAGCCCGGCGCCGAACGACTCCCGGGTGGCGAACGCCTCCCGCTCCGCCGTCAGTTCACCGGCCAGCGCGGTGAAGACGGACCGCACCTGCTCGGTCTCCCGCAGCCCCAGGCCGCGCACCAGCACCGCACCGTGCTCGGTGACCTGCGCCCGCACCGCGGCGCGGTACTCGGCCGCCCACCCGGCCGCGTCGGCCGGCGGGGACTCGACACGCAGGACCGGCGGCCGGTCCGGTCGCAGCTCCACCTCCAGCAGGGAGGCCGGGGACGAGAACGACATCTCGGTTTCCTTTCGTCGGGCGGATGGTCAGGAGGACGCCAGCAGTTCGGCCGCGCCCAGCACGGCCCGCGCCGCGTCGTCCGGCCGGGTGCGCGGGAAGTAGTGGCCGCCGTCGGTGAGTTCGCGCAGGTCCACCCGGTCGGCCAGGAACCGCCACTCGCGGTGGAGTTCGCGGTGCCCGGTGGTGTGCGGGTCGTCGGCGGCGACGACCACGGTGACCGGCGCGGCGAGTCGCACCGTGCCGGGGGAGTCGAGGGCGGCGGCGAAGTAGTGGTGCGCGGCCACGCAGTCGTGCCGGTAGGCGGCACCGATGTGCCCGGCGTGCCGCGCGTTCAGCTCGCCCAGTTCGGTGTAGCCGCTGTCCGCGCTCAGCCGCGCGGCGATCTCGGCGTCACCGAGCCGGGCCAGCTCCGCGGCGGCGGCGCGCCGCTCGGCCGCGGTGCCGGGCAGCTGCGCGCCCAGGAAGACCCGCACCACCTCCACCCCGCGCTCGCCCAGCGCACGGGCCGTCGCCACGGCGAGGGCGGCACCGGAGGAGTGCCCCCACAGCATCACCCTGGGCAGGCCGTGCCCGGTGATCTCGGTGACGACCCGCTCGACCACCTGGTCCAGCGGTGCGAACGGCTCGTCGGCGGCGGCCAGGTCGTGCCCGGGCAGGTCCACGGCGTACACCGCCAGGCCACCGGCCGCCAGGGCGCTCGCCATCGGCTGGAAGTTGACCGCGTTGCCGCCCGCGTACGGGAAGCACACCAGCGCGCACTCCCGCGCGCCCGGGTCCGGCGTCAGCGGCTGGAGCAGCTCGGGACGCTGCCGGGCGGTGCCGTCCAGCAGCGCGGCGAGGTCGGCGAGGACCGGGTGCCGGGTGATGTCCTTGAGGGAGACCGCCCGGTCCAGGGCGATGGTGAGCTTCACCGCCGACAGCGAGGTGCCGCCCGAGTCGAAGAAGTGGTCGCGCCGGCCGATCCGGTCCCGCTCCGCGCCCAGCAGCTCGGCCCAGGCGTCCGCGAGCCGGCGTTCGGCCGCCGAGCGCGGCGCGTCCCGCCGCCCGCCGTCCGCCGGGCCGTCCTGCGCGTGCCGCTCCGCCAGCGCGGTCAGCGCCTTGCGGTCGATCTTGCCGTTGGCGGTCAGCGGCAGCCCGTCCTGCCAGTGGAAGGCCGACGGCACCATGTACACGGGCAGTTGCTCGCCCAGCGCCTGCCGCAGCTCCTCGGTCTCCAGCCGCCGGCCGCTGTAGAAGGCGATCAGATGCGTGCCGCGGCCCGCCGGTTCGGCGACGACCACCGCGCCGTCGCGCACCCCCGGCACCCGCAGCAGTGTGTTCTCGATCTCCCCGATCTCGATCCGGAACCCCCGGATCTTGACCTGGCTGTCCCGGCGGCCCAGGAACTCCAGCTTGCCGCCGGCGTGCCAGCGCCCCCAGTCGCCGCCCAGGTAGAGGCGTTCACCGGGCCGGTACGGGTCCTGCCGGTACGCCTCCCGGGTGCGTTCGGGATCGTTGACGTACCCGCGGCCCACGCACACCCCGGAGAACGCGATCAGCCCGGGCGCGCCCAGCGGCACCAGCGACAGCTCCTCGTCGACGACGAGGACCCGCACGTTGCTGACGGGACGGCCCAGCAGCACCCGCTCCGGGACCTCGCGCAGCACCTCGTGGTTGGTGTCGTCCGAGGTCTCGGTCAGGCCGTAGGCGTTGACCAGGGCGATGCCGGGTTCCAGGGCGAACCAGCGCTGGACCAGCTCCCGCTTGAGCGCCTCGCCGGTCACCGACACGCACCGCAGATCGGGCAGTTCACGCGGATGGCGCTCCAGGTAGGACGCCACCACCTCCAGATAGGACGGCACGACCTGCGCCACCCCGACCCGTTCGCGCACCAGCATGTCGGTGAACCGCTCCACGTCCACGACCGCGTCCTGCTCCACCAGCAGCGTCCGCCCGCCCACCAGCAGCGCGGCCAGCAACTGCCACAGCGAGATGTCGAAGCACTGCGGCGCCGTCTGCGCCACCACGGTGTCCGGGCCGATCCCCAGATCGTCGATCTTGGCGAACAGGTGGTTGAGCATGCCCGCGTGCTCGCACATCGCCCCCTTGGGCTCACCCGTGGAGCCGGAGGTGAAGTAGATGTACGCGAGCTGCCCGGGCGTCACCTCGGTGCCGAGGTCGTCCTCGGCGTGGTCCTCCGCGTACGCCGTCTCCACCAGCAGCCGTTCCACCCCGGCCGGGAGCGTGGCCAGTGCCTGGTCGAGGCCGGCGGTGCTGCCCGGCTCGGTCAGCACCAGCCGGCACCCGGACCGGGAGAGGGTCGCCGCGATCCGGCCGGCCGGGAAGTGCGGCTCGACCGGCAGGTAGACACCGCCGGCCTTGAACACCGCGAGCACCGAGGCCAGCCAGTCCAGGTCGCGTTCGGTGACCACCGCCACCACGTCCTCGCGGCCCAGACCGCGCGCCAGCAGCGCCCGCGCCAGCCGGTTCGCGCGGGCGTTCAGCTCGGCGTACGTCCACGAGCGGTCGCCGTGCACCGCGGCCACGGCGTCGGGCCGCTCCCGGACGCGCTGCTCGAACAGCTCGTGCGCCCGCGCGTCCGGCAGCTCGCGGTGCGCTCCCGCCAGCCCGTCGAGCTGCTCGCGCACCTCCTCGTCCGCCAGCAGGCTCTGCCCCGCGTGCTCGGCGTCCGCGTCGGCCGTCATCAGCCGCAGCGCGGCCAGGTGGTAGCCGCAGATCCGGGCGGCGGCCGGGGCGTCCAGCGCCTCGGTGCGGTACCGCAGCCGCAGCACCGTCCGCCCGTCCGGGTCGTCCCAGGTCACGGCAAGGACCGCGCCCTCGGGCAGCGGGCCTTCGTCCTCCCCGGGGGCCGCGCAGGCGAACACCACGTCGTACGCCGCTCCGGTCAGCCCCAGTTCGCGGCGCAGCCCGGCGACGGCGAAGTCCCGGTGGGTCAGCAGGTCCGCCTCGACCCGGCGGGCACTGCGCACCAGTCCGCGCCAGGTGGGCGGCGCGAGGGTCAGCCGGCAGGGCAGCGGCTCGCCGTCACCCACCGCGTGCCCCGTCACCACGTCCTGCTCGCTCGACAGCGCGCCCAGCGCCTTGGCGTGCGCGGCCAGCAGCACGGCGCTCACCGGCACCCCGGCCTCCTCGGCCAGGGCGCGCGCCGCCTCCGCCAGCGCGGCCGGCACCGCCTCCTCGTGCCCGGCGACGCCCGGCACGGGCCGCGCCGCCCACCGCGGTACGGCGGTGGCACCACCGGCGGTCAGCACCTCGGTCCAGAACTCCCTGTCCGCTGCCACGAGCGCTCCCATCGGATGACCTCTCTCAGTTCGCCGTCGGCGCGGCGGGGTTTCCTCCCCAGTGCGCGTGCGGGGGGACTTCCTCGCCCTTCATGAGGAAGGAGTCGGGCGCCAGCACGGCCCGGTCGCCGAGCGTCACGCCGTAGTGCACGTGCGCGCCGGTGCCGAGGGTGACGCCCGCGCCGAGCGTGGTGCGGTCGGACTTGAAGGTGCCGTCCTCCTGGGAGTGGCACTGGATCTTGCTGCCGATGTTCAGCGTGCAGCCGTCGCCGATCGTGGCGAGCGTGCGCTCCGTGATGAAGCAGCCGTCGTCGAAGACCCCGCGGCCGACCCGCACTCCCATCAGCCGCCACATCAGGGTCTTGAACGGGGTCCCGTTGAAGATGCCCAGATAGTGGTCCGGGACCTTCCACAGCCGCTCGTGCCACCAGAAGTACGGTTCGTAGATGGAGCACAGCCGCGGGCGCAGCGCGCGGAAGCGGGTCAGGGTCCGCTCCACCAGCGCGTAGTAGCCGGCGCTGAGGACCAGGGTGAGCGCCAGATAGCTGCCGATCACCACGTGCCCCAGCGTCCCGTACAGGTCCACGGAGGCCAGTCCGAACGCGGTGAGCAGCACCGTGTGCAGCCAGCGCAGCAGCAGGTGCAGCGTCATCGAGCGCAGGTTGTAACGGTTCTTCGCGGCCAGGTTGCGGCGCAGTTCGTCACCGGTGCGCAGATGGTCGAAGCGGGTGTCGCGCTCCACCGTCCGGGGGATCTCGAAGCAGGGGGAGCCGAGCAGGCCGACGCCCTCGCGGACCTCGCCGTCCAGGGGGACCATCACCTTCGTGGCCAGCAGGCAGTTGTCGCCGGTGCGGGCGCCCGCCGGATAGGCGATGTTGTTGCCGAGGAAGTTGCGCGCCCCGATCGTCGCCCGGGACACCCGGAAGGACGTGCTGGAGTACTCGGCGTTCAGGACGGACAGTCCGTCGGCCACCATGGTGCCGCTGCCGACGGACACCAGGAACGGCGACTCGTGCTGCACCTCGGTGCCGAAGTTCGAACCGGTCTGCTCCACCCGGGACAGGTCGTACCCGAGGCCGCGCAGATAGGGCACGATGTAGGAGCTGTCGCCGAACAGCCAGGTGAAGAACCGGACGTTGGTGAGGGCGCCCATCAGCCGGTGCACGGCGTAGTGGAAGCCGTAGAGCGGGTAGGCCCGGTCGGGCCTGAGCAGCGGGCGCGCCAGCCGGGGCACGGTGAACAGGGCGGCCAGGCCCAGCAGGACGGCGCCGAAGAACACCACCGTGGCCACCAGGAGCGTGTCGGTGACGTACTCGCCGGCCGTGGCGCCCCGGGTCTCGGTGTCCAGCCGCCTGCTGAGCGCGGGGACCTCGGCGAACAGCATGTACAGACCGCCTATGGCCAGCGGCAGGTACAGCAGGAACAGCTGGAGCAGGGCGGTGGTCGCGAAACCGGCCCGGCGCAGGGTGCCGCACCGGACCGGCGGGACCCGGACGTGGTCGACCTGCGTGGGCTGGGCCGGGGAGCCGTGCCGGCGTTCACCGGCCGGGACCTCCTGCCCCCGGTACAGGGCGGACGCGTGGCCGAGCTGGGCGCCGTCGCCGAGGGCGGTGTCGATGTCGAGCACCGTCTTCTCACCGACGAACACGTCCCGGCCGAGGGTGACCGGGCCGGTCTGGATGTGTCCGGCGTGGGCCCGGTAGCCCAGGAAGTAGGAGTCCTTGCGGATCACCGTGCCGGCGCCGACGGTGAGCAGGTCGGTGCAGACCGGTACGGACCGGGACAGGATCGTGACGTCCTTGCCGATGCGCGCGCCGAGGGCCCGCAGGTACATCACGTACAGCGGGTTGCCGACGAACAGGATCATCGGATTGGCGTGCAGCAGTGCCTTGACGAGCCAGAAGCGCAGATAGGCCGGGCCCCAGACGGGGAACTCGCCGGGTTTCCAGCGCCCGACCAGGATCCACTTGGCGGCGACCGGGAACGCGCACACGGCGACGAAGCCGACGCCGCCGCACAGGAAGGACCGCTCGTAGATGTCGGCCAGGCCCCGGCCCGCGGCGACCCAGTCGTAGGCCCGGGCGGTGACCATCCCGAAGACGAACGAGTACCCGAGGAAGACCAGGGCCTGGACGGTCCCGCACAGCAACTGGGCCGCCCGGCGCGGGGCCGCGGCGGGCTCCGGCGGCGGCGCGGGGGCCGGTGCCGGGCCGGGGGAGGACGGGGCGGGCGCGGGTCCTGCGGGCGCCGCGTCGGTGACCGCGAGCGCCGCGGCCAGCTCCCGCAGGGTGGGGTGCCGGTAGATGTCCTTCATGGACACCGACGGCAGGTCGGGACGTTTCCGCACCCTGGCGCAGAACTGCGCCATGACCAAGGAGTTGGCGCCGAGGTCGGTGAAGAAGTGGCTGTCGGACGGCACGTGTTCGGCGTGCACGAGGTCCGTCAGGATGCCGGCGAGTTCCCGTTCGGTGTCCACCGTCGCCGGGGCGGTGTCCCCGCGTCCGGAGATCGCGGATCCGTCCGGCCCGGGCATCAGGATGTCGGCAGACTTCTCCACCATGCGAGCTCCCCTGAGAGGATCGGTCGAAAACCATCGGCCAACGGTGGCCGGTCCCCGAGACCGTGTGTTTCCGCCTGATCACGAAACCATGGATCAGTCTTGTGCGGTCGCCGCGGCGTTGCCACTCGGCTCCGGACGCTCCGACGGGCCGCAACACGCCGACGTACTGCGGTTTTCCGCCTCACGGCGTAGTGGGAGCGCAGTAAGGATCACCCGTATGGGCTTCACACCTGGGGCGTACGCGGGGCGGACAGGGGCAGCGCGTTCGAATCCCGGGACCCGGCCGAGTGGCCCGGGCCCGTCCCGGCGCGCAGACTGTTCACAGACGCGGAGCCGCGATGTGGGCCTGTCCGCCGGACCGGTCCGTGGGCAGTGACGCGGGGCCGCCCGAAGCAGGGTTGCCGGCCCGAGGGCCGGACCGTACGTCGAGGGGGCCGATATGGCCGTAGAGATCTCGCCTCTGATCAGACCCTCCCGTCTCAGGCGTCGCCGCGGGCTGTGGGGCGAATGCCTGGCGGAATTCCTGGGGACGCTGGTCCTCATCTCCTTCGGGGACGGCGTGGTGGCCATGGCGGTCGCCGCGCTGCCCGGCTCCGGCCGGACGGAGGGGCCCACCACGTTCTTCCTCGGGGCCGGTGACTGGCTGCTGGTCGCCTGGGGCTGGGCGTTCGCGGTGACCTTCGGCGTGTACGTGGCCGGCGGCGTCAGCGGCGCGCACCTCAACCCGGCGGTGACCCTCGCGTTCGCCGCGCGGCGCAAGTTCCCCTGGGCGAAGGTCGTCCCGTACTGGTTCTCCCAGCTCGTCGGCGCCTTCGTCGGCGCCGCCCTGGTGTACGCCGTCTACCACGACGCCATCAACACCTTCGACCACGCCATGAAGGGGCCCAAGACGAACGGGCACACGCTGTCCTCGTTCTCCATCTTCGCCACCTTCCCGGCGCCCTACTTCCACGGCGGCAACTGGGGCCCACTGGTGGACCAGATCGTCGGCACCGCACTGCTGGTCATGCTGATCGTGGCCGTCGTCGACCTGCGCAACACCGCGGTCAAGGCGAATCTCGGCCCCGTGGTGATCGGGCTCGCGGTGGCGGCCGTCGGCATGTCCTTCGGGGCGAACGCCGGCTACGCCATCAACCCGGCCCGCGACTTCGGCCCGCGCCTGTTCACCTTCTTCGCCGGCTGGGGCGACCTGGCGCTACCGGGCAGCCTGGCGGGCTCGTTCAGCCACTACTGGTGGATCCCCATCGTCGGCCCGCTCGTCGGCGGCCTGGTCGGCGTGCTGGTCTACGACCTCTTCATCGGCGACATCCTGCACGTCCGCGCCCAACAGGCCGAACTCCCGGAGGTCGGCCGCACCCGGGGCACGGCGTCGGACGAGGAGTAGCCGCCGGGCGCGGTGCGCTCACCGGGGCACTGGCGTGTCCCGGTGAGCGAAACTCTCCTCGTTCTTCGCGGAGTTCCACCGAACCGGAGTTCCACCGAACCCCGGCGCCCGGCGACCGACGAGGGGGCCGCCCGTCATCCCGTCGTCAGCACCATCCGGAACCGGGCCTTGCCCGACAGCATCTTCTGGTAGGCCTCGTCGGCCCGGGCCAGTGGTACGGCCTCCGTCATCGGG
Source organism: Streptomyces sp. NPDC047017 (assembly GCF_040644175.1). Classification (NCBI taxonomy): domain Bacteria; kingdom Bacillati; phylum Actinomycetota; class Actinomycetes; order Kitasatosporales; family Streptomycetaceae; genus Streptomyces; species Streptomyces sp. NPDC047017. The sequence goes on along the minus strand of NZ_JBEYVW010000004.1, from coordinate 160,773 downwards.
CGGATCCCGTGCAGGACGCTGAAGGCCATGGTGTCCTGCACGTCCTGGGCGGTGCCGGAGGGGTGGCCGCGGACCACCCGGCCGGCGTTGATCAGCTGGAGCGGGCTGATGCCCAGCGGGTCGGGCGTCGCGCCGATGACCACCAGCTCGCCGCGGGGCCGCAGCCCGTCCACGGTCGCCGTGATGGCGTCGGAGCTGCCCGCGGTGGCCAGCACCACCGAGGCGCCCCCGAGCGCGCCCAGCGCCTCGGCGACCGGGGTGTCCGCGGTGCTGTCGATGTAGTGGTGGGCGCCCAGCCGTTCGGCGAAGGCGGCCTTCTCCGGGCCCCGGGCGATCGCCACCGTCTCGAAGCCCATGGCGGCCGCGTACTGCACTCCCAGGTGCCCCAGTCCGCCGATGCCCAGCACGGCGACCAGCTCGCCGGGCCGGGCAGAGCTGCGCCGCAGCCCGTTGAAGACCGTCACCCCGGCGCATGCCAGGGGCCCCGCGTCGCTCGCCTCCAGGGCGTCGGGGATCCGGGCCAGGGCGTCGGCCGGCGCGATCACCCGCTCGGCGAAGCCGCCGTCGTACGCCCAGCCGGGCACCTTCAGGTTCTCGCACACCACGAAGTCGCCCCGCCGGCACGGCGTGCAGTACCCGCAGCTCCCGCCGAACCAGCCCACCGCCACCCGGTCGCCCGGGGCGAGACCGCGTTCCCGCGTCCCCTCGCCGAGCGCGTCGATCCGCCCGGCGATCTCGTGCCCCGGCACCACCGGGAACCGCACGCCGGGCAGCGCGGCGTCCACGAAGAAGGAGTCGCTGTGGCAGATCCCGCACGCCTCCACGGCGATCCGCACCTGGCCGGGACCCGGTTCGGGCACCTCCCGCCCGGTGATCTCCAACGGCCCGCCGGCCGTGGTGACCTGCGCGACTGTGTACGTACCCATCTGCATCTCCCGGCACGGGTCGGCGACAAGGCCCCCAGGACTTCCCGGGGCCCATCCCAAGGCCCCTGCCCCGAGCCCCCTGCCCCGAGATCCCCCACTCCCAGCACACCAGCCCCGCGCCGATCGCGCGCGCCGAGCGCACGGGACGGTCCCCGGCGTGCGCGGGAGGTCAGCGGCCCGGCTGCGCGGGCTCAGTCCCCGGGGCGGCGGGGCCCGGCCCGCGCTCCGGGTGCCGTACCCGGCGTACGAGGTCCACGGCGGCCTCCGGCCAGTGCGGGTGGGCGAAGGTGAAACCGGCGTCGAGCAGCCGGCCGGGCACGACCCGCCGGCTCTTCAGCAGCAGCTCGGTGTCCGAGCGCAGCACCAGGGCGCCCGCCTCGGCCATCCACCGCGTGGCGGGCAGGCCCACCGGCACGCCCCACGCGGTGCGCAGCACCCGCATGAACGCGCGCTGCGGCAGGGGATTCGGGGCGGCGAGGTTCACCGGCCCGGTGATGTCCTCCCGTCGGGCCAGGTACCGCACGGCGCGCACAAAGTCGTGGTCGTGGATCCAGGACACGTACTGCGCGCCGCCCGCGACCGGCCCGCCGAGCCCGAGCCGGGCCAGCCGCAGCAGCACGTCGAGGACGCCGCCCCGGTCGGGACTCATCACCATGGCGGAGCGCAGGGCGACCTTGCGGGTGTGCGGGGTCGCGGCCCGCTCCTGCTCGCGCTCCCAGGCGCGGGCGATGCCGACGCTGTACGCCCAGTAGCCCGGGACACCGGGCTCCGAGCCGCCGATCACACCGGTCGCCTCGTCGTTCGGCGCGTCGAAACGGTGGGCGTAGACCGTCGCGGTGCTCATCTGCAGCCAGACCCGGGGCGGGCGCGCGGCGGCGGCGATCGCCTCGCCCACCACCCGGGCGGAGTCCACCCGGGAGTCCATCATGGCCTTCAGGTTGGCGGGCGTGTAGCGGCAGCTCACGCTGCGGCCGGCCAGGTTCACCACCACGTCGCAGCCGTCGATCTCCCGCGCCCACGCACCCAGGGTCCGCCCGTCCCACCGGACCTGCCCCGGGCGCCCGGGCCGCCGGCTCAGCACCACCACCTGATGGCCGGCGGCGGTCAGCGCCCGCTCCAGGACCGTACCCACCTGTCCGCTTCCGCCCGGCAGCACGATCTTCATCGGCGTCGTCCCCCTTCGTCGGTGTGACCACGACTGTAGCCCAGAAAGTTGAACACGTTCAAAACCTGGGGAGGGTGAGGCCCGGCGCGTCCCCTGCGCGGGAGCGCGGCCGGAGCCCGCTATGTTCGTGCGGACACAGCGACGTTCGGAGCCGGCATGCAGAAGACAGACGTACTGCCCGAGGAGGCACGGACGCCCGCGGCGGCCCCGGCGACGGCCGGGGCGTCACCCACCGCCGGCTGGCCCCGGTACTGGCCGCTGCTGCTCCTCGGCGCCGCCGTGCTGCCCGGCACCGCGGTGTTCGTCGCCGGCCGCTGGTCGGACGGCCAGGCCCTCCAGGCGTGGCGCACCGTCTGTCTCGCCGTCACCGTGCAGGCGCTGCCCTTCCTGCTGCTCGGCACCGCCCTGTCCGGCGCCATCAACGCGTTCGTGCCGGCCCGGGTGTTCAGCCGCGTGCTGCCCAAGCGGCCCGTCCTCGCCGTGCCCGTCGCCGGCGTCGCCGGGGTCGTGCTGCCCGGCTGCGAATGCGCCTCGGTCCCGGTCGCCAACAGCCTGATCAACCGAGGGGTCACCCCGGCCGCCGCGTTCGCGTTCCTGCTGTCGGCGCCCGCCGTCAACCCGGTCGTGCTCACCGCCACCGCGATCGCCTTCCCGAACACTCCCGCGATGGTCCTGGCCCGGCTGCTCGCCTCGTTCGTCACCGCCGCCGTCATGGGCTGGCTCTGGCTCTTCCTGGGCCGCGAGGAGTGGCTGCGCCCGACCGTGCGGCACACCGGCCACCAAGGCGGGCACAGCCGCTGGACGGAGTTCCGCCAGGGCTTCCAGTACGACTTCCTGCACGCCGGCGGCTTCCTGGTGCTCGGCGCCATGGCGGCGGCCACCTTCAACGTGGCGGTCCCGCGCACCGTGCTCGACACCTTCTCCGGCTCGCCCTGGCTGTCGGTGCTGTTCCTGGCCGGCCTCGCCGTGCTGCTCGCGGTGTGCTCGGAGGCCGACGCGTTCGTCGCCGCCTCGCTCACCGGCTTCTCGCCCCTGGCCCGGCTCACCTTCATGGTGGTCGGCCCGATGGTCGACCTCAAGCTGATCGCCCTTCAGGCGGGCACCTTCGGCCGGGCCTTCGCGGCCCGCTTCTCCGCCGCCACCACGGTCGTCGCCGTGCTGTGCAGCGTGCTCGTCGGGGGGATCCTGCTGTGAAGCGCCCGGTGCAGGTCACCCTGCTCGTCCTCAGCGGCCTCGGCCTGCTGCACGTCTCCCTCCTCACCGACCTCTACCTGCGCTACGTCAAGGAGGGGATGCGCCCGCTGCTGATCGCCTCCGGCGTCCTGCTGCTCCTGCTGGGCGTCGTGGAGGCGTGGTCGGCCCGGCCGCGCCGCAGGGGCGGCCGGGCCGACCGGGCGGCCCATGGCGCGGACGGCCACGACCACACCGGTCACGGCCACGACGACCGGGCGGCCCTTGGCGCGGACGACCACACGGGCCACGGCACCCAAGCCCCCGGGCACTCCGGTCACGGCCACGACCACTCCGGTGTGCCGCGCGTCGCCTGGCTGCTGTTCCTGCCCGCCCTGAGCCTGCTCTTCTACGCCCCGCCGGCCCTCGGCGCCTACACCGCCGCCCGCGAGGCACCCCAGGCCGTCGCCCGGCAGAGCGACTTCGACCCGCTGCCCGCCACCTCGCCGCTCCCGCTGACCCTCAGCGACTTCACCCGCCGCGTGCAGCAGGACCCCTCGCAGGCCGTCCGGGGCCGCACGGTCCTGCTGACCGGCTTCGTCACGCCCGAGAAAGGGCGGGACACGTGGTACCTCACCCGGATCATCCTCTCCTGCTGCGCGGCCGACGCCCAGTCCGTGAAGGTCCGCGTCCACGGGACCAAGGCCCCGGCCGCCGACACCTGGGTCTCCGTCACCGGCACCTGGCATCCCGGCGGCACCCTCGGCACCTCCTCCGCCCGGGCCGACCTCGACGCCCGTGACGTCCGCGAGGTCGCCAAGCCGGTCAACGCCTACACCGACGACCTCCCGCTCGTACCCTCGCCCTGACGTTCCGGCACGGTTCCCGCCGGTATCCGGTCAAGGGCTGGTCATGACGGGCCGATCCGTCAAGTGGGGGGCGTATTCTGTGAGCGGTTCCCACGGGCCCCTTGCCCTGCGGCCGCGACGATCCGCGGCCGGTGAACGGAAGGAGGCGTGATGGACAGTAGTCCGGGCCACAGTCGGCCCCGCTCCCCGTCGTCCGCGTCGTCCTTCCGCGGCCCGGGACGGCCCGCCCGCACCCTCTCCTGACCCCTCGCGCGCCGCCGTACACCGGCCGCGCGGCCGGCCCGGGAGGGGCGGCGACGGCTGTCACCGGCCGCCCGCCGCCCCGCCATGCCGGGGCAAGGGGGTGTTCACCTTTGTCCGCCACCACTGTCCTCATGTCCACCACCGCGCGGTTGCGCGACCGCCGGGTGCACCTGGAACGCCGGGCCACCGCGACCCGGTCCGTACGCTCCTCCCTGGTCTCGCTGGCCGGACTGGTCGGCGGGCCGGTCACCAACCAGGCAGGCCAGGAGGTCGGCCGGGTCGCCGACGTGGTCGCCCGGCTGTCCGGACCCGAGCCCTACCCGCCGGTGACCGGAGTGATCCTGCGCATCGGGCGGCGGCGCGCCTTCCTGCCCGCCGACGCCCTCGACCGGATGCGCGACGGCCGGGTACGGCTGCGCACCGCCCGGGTCGACCTGCGGGACTTCGCCCGCCGCCCCGGCGAGGTGCTGCTCGCCCGGGACGTACTGGACCACCAGCTCGTCGACGTGGACGGCATCCAGGTCACCCGGGCCGCCGACCTCTACCTGGCGCCGCTCAGGGACCGGGTGGTGCTGGTCGGCGTGGACGTCTCGCTGCCCACCCTGCTGCGCCGCCTCGGACCGCGCCGGTGGCAGGCCCGGCCCACCCCGGAGCGGGTGCTCGACTGGCAGGCGGTCGCGCCCTTCGCCGAGCAGGCCACCGACGGGCCGCCGGAGGTGCGGCTGCGCGCCTCCCGGGCCGCGCTGCACCGGATGCGCCCCGCCGACCTCGCCGACATCCTCGAAGACCTCGGCCGCGCCGAACGCGAACAGCTGCTGGACTGGCTGGAACCGGAGCAGGCCGCCGACGCGCTGGAGGAGATGGAACCCGCCGAACTGGAGAACCTGCTGCGCGAGGCCCACCCCGAGCACGCCGCACGGCTCGTGGACGAGATGGAACCGGACGAGGCCACCGAGGCGCTGCGCGACCTGACCGCCGAGGAACGCGAGAACCTGCTCGTCCGGATGCCGATGGGCGAGGCGGCCGAGCTGCGCCGCCTGCTCACCCACGAGGAGGGCACCGCGGGCGGCGCGATGACCACGCTGCCGCTGCTCGCCCGGCCCGGGCAGACCATCGCCGAGGTACGCGCCGAACTGGCCACGCTCGCCGGGCACCGCACCGAGATCGACGCCGTCGCGGTCGTCGACGACACCGGCCGGCTCGCCGGTGACCTGCCCCTGTTCGACCTGGCGGTCGCCGAGGAGAGCACGCTCGTCGCGGACCTGCTGGCCTGGCGGACCCAGTTCGGGCCGCCGTGCGCCGTCGGACCCGGCACCGCCCTGGACGACGCGGCCGACCAGCTGGTCGCCGCGCGCGCCTCCTCGCTCCTGGTGGTCGACGACACCGGCCGGCCGCTGGGTCGGGTCCTCGCCGACGACCTGCTCGACGCCCTGCTGCCCGAACGCGGGCGCCTGCACTTCCGGAGGTTCCTCCAGTGACTCGCGACCCCGGCACCACGGCCGCCGACAGCACGGCCGCGCACGGCCCGGGCGGCCCGGCCCCCGCCGAGCCGCCCCGCCGCACCGGTCGGCGCCGGATCGCCATGATCGCCGCGATCGCCGGCCCCGGCCTGGTCGCCGCGAACGCCGGCAACGACGCCGCCGGCATCGCCACCTACGCCTCGGCCGGCTCGCAGTACGTCTACGGCACGCTGTTCTTCATGGTCCTGGTCACCGTCGCCCTGGTGATGGTGCAGGAGATGGCCGTCCGCCTCGGCGCCCACACCGGCAAGGGCCTGGGCGCGCTGATCCGCGAGCAGTTCAGCCTGCGCCTGACCGCGCTCGCCGTGTTCTGCCTGCTGCTGGCCAACACCGGCCTGGTGGTCAGCGAGTTCGCCGGCATCGGTGCCGCCTTCGAACTGCTCGGGGTGCCCAAGTGGGTGGTGATCCCGCCGGCCGCCGCACTGCTGTGGGCGCTGGTGCTGTTCGGGTCCTACCACTGGGCCGAACGGATCTTCCTGATCATGTCGCTGGCGTTCTTCGCCTACCCGGTCGCCATGATCCTCGGCCATCCGGACTGGGGAGCCGTCGGCCACCATCTGGTCGTGCCGCACGCGGAGGGGAACAAGGACTTCATCCTGCTCGCCGTCGCCCTGATCGGCACCACCGTCAGTCCGTACATGCAGTTCTACGCCGCCGCCGGGGTCGTCGACCGGGGCGCGCGGCCCGCCGACTACCCGCTGATCCGGGCCGACGCCGTCCTCGGCGCGGTCTTCGCCTGCGTCGTCAGCCTGACCATCATCATCGCCACCGCGTCCGCCATCGGCGGCAGCGGGCCGCTGCAGTCCGCCGCGCAGGCGGCCCGGGCGCTGGAGCCGGTCGCGGGCAAGCAGGCCGAACTCCTCTTCGCGCTCGGCCTGCTCGGCGCCTCCGCGCTGGCCGGGGCGGTCGTCCCGCTGTCCGCCTCCTACGCGGTCGGCGAGGCCGCAGGCGTCGAACGCTCCGTCTCCCGCAGCTTCCGCGACGCCCCGCTGTTCCTCGGCCTGTTCACCGCCCAGATCGTGCTGGGCGCGGCGGTCGCCCTCACCCCCGTCGACGTCATCAAGCTGCTCATCGGCACCCAGGTCCTCCAGGGCCTGATCAGTCCCGTCGTCCTGGTCTACCTGCTGGTCCTGACCAACCGCCGCTCCGTGCTCGGCGACGCCGTCAACGGCCCGCGCCATCGTGTCGCGGCCACCGTCGTGGTGGTCGGCGTCGCCGCCATGTCCACGGTGCTGCTGGTGCAGACCGTCCTCGGCTGGCTCGGCCTGGCCTGACCGGTCAGCCGCCGGGCAGCGGCCGTACGGTGAGCAGCTGCTGGGCGTGGCCGACCGGGCCGCGCAGGTCGTGCAGCACGGTGCTGGTGACGCCCTGGCCGCCCGGGCCGAAGACGACCGTGGTGTCCAGGCCGGTCCAGCGGCCCTCGGGCGCGCGGTGCAGATGGACGCTCAGGTCGACGTTCGGGAAGATCCACGCGGTGGGCGACTCGCGTACGGCGATGCCGTTCGCCGTGTCGACCAGCGCCAGGTAGGACGCGAGCGGGCTGCTGGGCTCGCCGGCGACCAGGGCGAGCGGGGTGGAGACCCAGGCCGTGGCGCGGCCCGGCCGGGGCGGGGCCAGCGGGCGGACGTCCAGGGAGGCGATGTAGCCGCCGGGCCACAGGTCGGCCATCGGCCACGGCGCGAGCCGCTCGGGCGGGGTGAGCGGTTCGTCCGCGCCTCCGGCGACGGCGCTGGTGTCCTGCGCGGACAGCAGCCAGGCGCGGGCCCGGACCACCGGGCGGCCCGCGACGCTCACCACCGCCTCCAGCAGCTCGATGGTGCGGCCCGGGCGGACGGTCTCCACCTGGATCTCGCACTCCTCCAGGGCGAGGCGGCCCAGGATGTCGTAGCTGATCCGGGACAGCACCAGCCCGCTCGCCGGCCGCCCGGCCAGGTACCGGTCCATGGCGTGCACGACGAGGCCGCCGAGCGGGCTGAAGTGCAGTTCGTTCTCGTCCCAGGCGCCGCCGGCGTGGGCGGTCGGCTTGAAACGGTGGTCGTCGGTGCGGACGTAGTAGCTGTCGGGAGCCGCGGTGCCGGTGTCCAACGTGCGCCTTTCCTCGGGCTGTCCTGCTCTTGAGGGGTCGTCGGGCAGGATGACACGAACGGCGCAGCCCAACCCCGGCAGGGGCCCGCCCACGCACTTCCACGTCCCGGCCGGTACCCCCAGGAGGACCCCCGTGCATCTGCGCGATGTCACACCGGACGACGTCGACGCCTACGTCCGCATGCGCTGCGACCCGGTGATGATGGCCGGCCTCGGCGGACCGCTGCCGCGCGCGGGGATGGCGGACAAGGTGCGCCGGGACGCGGCCGAGGCGGCGGCCGGCACCGCCTGGATCAAGATGATCGTCCCCGGCCCCGGCAGGCCCGGGGAGGTCGCCGGGTCGGTGTCCCTGTGGTCCCACGACAGCGCCGACGGACCGATGTCCGAGATCGGCTGGATGGTCCTGCCCGCCTTCCAGGGGCGCGGCCTGGGCAAGCGCGCGGCCCGCGCGCTGCTCGAACGGGCCCGGGACGAGGACCGCTGGGGCGAGGTGCACGCGTTCCCGGCGACCGGCAACGCGTCCTCCAACGGCATCTGCCGCTCGCTCGGCTTCCGGCTGCTCGGCGCGTGCGACATGCCGTTCGCGGGCCGGGTGCTGCGCAGCAACCACTGGGCCATCACCCCGCGCACCGACCTGACCGCCGTCTGACCCCGTCCGGGCCTCCGCGTGCCGGTCCGCCGGTCCTCACGGCTCCCGGTGCTCGTGCGCCGCCCGGTCCAGTTCCGCCGCCTCCGCCTCCGCCAGCCGCTGTTCGGCCGCCACGTCGAGCGACCGGGTCAGCCACCAGTACAGCAGGGCGGAGACCGGCAGCCCGATGAACAGGGAGATGTCGGCGCCGCCCAGCGCCTTGGCGGCGGGGCCGGCGAAGAGGGTGCCGACGGAGAAGAACGGCACCATGGCGGCGAACCCGGCCAGATAGGCGGTGATGCCCTGCCACCCCCAGCGTCCGTAGATGCCGCGCGGGTTGAAGATCTCCGCGATGGCGTAGTGGCCGCGGCGCACCACGTAGTAGTCCATGAGGTTCACCGCGGTCCACGGGATGAACAGGTAGAGCACCAGCAGCAGGAAGTCGTTGAAGTTGCGCAGGAAGTGCGAGGTCGCGGCGAGCGCGCCGATCAGGGAGAGCGCCGCGGTCACTCCCAGGGTCAGCAGCCGCACGGCGAGCGTCGGGCGCACCTTGCGGAACGAGTCGATGCCGCTGATGAGGGTGAGCGAGCCGCCGTACATGTTGAGCGCGGTGACGGAGACCAGGCCGAGCGCCGCGAACAGCAGCACGACGGCGCCGAACCCGCGGAACACGGTGTCGCCCGCCGCGTCGATGGAGCGGATCGTGTCGAAGTCCTGGCCGGCCCAGGCGGCCAGCAGCGTGCCCAGCACCATCAGCCAGATGCCGCCGAGCGCGGAGCCGAAGTAGGTCCAGTAGAAGGTCTTGCGGACGGTCACCCCGGGCGGCAGGTAGCGCGAGTAGTCGGAGACGTAGATGGCCCAGCTGATCTGGTAGCCGGCCACCACGCCGAACTGGGCGAGGAACGGCGTCCACCGGAAGCCGCCCGGGTCGAACGAGCCGGGCGGGTAGCGCAGATTGACGAGCACGCCCACGGTGAAGATCCCGAAGACGACCAGGAAGGTGTAGGTCAGGAGCCGTTCGGCTTTGTGGATGACGTCGTAGCCGACGAGCGCGACGACCAGGCCGACGGCCGTCACCACGATCACCCACGGCTTGACGCCGCCGTGCAGCGTGGTGTGCAGGGCCTGGCCGGCGAGGATGGTGTTGAAGACGTTGAAGCCCGCGTACTGGACGTAGGCGAACAGCCACACCAGCAGGGCGCCGACATAGCCGAACTGCGGCCTCGACTGGATCATCTGGGGCAGTCCGAGCTGCGGCCCCTGGGCCGAGTGGAACGCCATGAAGAAGGTGCCGATCAGCGTGCCGGCGACGATGGCCAGCAGCGACCACAGGAGGTTGCCGCCCCCGGTGATGCTGATCAGGCCCACCGCCAGGGTGGCGATCTGCGCGTTCGACATGAACCACAGGGGGCCCAGGTGCCACAGCTTGCCGTGCCGCTCGTCCAGCGGCACATAGTCGATGGACCGGACCTCCAGGCCCGGCACACGGGGCTCCGACGAAGTGGTCACGGTGCCTCCCGGGGCTGGTCCCGTCCCTGGGGACACATTCGGCCCGGGCGGGCCGCCGGTCAAGCCGGGCGGGCGGCGCGGGAGCGCGGGAGCCCGGGCGGCGCGGCTCAGCCCGCGAGCACCTCGGCCCAGCGGCTGGTCCCGTCCGGGTCCGACCGCACCCCGCAGCGGGCCGACAGCGCGGTGACGATGCCCAGGCCGCGGCCGTGCTCGTCGGGATCGGGCGCCGGGCTGGAACCGGGCGGCGCGGCGGGTCCCGGGTCGGTCACCTCGACGTGCACGGCCCGGCGCCCGGCGAGCGGGACCCGCCACAGACGCAGGGTGGCGGGCGGCCGGGCGTGCACCAGGGCGTTGGTGACCAGCTCCGAGACCACGAGAAGCACGTCGTCGGCGGCGTCCGGCGGCAGGTTCCAGCCGCCCAGGACGCCCCGCACCCGGCGGCGTGCGGCCGAGACGGCCCCGGGCGTGTGCAGCAGCGGGAAGGCGTGGTCGACTTCCCGGTGGGGCGCGGCGTCGAGCTGCGCTGCGGTCATGTGCCCTCCTCCTTCGGCGGCGCCGCGGGCATGGCGCGCATACGCACGCTAGGGAACGAACGGCCGTCAGGTCAATGAACGGCGGTCGGCATTACCGAACAGCAGTCCTGAACGGGGCAAACAGGACTAATATCGGCCCATGGCCGGACCCGTCCAGTCCATCGAACGAGCGGCGGCGATCCTGCGCCTGCTCGCCGGCGGCCCGCGCAGGCTCGGGCTCGGCGAGGTGGCGTCGTCCCTCGGGCTGGCCAAGGGCACCGCCCACGGCATCCTGCGCACCCTGCAGCACGTGGACTTCGTCGAGCAGGACGAGACCACCGGCAAGTACCAGCTCGGCGCAGCCCTGCTGCACCTGGGCACCAGCTACCTCGACGTCAACGAGCTGCGCTCCCGGGCGATCAACTGGGCCGACGCGCTGGCCGCCCGCAGCGGCGAGGCGGTCCGCCTCGGCACCCCGCTGGAGGGCCGGGTCCTCGTCATCCACCACGTCTTCCGGCCCGACGACACCTTGCAGACCCTGGACGTGGGCGCGCTGCTACCGCTGCACGCCTCCTCGCTCGGCAAGGTCCTCCTCGCCTTCGGCGCCGCCACCCTCGACCCGCCCTCCGAGGAGGGACCGGCCGCGTACACCCGCCACACCCTGGTCGTCCGGGAGGACCTGGACCGGGCGCTCGCCGAGATCCGCGAGGTCGGCTGGGGAGCGGAGGTGCAGGAGATGAGCATGGGCGACGCCGGGATCGCCGCACCGATCCGCGGGCACGGCGGACTCGTGGTGGGCGCGATCTGCCTGTCCGGCCCCGTCGAACGGATCTGCGACCCCCGGGGGCACCCGCTGCCCGCCCTGACCGCCCTGCTCCGGGAGGCCGCACGGGCGATTTCCCGGGACCTGGGAGCGGTCCGCTGGTAGCGCCCGGTAGGTCTCTCCTGGCAGGCCCCGCGGGCTCCCCGGGGCCCGGGCACCCGTGTGACGCGTCGGAAGGCAGGCCCTCATGGTTGACCGGTATGTGATGTCCATCGACCAGGGCACCACGTCCACCCGATGCATCCTGTTCGACCAGCGCGGACGGCTGTGCTCGGTCGCCCAGCGGGAGCATCAGCAGTACTTCCCCCGGTCCGGCTGGGTCGAGCACGACGCGGTGGAGATCTGGCGCAACGTGCAGCGGATCGTGCCCGAGGCGCTGGAGGGCGCGGGCGCGGACGCGGCGTCGATCGCCGCCGTCGGCATCGCCAACCAGCGGGAGACGACCGTGCTGTGGGACCGGCGGACCGGCGCCCCGCTGGGCCGGGCCGTCGTCTGGCAGGACACCCGCACCGCCGAGCTGGTCGACGCGCTCCGCGACCGCCCCGGCGACGAGTTCTTCCTCGACCGCTGCGGCCTGCCGCCCTCCACCTACTTCTCGGCGCCCCGCATCCGCTGGCTCTTCGACCACACCGAGGGCCTGGAGGAACGCGCCCGGCGCGGCGAGGTGCTGTTCGGCACCATGGAGAGCTGGCTGATCTGGAACCTCACCGGCGGCACCGACGGCGGCCTGCACATCACCGACCCCACCAACGCCGCCCGCACCATGCTCGTCAACATCCGCACCCTGACCTGGGACCCGGAACTGCTGGACTTCTTCGGCGTGCCGCGCGCGCTGCTGCCGGAGATCCGCTCCTCCGCCGAGAGCTACGGCGAGGCCCGCGCCCTGCTCCCCGGGGTGCGCATCACGGCCGCCCTCGGCGACCAGCAGGCCGCCCTGTTCGGCCAGACCTGCTTCTCGCCCGGCGAGGCCAAGTGCACCTACGGCACCGGCGGCTTCCTGCTCATGAACACCGGCACCGAGCTGGTGCGCTCCCGGCACGGCCTGCTCACCACCGTCGCCTACAAGATCGCGACCGAGCCCACGGTCTACGCCCTGGAAGGCCCGATGGCCGTCACCGGCTCGCTGGTCCAGTGGTTCCGCGACCGGCTGGGCCTGATCAACACCGCGCCCGAGATCGAGACCCTGGCCCGCACGGTCGAGGACAACGGCGGCTGCTACATCGTGCCCGCCTTCTCCGGCCTGTTCGCACCCCACTGGCGCAGCGACGCCCGCGGCGTCGTCGTCGGCCTCACCTCCTACATCACCAAGGGCCACCTGGCCCGCGCCGTGCTGGAGGCCACCGCCTGGCAGACCCGGGAGGTCGTCGACGCCATGAACGCCGACTCCGGGCTCGCCCTCAGACAGCTCAAGGCGGACGGCGGCATGACCTCCGACCACCTGCTGATGCAGCTGCTCGCCGATGTCCTGGACGTGCCCGTGGTGCGGCCGCTGGTGGCCGAGACGGTCTCCCTCGGCGCGGCCTACGCGGCCGGACTCGCCGTCGGGTACTGGTCCGACCTGGAGGTCCTGCGCCGCAACTGGCACCGGGCCGGCCAGTGGCTGCCGGACATGGACCCCGGACGCCGCGCCCGGGAGTACGAGAGCTGGCAGCGGGCCGTCGAACGCTCCCTGGACTGGGTCCGCCCGCCCCGGGACACCGGCTGACACCCGCCGGAGCGGGCCGGACGGGGCAGACGGGCGAGAGGGTGAGTCGGTGCCGCCCGGCTGGTTACTCAGAAGACGAGGGTTCGGAAGTGAGCCCCCCCGGGCTCTCCGCGGGTGTCTCGCGGAGGGCCCTCTCACGTGCCCCGCGGATTTCCCGGACCGGCGCGATTGCGCCGTGTGTGGTCGGGTACGCGACCAGGACCGTACCCGGGCGGTCACCTCCCGGGCGCCTCCCACAACCGCCGCGACCAGGGAATCTGTCATGGAGACACCCGCGAACGACAACACCACCACGTCTGCCCAGCGGGCGCTGGACGTGCTGGCCGAGAACGCCGAGGACACGGGGGCTCTGAACACGCTCGCCGGCAGTGACGTACTGATCCCGGTGCCGGACGACGTGAGCGACGAGGACGCCACCAACCCCTCGATGGTGGCGCTGCCCGTCCTGGAACAGCCGGGCGGGGTGCCGGTGGTGCCCGTGTTCACCTCCGAACTGGAGATGTCCGAGCTGCTTCCCTACGTCTCCCGCTACCGCATGGTGCCCCTGGGCGCGCTGGCCTCCCAGTGGCCGGCCGACGACCTGTCGCTCACCATAGACGCCAGCTCACCGCACGGCCTCACCCTCACCTCGGAGGGCGTACGGACCCTGCTGGCCCGCCCGCAGGGCTGACCGGCCCGGGGTCCCCGCGCCGGCCGTCCAGCATCCGGGCGAGCACGGCGCGCTGTAGCGGCAGCACCTCGGTGTGCAGGTCACGGCCCTTGCCGGTCAGGCCGACCCACACGCCGCGGCGGTCCCGCGCGCAGACCGACCGCTCGACGAGGCCGTCCTTCTCCAGCCGGCCGATCAGCCGGGACAGCGCGCTCTGGCTGAGGTGCACCCGGCCGGCGAGGTCGTGCACCCGGCAGTGGTCGCCCTCGCCGCCCGCGCTCTCGGGCGCGGGCTCGGCGGCCAGCACGTCCAGCACCTCGAAGTCGCTCGCGCCCAGCCCGTACGGATGCAGTACGCGGTCGATCTCGCACATCGTCCGGGCGTGCACCGACAGAATGCCCCGCCACTGTTCACCGAGCCGGGCACCGGCCGCGTTCACTCCCATGCACCGCATGGTAGTGCGCCCCCGCGCGTGGGCATCCGTGCCGGGCGGCGGCCGGGGCGCGGGTGCCGCCCGGCGCCGCTCACGCGTCCTGGAGGAGGCCCACCGGATTGCCGTCCGGGTCCTTCACCGAGGCGATCAGGCGGCCGCCGCCCACGTCCTGGACGTCCTGCAACAGCTCGGCGCCCGCCGCCAGCAGCGCCGCCAGCCGCCCCCTGATGTCCTCGACATGCCAGTACGGCACGGGTCCGGTCATGCCCCTGCCGTGCCCGTTCGGGTCGAGCCCCACGTCCTGCCCGGCCGCCTTGTACCCCACGTAGTACGGCTCGTCCGCGTACGGCTCGACCTCCAGCAGCGCCCCGAACAGGGCCTTCGCCCGGCCCAGGTCCCTGACGGGATAGATGATCGTCTTCAGGCCGGTGGTCATGGCGTACTCCTTGGCGGTATGGCTCGTCGTGCCCGACGGGTGCGCCGGTGGTTTCACGGTAGGACGGGGGAGTGCGCTGCGGCTTCTCCGATCCTGACCGATCGCGGTCACCGGGACTTCATCTGCGCGTAGTACTCCGTCCTCACGCAGTACCCGGGACCGCCACGCGAAGGCAAGAGGGTCGGCAGCGCACGCGCCGTCTACAACACTGTCGACCGTCTCTTCCCAGAACTGGATCCCATGAGCGCCATCTCCGTCGGTCAGGCCGTCGTCCTCGGAGTCGTCGAGGGGGTGACCGAGTTCCTCCCCGTGTCCTCCACCGGCCACCTCAAGATCACCGAGGGACTGATGGACATCCCGGTCGACGACAAGTCCGTCGTCGGCTTCTCCGCCGTCATCCAGGTCGGCGCCATCGCCGCCGTGCTCGTGTACTTCTTCAAGGACATCAAGCGGATCGTCACCGCCTGGGTCCGGGGGCTCGTCGACCGGGAGGAGCGCTACCACCACGACTACAAGTTCGCCTGGTGGGTGATCTGCGCGACCGTCCCGATCGTCGCCGTGGGCCTGGCCGCCAAGCCGCTGATCGACGGGCCGCTCGCCTCGCTCTGGGTGGTCGCGGGCTCGCTCATCGCCGGCAGCGCCGTGATGTGGTGCGCGGACCAGATGGGCCGGCACAAGCGCGGCGAGGACGACACCTCCTTCAAGGACGCCATGTGGGTCGGCTGCTCGCAGATCCTCGCCCTGCTCTTCCCCGGCTTCTCCCGCTCCGGCGCCACCATGTCCACCGCGCTCATCCTGGACCTGGACCGCGTCGCCGCCACCCGGCTCTCCTTCTTCCTCGGCATCCCGGCCCTCACCGGCGCCGGCCTGTACGAACTCAAGGACGCGTTGGGCGCGGGGGTGGGCGCCGCGCCGCTGGCCGTCGGCACGATCGTCTCCTTCGTGGTCGCCTACGCCTCCATCGCCTGGCTGCTGAAGTTCGTCGCCAAGCACTCCTTCAACGCCTTCGTCGTCTACCGGATCGTCATCGGCCTGACCCTGTTCGGGCTGCTGGGCGCGGGGGTCCTGGACGCCTGAGCGGATTCCGGTACGTCCGGCTCCGCGCCCGTACGCACCCCGTGCCGGGAGCGCGCGGCCGGCGGCTTGACAGGCGCGTACGGCAACCCGGACCATCGGTCCCGTGAACCTGTCAGACAGCCAGACAGCCGGGGTGGTGCCGCGGCGCGTGAGCGCCATGGAAGCGGTCCTCACCCATCTGCGCGGCGCCATCGAACGCGGCGAGTACGCGATCGGCGACAAGCTCCCCTCCGAGGCCGGGCTGTGCCGCGCCCTGGAGGTCTCCCGGCCCGTGCTGCGCGAGGCCCTGCGCGCGCTGCAGACCATGGGCCTGACCGTCTCGAAGACCGGCAAGGGCACCTTCGTCGTCGCCCGCGCCGCGGCGGACCCCACCTTCGGCGACTACACGGCCGGCGACCTGCTGGAGGTGCGCCGGCACATCGAGATCCCGGTCGCGGGCTACGCGGCGCTGCGGCGCACGCCCGAGGACCTGGACCACCTGCTCCAGCTGCTGGAGCGGATGGAGCGGGAGACGGACACCGCCTCCTGGGTCGCGCTGGACACCCTGTTCCACCTGGCCGTCGCCCAAGCCGCCCACAACCCGGTCTTCCGGCGCTTCATCGAGGAGATCCGCGACGCGCTGGCCCGCCAGTCGGCCTTCCTCAACGAGCTGGGCGGGCGCCGCGAGCAGTCCGACCGGGAACACCGGGCGATCGTCGAGGCGCTGGCCGACGGCTCGCAGCCCGACGCGGCAAGAGCCATGTCCCACCACCTCGACTGCGTCGAGGCAACCCTCACCGACATCGTGCGCCCCGCGCACGCCCCGGGCTGACGGTCCGACCGGACCCTGAGCCCGCCCGGGCCGCCGGGAGACCCCCGCGCGGCCCCGCCCACGACACCCACCCACCAGTGATCCAGGCAGTGATGTACAGCAGCGCTCTTTCCGAGGCACCCCTCGTCCGCGAACCCCGCCACGCCCCCGTCGCCCACGTCGTGCGCGGCGGCATCGTCGAGGGCGTCCACCACGGCTCGGTCGTCGTCCTGGCCGCCGACGGCAGCCCCGCCTTCCAGCTCGGCGACATCGAGGCCGCCTTCTACCCGCGCTCGGCCGTCAAGCCCGTCCAGGCCGTGGCCATGGTGCGGGCCGGGCTGCCGCTGGAGGGCGAGCTGCTCTCGCTGGCCGCCGCCAGCCACTCCGGCGAGGAACGCCACCTCGCCGGCGCGCGGCGCATCCTGGAGCTGGCCGGGCTGACCGAGGACGACCTGCGCAACACCCCCGACCTGCCCTTCGACCCGGTCGTGCGGGACGCCTGGGTGCGCGAGGGCCGGATGCCCTCCCGGCTCGCCCAGAACTGCTCCGGCAAGCACGCGGCCATGCTCTACACCTGCCGGCTCAACGGCTGGTCCCTCGACGACTACCTCGACCCGGCCCACCCGCTCCAGCAGGCCGTCGCCGAGATCGTCGAGGACCTGACCGGGCAGCGCATCGCCCGCACCAGCGTGGACGGCTGCGGCGCGCCCCTGTTCGCGATCTCCCTGCACGGCCTGGCCCGGGCCGCCGCCCGGATCACCACGGCCGCGCCGGGCACACCGGAGGCCCGGGTGGCCGACGCGATGCGCGAGCACGCCGAGCTGGCCTCCGGCTCCGGCCGGGACGTGGCCGCGCTGATGCGGGCCGTGCCCGGGCTGCTCGCCAAGGACGGATTCGAGGGCGTCCAGGTGGCGGCCCTGCCGGACGGCCGCGCCATCGCCGTGAAGATCGCCGACGGCGCGAACCGGGCCCGCATACCGGTCGCCGCGGCGGCACTGGCCCGGGCCGGCGTCGATCCGGCCCGGCTCACCGAGTTCGCGGGCGAGGTGCTGCTCGGCGGCGGCGAACCGGTCGGCCAGGTGCGCCCGGTCCGGGCACTGGCCCCGCAGCCGCTGCCGGCAGCCCGCGCCTGACGCGCCCCGGCCGTGCCCGGGCGCCCCGCAGGACCGCGGGGCGTCCGGGCACGGCCGGAGACCGCCCCGCGCTGGCCTGCCGGGATGGTGACCTGCCGGAACGGACACCTGCCGGAACGGACACCTGCCGTCCGCGGTGAGCGGCCCGGAGGGACAATGGTGATCATGACGTCCTCGATGACCTTCCAGCCCGTCCTGGAGCGCATCGCCGAGGAGATCGAGCGGACCCCCGGGCGAGGGCGTCCCGCCGATTACATCCCGGCGCTCGCGGCCCGCGACCCGCGCGCCTTCGGCATGGCCGTCGCCGAGCTGGACGGCACGGTGTACGGGGTGGGGGAGTGGCGGGAGCCGTTCTCCGCGCAGTCCATCACCAAGGTCTTCACCCTCGCCCTGGACCTGGCCCGCGAGGGCGACGAACTGTGGGAGCACGTGGGCCGCGAGCCCTCCGGCAACCCCTTCAACTCCCTGGTGCAGCTGGAGTACGAGAACGGCATCCCGCGCAACCCGTTCATCAACGCCGGTGCCCTGGTCGTCACCGACCGCCTCCAGACCCGTACCGGTGACGCGGCCGGGGAACTGCTCGGCCTGCTGCGCGCCGAGAGTGGCAATCCGGGCCTGGACTTCGACCTGGAGGTCGCCGCCTCCGAGACGGCCCACGGCGACCGCAACGCGGCCCTGGGCCATTTCATGGCGTCCTACGGCAACATCGACAACCCGGTGCCGGTCCTGCTCGACCAGTACTTCCGCCAGTGCTCGATCGCCGCGTCCTGCGCCGACCTGGCCCTGGCGGCCACCGTCCTGGCCCGGCACGGCATCCGGGCCGACGGCACCCGGCTGCTCAGCCGCAGCCAGGCCAAGCAGGTCAACGCCGTCATGCTGACCTGCGGGACGTACGACGCGGCGGGTGACTTCGCCTATCGGGTGGGGCTGCCCGGCAAGAGCGGGGTGGGCGGCGGCATCATCGCCGTCGTGCCCGGCCGGTGCGCCCTGTGCGTCTGGAGTCCGGGACTGGACGAGCGGGGCAACTCGGTGGCGGGGGTGGCCGCCCTGGACCGTTTCACCACGCTCACCGGGCTGTCGGTGTTCTGAGCCGGCCCGGCCGAGCGGCAGCGGCGGCGCCGAGCGGTACGGCGGGCGGTGCGGGGCGTCTGTGCGCGGGGCACTGTGCGCGGCGGGGCGCGGTCAGCCGCGGGCCGGCCGTCCGCTTCTGCGCCGCAGCCCCAGCAGCACCGCCCCGGCGCCCAGGCCCACGGCGCCCGCGATCGCCCCCGTCTCGGTCCAGTCCGGCGCCGAGCCGCCCGCGCCCCGGCTCCCGGTGCCGGTCCCGCCGGCCGCGACGGGCGGGACCACGATCTGCGCGTGGTGCGCCACCGGGCGCAGCCCGTCGAGGGAACCGACCGGGTCGACCCGCCCGGTGGCGTCGAACCCCCAGTCGAGCAGGGCGCGCGCCTCCTCGTACACCTCGAAGCCGTCGCCCTCCTGCGGGTTCATCACCGTCACCAGGACGGTGTGCCCGTCGCGCTGGGCGGCGGCGACCAGGGTGTTGCCCGCGTTGCTGGTGTAGCCGTTCTTGACGCCGATCAGGCCGGGGTACGGAGCCACCCCGTCGTTGCCGGTGAGCAGCCGGTTGGTGTTGGCGATCTGGAACGTGCTGCCGCCGTCGCCCGGGAAGGCGGCCGACGCGGTGGAGCAGTAGCGGGCGAAGTCCGGATTGCGCAGCCCGGCCCGCCCGAACACGGCCAGGTCGTACGCGGAGGAGACCTGCCCGTCGGCGTCGTAGCCGTCCGGGGAGACGACCTGGGTGTCCAGCGCGCCCAGGGTGCGGGCCTTGACCTGCATCTGGCGGGCCGTCTGGTTCCAGCCGCCGTTGAGGGCGGCCAGTACGTGCACGGCGTCGTTGCCGGAGTTGAGGAACACCCCGCGCCACAGGTCGGACACCCGGTAGGTGTGGCCCGCGACGACCCCCACCAGGCTGCTGCCCTCGCCGATGCCGGCCAGGTCCTTCGTGCTGACGGTGTGCTGGACGCCGCCGGGGAAGGAGGGCAGCACGGTCAGCGCGAACAGGGTCTTGAGGGTGCTGGCGGGCGGCAGCTTCTCGTGCGCGTTGTGCGCGGCGAGCACTTCTCCGGTGGTGGCGTCGGCCACCACCCAGGACAGCGCCGAGACCTGCGGCGTCTCGGGCGCGCCGGCGCGGAGGCGGACCTGGGTGCCCTCGTGCTCCAGCAGGGCGGGCTGCGGGACCGCCGAGTCCGGCCGTCCTCCCGCGCCCGAGTCCGTACCGGCCCCGCTCGCCGCCGCGACCGGGGAGCTGACTATGAGCACGCCCGCCGCGCAGAGAGCGCAGGTCGATACGGCAGCTCGGAAGGAAGATCGGATCGTCATATCGCAAACGTAGGGACGAAACGGGACAGGCGAGACCTTGCCGGGGGCCGAACGGGGACCTCGGGCACCCGGATGCCCCAGCGCGCACGGCCGTTCGGGGCCGCGCGCACCGCCGGTGCCGTACGGCGGCCGCCGGGCCCATGGGCCCCTCGGGCCTTCCCGCGGCCCCTCGACCGTCCAGCCGTCCAGCCGTCCAGCCGTCCAGCGCCTCAGCAGCTCGGCGGCTCAGGCGCTCGGCAGTGTCGGCTGGACGAGGCGCAGGAAGGCGGCGTTGTCCGGGGTGGCGCGCAGCCGGTCCAGGAGGGTCTCCAGGCCGGCGGCCCGGCCCTCGCGGTTGCCGAGGGCCCGGCGCAGACCGCGGCTCGCCGTCAACTCGGCGGGGGAGAAGAGGAGTTCCTCGCGGCGGGTGCCGGAGGCGGCGATGTCGACGGCCGGGAAGACCCGGCGGGAGGCGAGTTCGCGGTTCAGCCGCAGCTCCATGTTGCCGGTGCCCTTCAGCTCCTCGAAGAAGAAGTCGTCGGCGCGGGAGCCGGTCTCCACCAGCGCGGTGGCGAGGATGGTGAGCGAGCCGCCCTCCTCGGCCAGGCGCGCGGCCCCGAAGAGGCGCTTGGGGCCGTGCAGCGCGGCCGCGTCGACACCGCCGCTGAGGGTACGGCCGCCCGCGGCCGCCGCGTTGTTGTGCGCCCGGCACAGCCGGGTCAGGGAGTCCAGCAGGACGACGACGTCCTCGCCCGCCTCGACCAGCCGCTTGGCCCGTTCGATGACGAGTTCGGCCAGCGCGATGTGCCGGCGGGGCGTCTGGTCGAAGGTGGAGGCGTAGACCTCGCCGCGCACCGAGCGCCGCATGTCGGTGACCTCCTCGGGGCGCTCGTCGAGCAGCACGACCATCAGCCGGCACTCGGGATGGTTCCCGGCGACGGCGGCGGCGATCTGCTGGATCAGCACGGTCTTGCCGGCCTTGGGCGGCGCCACGATCAGCCCGCGCTGCCCCTTGCCCACGGGGGCGACGAGGTCCGCGACCCGCCCGGTGAGTCCGGCGGCCGGGTGTTCGAGGCGCAGGCGTGTGCGGGGGTGCAGCGGCGTCAGGTCGGCGAAGCGGCGCCGCCCCTGGAGGGCGTCCGGGGTGCGTCCGCCCACGCGGGTGAGCGCGGTGACCGAGCGCTGGGCGCCGAGCACGCCCTCGACCAGATCGCCCTTGCGCAGGCCGTGGCGGCGGATCAGCGCGGCGGGGACCTGCGGATCGGTGGGGGCCGGCTGGAGATCGGTGCCGCGCAGCAGGCCCTTGCCGTGCGCGTCGAGGTCCAGGACGCCGGTGACGAGCTGGGCGTCGGCGGACGGCTGCCGGCGTACCGGCGGGTGTTCGAGTGTGGTGGTCATGGAGGGTGGTCCTTTCACGGACGGGTCCACGGTGACGTGCGGAAGGGGAGGGGCCGCGCGGCAAAGGCGGTGTGCGCACCGGCCTGGGGCGGCGGGGAGACACCGTCCGGGTGCGGCGACCGTGAGGATCACGGGGCAAGTGCTGCGCACCGGGAGGTGACGGGAAGCGGATGCGGCGGACTCGCGGAGGGAGCGGCGCATCCGGTGGAGAAGCGGAGAAGGAGAGAGACCGCACCGGCGCCGAAAGAAGCGGCGTACACAGGTGCTGTGTGCAAGGTAGCACGGCGGCCGGGCGGAGGTCTAGGCTGAGGCGGGTGTTCAGTCCCGAAGGTCCCACGCTGCGCGAACTCGCCGTGCAGGCGCTGTCCTCCGTCGAGCGCGGCTACGACCTGCTCGCGCCCAAGTTCGACCACACGCCCTACCGGACGCCGGACGCGGTGCTGGACGCCACCGGAGCCCTCCTGGCGGACATCGGGCCGTACGACGACGGGCTCGACCTGTGCTGCGGGACCGGCGCCGGTCTCGGGGTGCTCGGGCGGGTGTGCCGCCGGAGCGTCACCGGGGTCGACTTCAGCGCCGGGATGCTCACCGTCGCGGACCCGGCCGGAGCGGCGGGACCCGGCCCGCGGCCGGCGCTGGTGCGCGCGGACGCCCGGGCCCTGCCGTTCACCGCGGCCTTCGACCTCGTCGTCAGCTTCGGCGCGCTCGGCCACTTCCGCCCGGCCGAACTGCCCCGGCTCTTCCGGCAGGTGCACTCGGTGCTGCGGCCCGGCGGGGTGTTCGCGCTGCCGGTGGGTGCCCCGCCCCGGCCGGGTTCGCGGGCGTCCTGGACGCTGCTCGGTTTCGATCTGGTGATGCGGGTGCGCAACGCCGTGTGGCGGCCTCCGTTCGTGATGTACTACCGCGCGTTCGGCTTCGGTGACGTACTGCGGGAGCTGGAACGGGCCGGGTTCCGGGTCGAGTCGTACCCGCTGCCCGGGTTCGGCCGGCGCGACGACGGCAGCCCGCGGGCCCGGGTGGTCGCGGCCCGCAGGCTGCCCTGACGGGCACCCGACCGCCGCCGGCGACGGGCCGGAACACCGCCGATGACGGGTCGGACGGCCGCCGGTGACGGTCAGACAGCCGCCGGCAGGGTGAACTCGTAGACGAGCGCGTCCTGTCCGGCCTCCGCCACGAGGTCGGTGATCTCCAGTGGGCGCGCGTACTGGTCGTGGACGCGCCGGGTCACCCGTACCGTGGGGCCGTCCGGCAGCCGGGTGATGGCGTCCCGGTGGTGCAGGGTCAGGCCCGCCTGGCGCATCCAGTCGTAGACCCGGCTCAGCTGGGCGGCGGCCGAGCCGTCGGCGCGGTACCGGTAGCGGGCCAGTTCCTCGACCTCGGCGAGCGCCACGGCGGAGAACGACGTCACCGCCGTGCGCAGCCCGGTGCCGTCGGCCGCCGCCGACCGGTAGCGGTGCACCAGGGTCGGCCGGTGCGGGGCGAGGCCGAGCGCGGCGGCGTGGGCCGGCGGCGGGGCCTCCCAGGTCACCGAGGTGCGGTCGAAGGCGTCCGGGTGGCCGGCGGCGCGGGCGCCGACCGGGAAGGCCAGACAGGACGGCGCCTCGGCGGGCGCCCCGGTCAGGGTGGCGTGGCTGCCGCGCCGGTCGGTGGCGACCAGCCCGTCGTGGCGCAGCACCTCCAGCGCCTGGCGCACGGTCTCCCGGCTGACGCCGAAATGCTCGGCCAACTTCCTTTCTCCCGGCAGCCGTTCGCCGGGCGGTATGGTGCCGGTGTGCAGCTCGGCGAGCAGTTCGGTGGCGATTCTCCAGTACAGCGGCCGTTCCTCGGCCGGAACGTCCGCCGTCGGGTGGTCCTGGGGGGTGGTGCGGGCCATGCCCCGCCTCCTGTGGGTCACGTACCGTAGCCGCGTGGGCTCATTGTGCCACCACATCTATCATTGGTCTAAACCAGTTTGAAGCCTCGGTCCGGGAGTTGACCGAATCCCTCCCGCGCCCTGTGACCCCTCGACGCGCCACCGGGGGCGCGGAGTTCCGCACGGATGCCCGGCGGCGCCCCTCTCGTGGGGCGTGGAGGAGAGGGCGGGTGAAGAAACCGGCATGTCCGAGAATGCGCGGCAGATCCCCCGGGGCCCCGGGGTCCTCAGCCGAAGCGCTCGATGCGGATGCGGTCCACGGGCAGGCCCGCCGCGACGAGCAGTCGGGAGGCGTGCTCCGCGAAGGAGTTGGAGCCGCACACGTACGCCTCCCAGCCGCCCGCGGGCCGTTCGGCCACCAGCGGCGCCAGCCGCGCGGCCGACAGCCGCCCCACCGGCGTGCCCGCCGGGGCCTCGCGGGTGAACACGGGGGTGGTTTCGGCGCCGAACTCCCGCGCGTAGATGAGCTGTTCGGGGCTGCGTGCGGACACGAGCAGCCGCAGCGGCACGGTCAGCCGCCGCGCCCGGTGGTGGCGCACCATGGACATCAGCGGCACCACCCCCGAGCCCGCGCCGAGCAGCAGCGCCGGGCGGTCGCCGGGCCAGGCGAAGAAGCCGCTCAGCGGCCCGCGCACCTCGATCCGGTCGCCGGGCCGGGCCACGGTGTGGAACCAGCCGGAGACCTCGCCGCCCTCGACGTGGTCCAGCGTCAGTTCGATGTGCCCGGAGTCGTCGGGCGCGGAGGCGAGCGAGTAGTGGCGCTGGGCGCAGTAGCCGTCCGGCGCGGTCAGCCGCAGCATCAGGTGCTGCCCGGGCAGGTGCCCCGTCCAGCCCGGCACCGCCAGCCGGAAGGTGGACGCACGCGGGGTCTCGCGCCGGATCTCGGTCAGGGTCGCCGTCTGCCAGCTGCCCGCGGCCTGCTCGCTGACGGCGATCCGGCCGGGCACGGCGAACCGGGTCGGGGGCGCGAACGTCTCAGTCACCGGAGTACCGCTGCTCCTGCCAGGGGTTGCCGCGGGCGTGGTAGCCGTTCTGCTCCCAGAAGCCCGGCTCGTCGTGGTCGAGGAGGCGCAGGCCCGCGATCCACTTGGTGCTCTTCCAGAAGTACAGGTGCGGCACCAGCAGCCGCGCCGGACCGCCGTGCTCGGCGGACAGCGGCGCGCCGTCGTGGTCGAACGCGATCCAGGCGCGGCCGCCGCGCAGGTCCGCGAGCGGCAGATTGCTGGTGTAACCGGTGTGCGAGTAGGCCACGGCGTGCGTGGCGGCGGCGTCGGGCCGCACCGCGTCCAGGAACACGTCGAGCGACACGCCCCCGAAGCGCACCCCGAACTTCGACCAGCTCGTCACGCAGTGGATGTCGCCCTCGTAGACCGACTCCGGCAGCGCGCGGGCCTGCCACCAGTCCCAGGTGCGTTCCTCGGCGACCAGGCCGTCGACGCGGAAGGTCCAGTCGGCGGGCGTGAGGTCGGGCGTGACCTCGGCCGAGAGCACGGGCCAGTCGTCGCCCGCGTCGTACTGCCCGGGCGGCAGGCCCGGACGGTCGACGCGCGGGCGCCCGGTGAAGCCTCGGGTGACGTTCATACGGGTGCAGCCTCCAGGCCGCCGGGCGTGCGGCGGCCCGCTGGTCGAGCGGACGATCTCTCCCGCCGGCGCGGCGGGACGGTTGCTTACGCAGTCAACCGTACGCGTGCGACCGTACGTGTTCCCACCGGCACGGACGCACCGCGCGCCCCACGGTACGCGCTCGCCGCGCCCGCCCGGGATCGGTCCGGCCCGCGCTTCGTGACGGCCGTGTGAACTCTGCCGCGCGCCGGGAATAGCCGCCCGGCGATCTTCCTTGCAGGTGCGTGCCGGCCCAGGTTCGCCCCCGTGGCCGGCGAGGTGGTGACAGCGAAGGAGAGTGGGAGCGATGCCGAAGGCGTATGTCTTCACCCGGTACGGCGGCCCGGAGGCCGAGGCGCTGGTGGAGGTGGACCGGCCCCGGCCGGGCCCGGGAGAGGTCCTGATCGCGGTGCGCGCGGCCGGGGTGAACCCCGTCGACTGGAAACTGCGCGCGGGCTTCCGCCGTCCGGGCGCGGGCGAGCCGGTCTTCCCCGTGGTCATGGGCAGCGAGGCGGCCGGGGTCGTGGAGGAGACCGGTGCGGGCGTGACCGGCTTCGGCGCCGGGGACGAGGTCTTCGGCAACACGGTGACGGGCGGTTACGCGCAGTACGTTCTGCTGCCGGCCGCGGTCACCGCGCACAAGCCCGCCGCGCTGTCCTTCGCCGACGCCGCCACCCTGCCGGTCGCGGCGGCCACCGCGTACGACGGCCTGCGCCAGCTCGGTCTGCCGGCCGGGGCGACCGTGCTGGTCACGGGCGCGGGCGGCGGGGTCGGCTCGGCCGCCGCGCAGATCGCCCGCGCTCTCGGACTGCGGGTGGTGGGGGTGTCGGGCGAGGGCAAGAAGGACTTCGTGGAGTCGCTCGGCGCGGTGCACGTGCCCTCCGGGCCCGGCTGGGGCGAACGGGTGCGGGCCGTCGCCCCGGACGGCGTCGACGGCGTCTACGACCTGGTCGGCGGCGACGTGCTCACCGAGGCGGCCGGCCTGCTCACCGGCGGCGCCCGGCTGGTGACCGCCGGGGCGCCGGTGGAGACCGTCGAGGCGCTCGGCGGCGCCCGGGTGGCCCGGGAGCGGACCGCGGCCGTCCTGGACGCGGTGGCCGACCTCGTCGTCCGCGGCGAACTGGACCCGCACGTGACCCGGACCTTCCCGCTGCATCAGGCCGGCGACGCGCTGCGCGAAGTCGAGGCCGGGCACGCCCGCGGCAAGATCGTGATCGAGGTGGCGTCATCGTGAACGGCGACGAGCCGACGCGGCGGGGTGCTGGGCCGGGCTCCGGGGGTGGCGAGGTGATTTCCGGTGCCGGGCCGGTCTTGCGAGGCGGCGAGGTGTTCTCCGGGGGTGTCGGGCCGGTCTCGCGGGGTGGCGAGGTGTTCTCCGGGGGTGTCGGGCCGGTCTCGCGGGGTGGCGAGGTGTTCTCCGGGGGTGTCGGGCCGGTCTCGCGGGGCGAGGTGTTCTCCGGGGGTGCCGGGCCGATCGCCCGGGGCGGCGAGGCGATCTCCCGGGGCGCCAGGCCGGTCTCCGGAGGGGCCGGGCCGACCTCCCCGGGTGCCGAGGCGGTCTTCGAGAGCCCCGGGCCGGTCTCCGGAGGTACTGAGCTGGTCTCCGGGAAGGCTGGGCGGGTCTCCGGAGGTACCGAGTCGGTCTCCGGGAAGGCTGGGCGGGTCTCCGGTGGCACCGAGTCGGTCTCCGGGAAGGCTGGGCCGGTCTCCGGCGGCACCCAGTCGGACTCCGCGCACACCGGGCCGGAGGCCGCCCCGCACGTTCTCGACAATCCGGCGCGGGCCGCCCTGACCGGCCCGCATGCCCGGTTCGCCGAGCGGCGTGGCCGGGTGCTGCGCTATGCCGTCGATGTCTCGCCGTGGCTGGCGCTGCCCGACGAACCCGACGCGCGGGACTGGGCCGACCTCGCCGCGCTCACCGGGCCCGGCGCCGAGATCCCGCTGCCCGGCTTCCGGGGGCGGGTGCCGGACGACTGGGAGGTCACCGCGCGGGTCGAGGGCGTGCAGCTCGTGGACGACACGCTGCCCGCCGCCCCCGACCCGGAGGCGGTCCGCCTCGGCCCCGCCGACGTCCCCGAGATGCTCGCTCTGGTCGCCCGCACCCAGCCGGGACCGTTCCTGCCGCGCACCATCGAACTGGGCACCTACCTGGGCATACGCAGGGAGGGCGTGCTCGTCGCGATGGCCGGGGAGCGGCTGCGGCCGCCCGGCTGGACCGAGATCAGCGCGGTCTGCACCGACCCCGGACACCGTGGCCACGGCCTGGCCTCCCGGCTGGTCCTCGCCGTCGCCCACGGCATCCGCGCCCGCGGCGAGACGCCGTTCCTGCACACCGGCGCGGGCAACACGAACGCCATCCGGCTCTACGAGTCCCTGGGCTTCCGGCTGCGGCGCCGCACCGCCTTCCTCGCGGCCCGCGCACCCGAGCACCTGACCGACGGCCGGGTGGCCGTGCCGGTGGCATAGCGGCCGGTGGCCCGGAATCGAGTGCGGGAGCCCGCCCGCCGTCGCGTCAGCCGGCGTCCTGGGGCGGGCTCCAGGAGTTGTAGCGGGTGAGGTATCCCGCGAACCGCTCCAGATCCTCCCGCGGCCATTGCGCGAGCCGTGCGTGGAACGCCGCCCGGCGGCTCTCGGTGACCTGGGCGAGGATCTGCCGGCCGGCCTCCGTCAGATGCAGCACCTGGACCCGGTGGTCCTCCGGGTCCAGGCGCCGCTCGATCAGCCCGGTCCGCTCCAGCGCGCCCACCTGGCGGCTGACGGTGGACTTGTCCAGCGCGTAGTGCGCCGCCAGATCGGTGGCGCGGCAGCCGCCGCGCTCCTCCAGATGCCCGAGCAGCGTGTACGACACCAGGGACAGCTCGGGATGCATCCGCCCAGCCGAGGCCCTGGCCCGGCGGGCGAAGGCCGTCATCTCCCGCTGGATGGTCTCGACGGCCGTCTCGTGCCGCCCGGCGGCGCTCTCGTCCGGCCCCTGTGCTGCTGCCACGGAATACCTCCCCGGTCCTCTGGTTGTATAGTACAACCGAAAACGGAGTTGTATTTGCCAACCATTGGAGGCTGTGAGCGATGAGGTCGCCCGCGCTGCGCCATGTGCTCACCCACCTGATCACCCCGCTGCTGATGTGCCTGGGCATGGGGCTCGCGTACATGGGGGCGTTCGTGACCCCCGAGCCGCGCCACCTGCCCGTCGCGGTGGTCGGCGAGGGGCCGCGGGCCAAGGTGTTCGCCCAGACCGTCAAGGACCGGGCGGGCGACCAGCTCGACGTGCGCACCGTCGGCACCCGGTCCCAGGCCGTGGACCTGCTCAGGTCCCGGGACATCACGGGGGCGTACGTGCCGAGCGCCGACGCTCCCGAGCTGGTGGTCGCGAGCGCGGCCTCCGACATGGGCGCCACCGCCGTCGAGAAGGTCTTCACCCCCGTCGCGGCCGGGCAGGGGCTGCCGCTGAAGGTGACCGACGTGGCCGCTCCGGCCGCCGCCGACCCGACCGGGCAGGGACTGTTCTTCCTGCTGATCGCCGTCAGCATCGGCTCGTACGCCTCCGCCGCCGCCCTCGGCGCCGCGGGCGCCGCCCTGGCGATGCGCGTCCGGGCGCTGCTCACGCTGGGCGTGTCCGCCGTGGTGAGCGGCATCGGCGCGCTGCTCGCCGGACCCGTCTTCCACCTCGCCCACCACGACCTCGCGGGCGTCTGGGGCCTGGCCTGGCTCTACTCCGCCGGCATCCTCTTCATCGGCGTGGGCCTGCACACCTTCCTCAAGCGCTGGACCACGCTCACCATGATGGTGCTGTTCGTGATGCTCAACTTCACCAGCTCCGGCGGGTTGTTCCGGCCCGAACTGCAGAACGGCTTCTTCGGCGCCCTGCACGCCTTCTGGAACGGCGCCGGGTTCGTCGAGGGCACCCGCAGCCTGCTGTACTTCGGCGGCGACGGCCTGGGCCGCGACGCGGTGACGCTCGTGGTGTGGCTGCTGCTCGGTCTGGCACTCACCGCGCTGGCGGCGGCCCGGGAGCGGACACGGACCTCGCACGGGGCCCACGCGGCCGGCGCGCACCGCCCCGAGCAGGCCCCACCGGCCGTGCCGCGGCGGGCCGAGCAGAAGACCGAGGAGGGGACAGAGGGGGAGGCCGAGGCGGCCGAGGAGGAGGCCGAAGAAGCCGTCGGCGTCTGACGATTGGGGTAGGGTGACCTGCGGCCGAGGACGAGCCCGGCCGCGGGAGACCCAGGAGGTGAGACCCATTACCGCTGTGTCAGCTCGGGTGCTCTCCTCCCGGAACGGCGCGGATCACCGTCGGTAGGTGACCGCGAGGGCGCCCTCCGGCCCCCGAAAGGTCCTGGCTCTCCATGCCTGATTCCCCCGCTTCCACCCCTTCCCTCGTGTCCTTCCCCCCGGCCGTAGGTGCCGCGGCCGTCATCGCGCTGCGTGCGGCCGGCTGTGTGTTCGCCGAGGACGAGGCGGAGCTGATCCTCGCGACCGCCCGCGGCCCGCGCGAGGTCACCGCCCTCGTCGCACGGCGCGCCACCGGGCTGCCGCTCGAACAGGTCCTCGGCTGGGCCTCCTTCCACGGGCTGCGCATCGCCGTGGAACCGGGCGTCTTCGTGCCCCGGCGCCGTACCGAGTTCCTGGTCGACCAGGCCCTGGCGCAGGCGCCGGACGCCTCCGTCGTCGTGGACCTGTGCTGCGGCTCGGGCGCGGTGGGCGCCGCGCTGGCCGCCGCGCTCGGCCCGGTCGAGCTGCACGCCGCCGACATCGACCCGGCGGCGGTGCGCTGCGCCCGCCGCAACATCGGCCCCCGCGGCGGCCGGGTCCACCGGGGCGACCTGTTCGAGCCGCTGCCCGCCGCCCTGCGCGGCCGGGTGGACGTCCTCGCGGCCAACGTGCCCTACGTGCCCACGGGCGAGGTCGCGTTCCTGCCGCCGGAGGCCCGCGACCACGAACCGGCCGTCGCGCTGGACGGCGGCGCCGACGGCCTCGACGTACTGCGCCGGGTCACCGCCCGCGCCCCCGACTGGCTCGCCCCCGGCGGCTGCCTCCTGGTCGAGACCGGCGAGCACCAGGCACGGGCGGCCCTGGCCGCCTTCTCGGCGGCCGGACTCGTCCCGCGCCTGGCGGTCTGCGAGGAGTCGTACGCCCACGTGGTCGTCGGCACCCGGCCCTAGATCCCCTGCTCACCGCGGGTTCTGGGCGCGGGCCACCAGCAGGGCCACGTCGTCGTGGTTGTCCGGCTGGCGCAGGGCGCGCAGCAGCAGGTCGCACAGCTCCTCCAGCGGGCGCTGCGGATCGTCCAGCAGGGTCAGCAGCAGGTCCAGGCGCTCGTCCAGCGGATGCCGGCGGGTCTCGACCAGCCCGTCCGTGTACAGCACGAGCTGGTCGCCCGGCTCCAGGCTCACGGTGGTGGTGGAGAACGCGACGCCGCCGACGCCCAGCGGCACCCCGGTGGGCAGGTCGAGCAGCTCCGGGGGCCGGCCCGGCCGGACCCGCGCGGGCGGCAGGTGCCCGGCGTTGGCGATCCGGCACTGGCGCAGCCGCGGATCGTGGACGGCGTACAGGCAGGTGGCGATGGAGTGGTCCAGGCCGTCGGTGATCCGGTCGAGGTGTTCGAGCAGGCGCGCCGGGTCCAGGTCGAGGGAGGCGAGGGCCTTGGTCGCGGTGCGCAGCCGTCCCATGGTGGCGGCGGCGCCGATGCCGCTGCCCATGACGTCGCCGACGACCAGGGCCGTCTTGTCGTCCTCCAGCGGGATCACGTCGAACCAGTCGCCGCCGACCTCGGTGGTGGCGCCGGCCGGCTGGTAGCGGGAGGCGACCTCCAGGCCGCCGGTGACGGACGGGTGCCGGGGCAGCAGGCTGCGCTGGAGGGTGAGGGCGGTGTCGCGGGCGTTCTGGTACCAGCGCGCGTTGTCGATCTGCACGGCGGCGCGGGCGGCCAGCTCCCGGGCCAGCAGGACGTCGTCCTCGCTGAACGGCCGCGGGTCGCGGGTGCGCTTGAGGTCCAGCGCGCCCAGCACCTCGCCGCGCGCGATCAGCGGTACCGCCAGGTACGAGTGCACGCCCGCGCGGTCGAGGAGCACGGCCGCCTCGGGGGAGCGGGCGATCCGGGCCAGGTCCTCGTCCTTGACCTGCGCCACCAGCACCGGGAGCCCGGTGCGCACACACCGGGTGACCAGGCGGTCGGGGCCGTAGCGGGCGATCTGGCCGGGCGGGTCGGCCGCCTCCAGGGCGTCCGTGGCGTGGTCGGCGCGCACCGCGAGGGCGCGGAAGACCGCCGGTTCGGCGGGCCCCAGGGTGCTGTGCCGGCCCTCGACGACCGCCTCCAGGAGGTCCACGGCGGCGACGTCCGCCAGTTCGGGCACGGCGACGTCGGCCAGCTCGCGGGCGGTGCGGTCCAGGTCCAGGGTGGTGCCGATCCGGGCCGAGGCGTCCGCGATCAGGGCGAGCCGGCGGCGCGCGGCCTCCGCCTCGATGCCCGCCCGGTACTGCTCGGTGACGTCCACGACGGAGGCGGCCACGCCCAGGACGGTGCCGGCGGCGTCCTCCAGCCGGTACATCGAGATCGACCAGGCGTGGTCCTGGTCCGGCTCGGCCGGGGTCCTGCCCACGGCGAACACGCCGACCAGCGACTCCCCGGTGCGCAGCACCCGCAGGGCCGCGGACTCCACCTCCGCGGCGTTCAGGTCCGGCAGCACCTCGGGGACCGTGCGCCCGATGCGCTCCGCGGCCGGGACCCCGTCGATCCGCTCCTGGGCCGCGTTGGCGGAGACGTACCGCAGCCGGGTGTCCAGGACCACGAGGCCCATCGGCGACTGGGAGACGATCCGCTCGGACAGGGCGACCTCCCGCTCCAGCCGGCGCACCGTCGACTGGTCGGCGGCGAGCCCGAGCGCGTACACGTCGCCCCGGTCGTCCAGCAGGCGCATGTTGCGGAACTCCACCAGGCGGGTGCTGCCGTCCTTGTGCCGGACCGGGAAGGCGCCCGCCCAGCCCCGGCCGGTGCGCAGCACGTCGGCGAAGAGCCGCACCACCATGTCGAGGTGCTCCTCGCGGACCATCAGCGGGGCCGCGAACTGCCCGAGCGCCTCCTGCGCCGTGTAGCCGAAGAGTTCCTCGGCCTGCGGGCTCCACAGCACGATGCGCCCCTGGTCGTCGAGGACGACCGAGGCCACACCGAGCACGTCGAGCAGTCCGCTCGGCCGGAGCGGACCGTCCACCGGCTCACCGCCGGCCCCGGCCGGGGCAGTCCCGGCTGCGCTCATCGAGCCCACCGCCTTCGCCCGTGCACGCGGACCGTCGTCCCCGGACCCGACACACCCCGCCGTACCGCGCCCACGCTCACCTCTCCGAGGGTCCGTCGCCTTCCTCCACCATCTCTCACCCCCGGGGCGGCCGTCCCCCCGAGACGGCCGTGAGGAGCGCCCGCGCGGCCCGGCACCGGCGCCGGCAGTGCTCCGCGGGCGGCGGTGCTCCGCCGGGGGACGAGGGTGGGGCGCGGCAGCGGGGGAACCCCGAGGGGGACCGCGGCGCGGCCACGAGAGGAGCGATCACCATGGACAGCGAGCGAGCACACCCGGAATCCGTCTCGGTGGAGCTGAGCGGGTGCAGCAAGGAGGACGCCCGGACCGTGTTCGAGGCCCTGTGCGCCTGCTACTCCTCCGACCGGCGCACGCAGGACGTGCCCCGCGACTACCACGAGGTACGCCCGACGGTGTGGCTGGGCACCTTCGACGTGGCCGAGACCCACGGCGCCGGCCGCGGCCCCGCGCACCTGGGCGCGTCGGTCGTCGCCGACGCGCAGGGCGGCTACTGGGCGATCGAGCGGTTCCGCACGACCCTGGACTCCCTGTTCACCGTGCAGGACCTGTGCTCGGCCTCCGGCGACCAGGAGCGGGAGCTGCACGTACGGCTGGAGAGCCGCTGACACCCCGCGGTGGCCGCCGTCCGCGAAAGACGGCGGCCGCTGCGCCGAAGGAGTGAGGCGGCGCACGTCCCCCTCTTTTTGCAACTAGTTGCACAATCGGCTCGGCGTCCTCTACAACTAGCGGGTACGACACCGCGCACGGAGGGGCCGATGAGCCGTTACCCGCACCTGCTGAGCCCGCTCGACCTGGGCTTCACCACCCTGCCCAACCGCGTCCTGATGGGCTCCATGCACATCGGCCTGGAGGAGGCCGAGGGCGGCTTCGAGCGGATGGCCGCGTTCTACGCGGCCCGGGCCCGCGGCGGGGTGGGACTCATCGTCACCGGCGGCATCGCCCCCAACGACGAGGGGCGGCCCTACGAGGGCGGCGCCAGGCTCACCACCGAGGAGGAGGCCGGCCGGCACCGGCTCGTCACCGACGCCGTGCACCGCGAGGGCGGCCGGATCGCCCTGCAGATCCTGCACTTCGGCCGCTACGCCTACCACCGCGATCTGGTCGCCCCCAGCCCGCTGCAGGCCCCCATCAGCCCCTTCGTCCCGCGCGAGCTGACCGACGCCGACGTCGAGCGGACCGTGGAGGACTACGTCCGCACCGCCCGCCTCGCCCGCCTGGCCGGCTACGACGGCGTGGAGATCATGGGCTCCGAGGGCTACCTCATCAACGAGTTCATCGCCGCGGGCACCAACCACCGCACCGACCGCTGGGGCGGCTCCTTCGAGAACCGGACGCGCTTCCCGGTCGAGATCGTCCGCCGGGTGCGCGAGGCGGTCGGCGAGGACTTCATCGTCGTCTACCGGCTGTCCATGCTGGACCTGGTGCCCGGCGGCTCGTCCCTGGACGAGGTGATCGCCCTCGGCCGGGCCGTCGAGGCGGCCGGCGCGACCATCATCAACACCGGCATCGGCTGGCACGAGGCCCGCATCCCCACCATCGCCACCTCCGTGCCGCGCGGCGCCTACACCTGGGTGACGAAGAAGCTCATGGGCGCGGTCTCCGTCCCCCTCGTCACCACCAACCGCATCAACACCCCCGAACTCGCCGAGCACCTGCTCGCCGACGGCTGCGCCGACATGGTGTCGATGGCCCGCCCGATGCTCGCCGACCCCGACTTCGTCGCCAAGGCCGCCGCCGGGACGCCCGAGGCCATCAACACCTGCATCGGCTGCAACCAGGCCTGCCTGGACCACACCTTCAGCGGGAGGATCACCTCCTGCCTGGTCAACCCGCGCGCCTGCCACGAGACCGAACTCGTGCTCGCCCCGACCCGGCGGCGCAAGCAGGTCGCCGTCGTCGGCGCCGGACCCGCCGGGCTGGCCTGCGCGGTCGCGGCCGCCGAACGCGGCCATCAGGTCACCCTCTTCGACGCGGGAAGCGCGATCGGCGGCCAGCTCAACGTCGCCCGCAAGGTCCCCGGCAAGCAGGAGTTCGACGAGACGCTGCGCTACTTCCGCCACCAGCTCGGCGCGCACGGCGTCGACGTACGCCTGGACACCCGGGTGGCCGCCGCCGACCTCACCGGCTACGAGGAGGTCGTCGTCGCCACCGGCGTCACCCCGCGCACCCCCGAGATCCCCGGCATCGACCACCCCCGCGTCCTCGGCTACCTCGACGTGCTGCGCGACGGCGCCCCGGTGGGCGACCGGGTGGCGATCCTGGGCGCCGGCGGCATCGGCTTCGACGTCGCCGAGTTCCTCACCGACGGCGGCGACAAGGCGAGCGAGGACCCGGCGACGTACTTCCGCCACTGGGGCGTCGACACGGACTACGCCGCACCCGGCGGCCTGGCCGCGCCCGAGCGGCCCGCCCCGCCGCGCACCGTCCACCTCCTGCAGCGCAAGAGCACCAAGGTGGGCGCGGGGCTCGGGAAGACCACCGGCTGGATCCACCGCGCCGAACTCAAGCACCGCGGCGTCACCATGGTCGCGGGCGTGCGCTACGACCGGATCGACGACTGTGGGCTGCACATCACCGTGGACGGCGCGAGCACCGTCCTGGAGGTGGACACCGTCGTGCTGTGCACCGGGCAGGAGCCGCGCCGCGACCTGTACGAGGAACTGGTCGCCGCCGGGCGCTCCGTCCACCTGATCGGCGGCGCCGACGTGGCCGCCGAACTGGACGCCAAGCGCGCCGTCCAGCAGGGCACGGAGCTGGCGGCGGCCCTGTAGCGGGCGCGCGGAGACCGGGTTCGGCCGTCCCTAGGATGAGCGCATGTCACTCCCGCACGCGATCCTCACCGCCCTGCTCGAAAAGCCGTCGTCGGGGCTGGAGCTGACCCGCCGTTTCGACAAGTCGATCGGCTACTTCTGGTCGGCGACGCATCAGCAGATCTATCGCGAGCTGGGAAGACTGGAGACGGACGGCCTGATCCGCGCGCTGCCCGCCGAGCAGCCGGCCCGGGGGCAGAAGAAGAGCTACGAGGTGCTGCCGGCGGGCCGCGCCGAGCTGGCCCGCTGGACGGCGGCGTCCCAGGAGCCCAAGCCGCTCCGGGACGTCCTGCTGCTGCGGCTGCGCGCGGCGGCGGTGGTCGGCACGGCGGGCATCGACGCCGACCTGCGCCACCATCTGGAGCTGCACGAGCGGCAGTTGGCCAAGTACCGCGAGATCGAGCGGCGCGACTTCCCGCCCGACCGGGACAGCTGCCAGGACCGGCTGCGCCATCTGGTGCTGCGGGCCGGCATCGACCTGGAGACCTTCTGGTCCCAGTGGCTCACCCATGCGCTGGAGGAGTTCGCACGGCTGCCGGAGGGGGACCTGCCGGACGGGGAGCACCGGTGAGGGCCGCGGCGGCGCCTTGAGCCCCCTGGGGCCAGACCGGGGTCAGAGCCGGTACGGCCGGGGGCGGCGGCGCAGCACCCAGCCGGTCGCGATCATCGCGACCCCGACCAGCGCCCCGCCCGCCGCGAGGGTGAGGGTCCGGTAGTCCTTGACGCCGCCGCCGAGGCCGCCCATTACCCCGCGCGAGGGGGAGGCCGGCGCGGACGTGGCGGCGGCCGTCGGCTTCGAGGGGGCGGCGACGATGACGGACTGGGTGCCCGCCGTGATGTTGTCCGCGCACACCACGATCACGGTGTAGGTGCCCGGGAGCACGCTCTGCCAGGCCGCCGACTGGAGGGTGGCCGTCCCGGTCAGGGCGGACCGCCGGCCCTGGTCGAAGCGGGTCTGGCCGTTGCTGAGCAGCGAGGCCGTGCCCCAGCCGCCGCCCACCTGGGCGCAGGCGCTGGTGGTCACCGACACCGTGGACCCGCTGGTGCTCACCGAGATGCCCGGCCCGGCGGCGGCCGGTGCGGCCGACAGCGCGAGCACGGCGGCGACGGTGCCGGCGGCGGCCGCCGCGGCGCCCGGGCCGGAGCGCGGGTGTGGCTGAGTGTGGCGCATGGGACCGTCCTCCGGCGGCGGCACGGCCGGCGGACCATCCCGTGTACCGCCGGAGACGAGGGACGCCCGTACCGCCTCATCAGGGGCAGCCAACCGCCCCCGGCCACCGGCCGCACGCGCGGCGCGTCCACCCGGGTGAGGGCCCTACTTTCCGCCCGCCCCCGTGGTCACGGTCAGCTCCGGGGAGAAGCCGCCCCAGGTGCCGTCCGGGAGCCTGGCGCGCAGCCGCACCCGGTGGCTGACCCCGGCGTCCCGTCCCAGGTAGAAGCTGTACGAGGCGGTGCCGCGCGGCGGCGTGCCGCCCCAGACCAGGGAGGTGGCCGGCTGCCCGTCGAGCTGGATCTGGTACTCCGTCACCACGCCCCCGGTCCGCGGCGCGATCCAGTCGAGGTCGAGGTAGTACGCCCCGTCGGTGCGGTGGGTGGCGGCGTGGAAGGCGGTGGGCGCGGTGCCCCGGCCGTCGTCGGTGCCCGGCGCGGTGGTGAGGACGACGGGCGTGCTCGCGGGGGAGAGGTTGTCGGCCGCGTCCCGGGCCCGGACGGTGAAGGAGTAGCGGGTGCCCGGCCGCAGCCCGGTCAGCACGGTCGCGGTCTGGCCGCCGCCCACGCTGTGGATCCGCGTGCCGCCCTGGTAGACGTCGTAGGAGGTCACGCCCCGGTCGTCCGTGGCGGCGGACCACGACAGCTGGACGACCCGGGCGCCCACCACCCGGCCGCGCGGGGCGGACGGCCGCGACGGGGGCGAGTGGTCGGCGGCGACGGCGGCGGGAGTCGTCGCCGCCACCTCCCGGCTGCGCGGCCCGAGCCGCCCCTCGGTGTCCCGGGCGCGCACCGTGAAGCGGTAGGTGGTCGAAGGGGCCAGCCGGGTGACGTCCACCATGTGCTCGCCGGCGGGCACGTCCTCGACCTTGACGGCGTCGCGGTACACCTCGTACTCGCGTACCCCCGCGCCGGTGGACACGGCGTTCCACATGACGTGCACGCTGGTCGCGCTGCCGGCCGTGGCGGTGACCCCGGCCGGTGCCCCGGGGCCGCCGCCCTCGCCGTCGTCGGCGGCTCCCCGGCCGCAGGCGGCGAGCAGCGCCAGCGCGCCGCACAGCGCGACGACACGCCCGGGCAGGCGGCGCCGGCGGGAAACGGGGCCGAAAACGCGTCGCACGAGGTCTGCCTCCCCGTCAACCGCGGTGCCGGGGCCCGGACACCGCTGCGATCAATGGTCCGGACCAATATGCCGTGTTGACGGGAGCGCATCAAGGGGGCGGTCCCGTCCGGCCACCGGACCCGGTGTGCGAGCCGGTCGCCGAACCGGCCGAACTGGCGCTTGTGCCAGGGGGTTTCGCGCCGAGGCGCGGGACGCCGGCGGCGCCGCTCCCGTGCCGGTGCGGACGGCCAAGGGGCCGGCCGCAGCGGCCGCCGGTCCTCCGGCCGCCCGGCAGGTGTTACGGGCTCCGTGCCGTCCGGTCCCTTAACGTGTCCCGCGCGATGGCATTCATCCCTTGTCGGATGAATGCCAGTCAATGTCCCCGAGGAGAGGGTTCCTCATCGTGCGTGTCCAGTCGCTGACGCTCGTCGCGGCGAGCGCCGCCCTGCTCGCTCCGACGACACTGCCCGCCGACACCGTGCCCTACCGCCCCCACGAGGAGCCGGCGGCGCGCAGCGAGGGCGACGTCCGCGCCGCCGACCTGCAGGCCCTGGTGCGCCGCTGCACCCGGGTCTCCCGCGGCCGCTACCGCTCCGACGCCGGGGCGCGGGCCGCCATCCCCGTCTGCGGGCTGCCCGGCGCCGTCTTCTGGAAGGCCGACATGGACATCGACTGCGACGGCCGCCCCACCCGCCACTGCAACCGCCGCACCGACCCGCGGTACTCGTCCGCCGCGGCCTACGCGCAGTCCGACGGCCGCCTGCTGAACGCCGAGCACCTGCCCTACATCGTGCTGCCCGCCCCGAGCCGCGTGTGGGACCACCGCCGCCACGGGCTGGGCGGCGGATCGGTCGCGGCCGTCCTCTACCGCGGCAAGGTGCAGTACGCCGTCGTCGGCGACACCGGCCCAGGCGACGTCATCGGCGAGGCGTCCTACGCCACCGCCCGCCGCCTGGGCATCCCCGCCGACCCGAACGGTGGCGGGGCGTGCTCGGGCGTGACCTACATCGTCTTCGAACACACCCGGGTCGGCCGCATCGAGGACCACGCGGCGGCCGTCCGGCAGGGCCGGCGGCTGGCCCGCCGCCTGGTGAGCGGCGCCGCCGCACCGACCGGCTGACCCACAGGCCACCCGGCCGGGGGACCCGGGAGGGGGCGGACCGCCCGGGAGCGGCGCGGCTCACGCCTTCCGGTAGGCGTACGCGTCCGCGGCCGCCGCCTCCACCGCGTCGAGGTCCGCGCCGGTGGCCGCCGTGACGACCGCCGCGACCGCGCCCTCGACGAACGGGGCGTCCACCAGTCGGGTGTCGTCGGGCAGTTCGTCCCCCTCGGCGAGCAGCGCCTTCACGGTCAGCACGGCGCTGCCGAGATCGGTGAGGACAGCCACCCCCGCCCCCTGGTCCACGGCCGCCGCGGCGGCGCTGACCAGCTCGGCGCTGGTGCCGAGCCCGCCGCCCGGCCGGCCGCCCGCCGCGGCCACCGGGACCGCCGCGCCCCCGCCCGCCAGCCCCTTCGCCAGCTCGGCCACCGACGCGGCCACCTCGGCGCTGTGCGACACCAGCACGATTCCGACCAGCCTGCCCTCGCCCATCTCAGCCCTCCGCCCCGTCCGCCGCCTCGGCCAGCGCGGCGATCAGCAGCGCCGACGACGTGGCCCCCGGGTCCTGGTGCCCGATGCTGCGCTCGCCCAGATAGCTCGCCCTGCCCTTGCGGGCCTGCAACGGCGTGGTCGCCTCGGCGCCCTGCTCGGCCGCCGAACGGGCCGCCGTGAAACCGTCGGCGAGCGCGTCCACGGCCGGTACCAGCGCGTCCACCATCGTCTTGTCGCCCGGCGCGGCACCGCCCAGCGTCCGCACCCCGTCCACCCCGGCACGCAGCGCCTCGGCCAACTGCTCCTCGCTCACCTCGGCCGCGTCACCGAGCGCCTTGCCGGTCCGGCGCAGCAGCGTCCCGTACAGCGGGCCCGACGCGCCGCCCACCGTCGAGATGAGCTGCCGTCCCGCCAGGGCCAGCACCCCGCCGGGCGTGTCGGGCGCCTCCTTCTCCAGCACGGTCCGCACGGCCGCGAACCCGCGCTGCAGATTGCTGCCGTGGTCGGCGTCCCCGATGGGCGAGTCGAGGGCGGTGAGCCGGTCAGCCTCGCGGTCCATGGACACGGCGGCCACCGTCATCCAACGGCGGAAGAAATCGGCGTCGAGCACTGGAACTCCCTTGCGTGGTAGGTACGGTCGAGGTGTCCGGGCACGGTCGCCGGGTCACACGCCCCAGCGCAGCCCCGGCGTGTTCACCGGCGCGTCCCACAGCCGCAGCAGCTCCTCGTCGATCTGGCACAGGGTGACGGAGGCGCCCGCCATGTCCAGGGAGGTGACGTAGTTGCCGACCAGTGTGCGGGCGACGGCGACGCCGCGCTCGGCGAGGACGCGGTGCACCTCGGCGTTGAAGCCGTACAGCTCAAGAAGCGGCGTCGCGCCCATGCCGTTGACCAGCAGCAGCACCGGATTGCGCGGGTGCAGGTCCTCCAGGATCGCGTGCACCGCGAAGTCCGCGATCTCCCGCGAGGTCATCATGGCGCGCCGCTCCCGGCCCGGCTCGCCGTGGATGCCGACGCCCAGCTCCAGCTCACCGGCCGGGAGGTCGAAGGTGGGGCTGCCCTTGGCCGGGGTGGTGCAGGCGGCGAGCGCGACGCCGAAACTGCGGGAGCCGTCGTTGACCTGCCGGGCGATCGCCTCCACCCGCTCCAGCGGCTGCCCCTCGTCGGCCGCCGCGCCCGCGATCTTCTCCACGAACAGCGTGGCGCCGGTGCCGCGCCGACCGGCGGTGTACAGGCTGTCGGTCACCGCCACGTCATCGTTGACCAGCACCTTCGCGATCTGGATGCCCTCGTCCTCGGCCAGTTCGGCCGCCATGTCGAAGTTGAGCACGTCACCGGTGTAGTTCTTCACCACGAACAGCACGCCCGCCCCGCTGTCCACGGCCGCCGCGGCCCGCACCATCTGGTCGGGCACCGGGGAGGTGAAGACCTCGCCGGGACAGGCCGCCGAGAGCATCCCCGGGCCCACGAAGCCGCCGTGCAGCGGCTCGTGCCCCGAACCGCCGCCGGAGACCAGGGCGACCCTTCCCGCCACGGGGGCGTCCCGCCGTACGACCACCCGGTTCTCCACGTCGACCGTCAGCTCGGGATGGGCGGCCGCCATGCCGCGCAGCGCGTCCGCCACCACGGTCTCGGCGACGTTGATCAACATCCTCATGGCTATCTCCCGGTGATCTCGGCGGGCGCGGCGACGGGGCCGCGTCTCGGTGCGTCGGGCGGGCGGACGTGAGGAGGCCGGAGCGCTCCTACCGGCAGTATCGACCTTGTGGCAGCGAAGGTCACGCGCGGCGACGGCGCGGGCGGGTGGCCGTTGCCGCGCGGGGCCGCCCCGATCGCACCCGTGGCCCGCGTCGTCACCCAGAACCCCGTGAGCCCCGCCGGACGTGTCCGGCGGGGCTCACGGGCACACGAACGGGAGGGCTATCGGTCCGCCCGGCCCCCGAAGGCCTTCAGGATGCGGTCGGCGGCCAGGGTGGCGGTGACTTCTCCGTCCCTGACCTGCTGCTCCAGAGCGGGCGCGAGGGCGCGCACCGACGGATCGGCGTGCAGCCGGCCCAGGAGTTCGTCGCGGACCATGCTCCACGTCCACTCGACCTGCTGGTCGCGGCGCCGGGCGGCCAGCCGGCCGGTGGAGTCCAGCAGGGAGCGGTGCTGTTCGAGCCGCTCCCAGACGGTGTCGAGACCGGTGGACTCGCGCGCGCTGCAACTGAGCACCGGCGGCGTCCAGAAGGCGTCCTTGCCGTGCATCAGGCGCAGCGCTCCCGCCAGTTCCCGGGCGGCGGCGCGGGCGTCGCGCTCGTGCGGGCCGTCCGCCTTGTTGACGGTGATCACGTCGGCCAGCTCCAGGACGCCCTTCTTGATGCCCTGCAACTGGTCGCCGGTGCGGGCCAGGGTCAGCAGCAGGAAGGTGTCGACCATGTCCGCGACGGCCGTCTCGGACTGCCCGACGCCGACCGTCTCCACCAGCACCACGTCGTAGCCCGCCGCCTCCATCACCACGATCGACTCACGGGTCGCCTTGGCGACACCGCCGAGGGTGCCCGCGGTGGGGGAGGGGCGCACGAAGGCCGCCGGGTCGACGGCCAGCCGCTCCATCCGGGTCTTGTCGCCGAGGATCGACCCGCCGGTCCGGCTGGAGGACGGGTCCACGGCGAGCACGGCCACCCGGTGGCCCATCCCGGTGAGCAGGGTGCCGAAGGCGTCGATGAACGTCGACTTGCCCACCCCCGGCACCCCGCTGATCCCGATCCGCCGGGCCCTGCCGCTGTAGGGCAGCAGCTCGGTCAGCAGCTCCTGGGCCAGCGCCCGGTGCTGGGGGCGGGTGGACTCGACCAGGGTGATCGCACGGGCCACCAGGGCCCGCTTGCCGTCCAGGACGCCCTTGACGTACGTGTCGAGATCGATGGCCATGCAGTCACCGGCTCACAGGTCGTCGTGCCCGAGACCGGCCGCGAGACGCGTCACCAGATCATGGGCCGCGTCCGGGATCACCGTGCCGGGCGGGAACACCGCCGTCGCGCCCATCTCCAGGAGCGTCGGCACGTCCTGCGGCGGGATCACCCCGCCGACCACGATCATGATGTCGTCGCGGCCCTCCTCGGCCAGCGCCTCGCGCAGCGCCGGCACCAGGGTGAGGTGCCCGGCGGCCAGCGACGACACCCCGACGATGTGCACGTCCGCCTCGACGGCCTGCCGCGCCACCTCCGCCGGGGTCTGGAACAGCGGGCCGACGTCCACGTCGAAGCCGAGGTCGGCGAAGGCGGTGGCGATCACCTTCTGGCCGCGGTCGTGGCCGTCCTGGCCCATCTTGGCGACCAGGATGCGCGGCCGGCGCCCCTCCGCGTCGGCGAAGGCGTCCACCAGGGCCCGGGTGCGGTCCACGTTCGGCGACTCACCCGCTTCGTTGCGGTACACACCGGAGATGGTACGGATCTGCCCCGCGTGCCGTCCGTACACCTTCTCCAGGGCGTACGAGATCTCCCCGACCGTCGCCTTCGCCCGGGCCGCGTCCACCGCCAGCTCCAGCAGGTTGCCCTGCCCGCCGGCCGCCCGGGTCAGCGCGTCCAGCGCGTCCTGGCAGGCCCGCTCGTCCCGCTCCTCGCGCAGCCGCCGCAGCTTGGCGATCTGCTGGGTGCGCACCGAGGAGTTGTCGACCTTGAGAACCTCGATCTTCTCGTCGGAGTCCACCCGGTACTTGTTCACGCCGATCACCGGCTGGCGCCCCGAGTCGATCCGGGCCTGGGTGCGGGCCGCGGCCTCCTCCACGCGCAGCTTGGGGATGCCCGCGTCGATGGCCTGCGCCATGCCGCCGGCCTGCTCCACCTCCTGGATGTGCTGCCAGGCCCGGCGGGCGAGGTCGTAGGTCAGCCGCTCCACGTACGCGCTGCCGCCCCACGGGTCGATCACCCGGGTGGTGCCGGACTCCTGCTGGATCAGCAGCTGGGTGTTGCGGGCGATGCGCGCCGAGAAGTCGGTGGGCAGCGCCAGCGCCTCGTCCAGGGCGTTGGTGTGCAGCGACTGGGTGTGGCCCTGGGTGGCGGCCATCGCCTCCACACAGGTGCGGGTGACGTTGTTGAACACGTCCTGCGCGGTCAGCGACCAGCCGGAGGTCTGCGAATGCGTGCGCAGCGACAGCGACTTGGCGTTCTGCGGATCGAACTGCTCGACCAGCTTGGCCCACAGCAGCCGGGCCGCGCGCAGCTTGGCGACCTCCATGAAGAAGTTCATGCCGATCGCCCAGAAGAACGACAGCCGCGGCGCGAAGGCGTCCACGTCGAGACCCGCGTCCCGGCCCGCCCGGATGTACTCCACCCCGTCCGCGAGCGTGTACGCCAGCTCCAGGTCGGCCGTCGCGCCCGCCTCCTGGATGTGGTACCCGGAGATCGAGATGGAGTTGTAGCGCGGCATCCGCTGCGAGGTGTACGCGAAGATGTCGGAGATGATCCGCATCGACGGCTTCGGCGGGTAGATGTAGGTGTTGCGGACCATGAACTCCTTGAGGATGTCGTTCTGGATGGTCCCCGCCAGCTTCTCCGGCGGCACCCCCTGCTCCTCCGCCGCCACGATGTACAGCGCCAGCACCGGCAGCACGGCGCCGTTCATCGTCATCGACACCGTCATCCGGTCCAGCGGGATGCCGTCGAACAGCTGCCGCATGTCGTAGATCGAGTCGATCG
Organism: Streptomyces sp. NPDC047017; assembly: GCF_040644175.1. Lineage (NCBI taxonomy): Bacteria > Bacillati > Actinomycetota > Actinomycetes > Kitasatosporales > Streptomycetaceae > Streptomyces > Streptomyces sp. NPDC047017. The sequence goes on along the minus strand of NZ_JBEYVW010000004.1, from coordinate 117,132 downwards.
CCACGCCCGCCATGCCGACGTCACCGGTCACCCGCGCGTGATCGCTGTCGTAGCCGCGGTGCGTGGGCAGGTCGAAGGCGACCGACAGGCCCTTCTGCCCGGCCGCCAGGTTGCGGCGGTAGAAGGCGTTGGACTCCTCGGCCGTGGAGAAGCCCGCGTACTGGCGGATCGTCCACGGCTGGTTCACGTACATCGTCGGGTACGGGCCGCGCAGGTAGGGGGCGATGCCGGGGAAGGTGTCCAGGAAGTCCAGGCCCTCCAGGTCCTGGCCCGTGTACAGCGGCTTGACCTCGATGCCCTCGGGCGTCTGCCACAGCAGGTCGTCGCCGTCCGCGGCCTTCTTCACCGCTGTGCGCCACTCGTCGGGGCCGGCGTCGGCGCTCGGGGTCCCCAGCTCGATCGCGGCGAACTCGGCGGGATCCGGGATGGACATCAGGACACTCCCATGCGGTCGAGCGTGGCGGTCAGCACGGCCACGGCGTCGCAGCCGGCGAAGACATAGGTGTCGACACCCTCGTACGGTCCGGGACGGCCCGCGAGGAACACATGGCCGGCGCCCGCGGCCCGCAACCGGCCCGCGACCGCCTCGGCCTGCTCCGCGTAGAGCGCGTCGCTGGAGCACAGGCACGCCTCGCGCGCCCCGCTCTCCTCGAAGGTGCCCGCCGTGACCGGTTCGATGCCACCCGCCTGGAAGAGATTGGCGGCGAAGGAGAGCCGGGCGGTGTGCGCGGCGGCCGGGCCGACCGCCTCCAGGTACACCCGGGGCCGGCCCCCGGTCGCGGCCAGGTGGGCGTCGGAGCGGGTCCGCAGTGCCTCGAACGCCTCGTCCCGGCGCACCCGGGGCAGCCCGCCGGAGGGCGGCTCGGGCGCCGGTTCGCGCACCACCGGCTTCTCGGTCAGGTGCGGGAACTCGCTGACCCCGGTGATCGGCTCGCGCCGCTTGGCCAGCTTCGCGCCGCGCGCCGCCCAGGTGGCGGCCAGCCGCTCGCGGACCAGGCCGGAGCGCAGGGCCGCCTCCTGCCCGCCGGCCCGCTCGATCTCCTGGAAGAACTCCCAGCCCGCGCGGGCGAGTTCGTCGGTCAGCCGCTCCACGTACCAGGAGCCGCCCGCCGGGTCGATCACCCGGGACAGATGCGACTCCTCGATGAGGATGGTGGAGGTGTTGCGGGCGATGCGGCGCGCGAAGGCGTCCGGGAGACCCAGCGGATCGTCGAAGGGCAGCACGGTCACGGCGTCCGCGCCGCCCACCCCGGCGGCCAGCGCGGCCACCGTGGTGCGCAGCATGTTCACCCACGGGTCCCGGCGGGTCATCATCACCGTCGAGGTCACCGCGTGCTGGAGCTGCGCCCCCGCCCGCGGCGCCCCGCACACCTCGGCCACCCGCGCCCACAGCCGGCGCGCGGCGCGCAGCTTGGCGATGGTCAGGAACTGATCGGCACTGGCCGCGTACCGGAACTCCAGCTGGGCGCAGGCCTGCCGGATGTCCAGCCCGGCCCCGGCCAGCGCGCGCAGATAGGCCACACCCGTCGCCAGCGAGCAGCCCAGCTCCTCGGCCGCCGAGCCGCCGGCCTCGTGGTAGGGCAGCGCGTCCACGGTCAGCGCCCGCAGCCCCGGGTGGCGCTCGGCGCACCGCCGGGCCAGCTCGGTCACGGGCGCGATGTCGTACGCCTGCCCGGTGCGCGCCTCGTGGCCCAGCGGGTCGCCGCCCAGGTTGCCGCGGGCCGCGTCGGCGGCGACGCCCCGCTCCTCGTACAGTTCGAGGAGTCGCCGCGCGGCCGGCTCGAAGGCGTCGCCCGCGTCCAGGACGACCGGCGCCAGATCCAGGTAGACGCCGTCCAGGGTGGCGGGGAGCCGGTCGACGGGGATGCCCGCGTGCCCGCCGACCGCCAGCCACAGCGAGGTGACGCCGTTCTCCAGGTCGGCCAGGACCGCCGCCGTGTCGGCGACCGTGTGCCGCTGGCGGACGTCCCAGCCGCCGACCGTGCTCCCCTCGGGGCGCCCGCCCCGTACGAAGGGGGCGAAGCCCGGCAGGCCGGGGTCGGGCGCGGCGTCGCGCGCGGTGTACAGGGGCCGGGTGCGCAGCCCGTCCTCCAGCGCGGTGGACAGGGCCTGCTCCGCCTCGGCGTCCGAGACCTCCTTGCCGGACTTGCGCAGCACACCCGCCACCAGGTGCCGCCACTGCTCAAGTGTCGCGTCAGGGAAGTCCGCCGCCAGGGAGAGCCCGTCGTCAGGCAGGACCGTCATGCTCGGATGCTAGGCCAGAACGGCGGCCCAGCAGCAGGGGGGCGCGGCTGTGACCTTGTTCTCGTGGCGGAAGTGACCTGGACCGCTCAGGGACGCGGGGGGCGAATTCCGGCCACGGCACCCGGGGCGGCTCACGCGGGTGGCAATCGCGTGAGCCGGGGTCCCGCGCGTGGCGGGCACCGGCGGCCGGCCGCACCGCACGGGTGCGGCCGGCCCGCGGCGGTCAGGCGCCCCAGCGCAGGGCGATGGTGTCACCGACGCCCACGGTCTTGCCCCGGGTGGCGGCGGCGAAGGCCGACCCGTCGACGCTGACCTTCCAGGTGTTCGAGCCGCTGTTGGCCTTGCCGTTGACCGAGGTGACGGTGCCCGTGCCGGAGGACGGGGCCACCGAGGTCACGCAGCCCGACGGCGTGGCCGCGCCGGCCGCCGCGTCCAGGACCGCGCCCAGGGTGGTCGTCGGGCCGGTCGGGGTGAGGGCGACCGAGCACACCTTGAGGGAGCCGGTGCCGTCGTCCACGGTCAGCGCCAGCTTCGTCGCCGTACCCGCGCTCAGCGCGGACTGCGCCACCCACTGCGGCGCGCCCGGCGTGACGGGCACCGGCGGAGCGGCGGTGAAGCCGCCCCCGGCCACCGCCCGCAGCCCGTCGATCGAGGAGTATGCCGACGGGCTGGTGTCGGCGGGCAGGTACTTGAAACCGCCGCCCGGGTTGAACTGCTGGGCGATCAGGAAGTCGACCGGGGTCTTGCCCAGCGAGGTGAGGAAGTCACCGGTCTGCGGGTTGATCCCGCAGGCGTTCAGGCCGGCCACCGCCCAGCCGTTGGAGTCGGTGTTGGCGCCGAACATGGCGTTGAACGCGCCGGTGTTCGCCACCAGCTTGCTCTTGAGGAACGCCTTGGCGTGCGTGATACCGGTGTCGGTGGCGGGCACCCCGGAGACGCACAGCGCCGCCATCGCCGCGCCCGTCATGTCGATGTCGCTGGTGGCGGCCGGCTGGGTCGGGTCGCCCTCGGCCTTGCTGTAGTTCCAGCCGCCGTCGTTGTGCTGGTTGGCGCGTATCCGGGTGACGAGCGCGTCGCGCAGCGCCTGCGGGACGCGTACCTGCCCGGACTGGGTCTTCGCGCCGTTCAGGGCGAGCGCGGCGAACACGGTCCCGTTGAAGTTGGCGGACGGGCCGAAGTAACCGGGCTCGGCGCTCTGCCAGTAGCCGTAGATGTCCGCGATCAGATCGCGGGAGGCGGAGACGCGGGCCGGGTCGATGCCCGCCGCGTACGCGTTCAGCGTGGCCCGCTCGTAGTCGGTGACGACGGGTGACGTGGACGGCCAGCCGCCGGTGGACAGCAGATCGCGGTAGACGGATCTCGCGTTCTTGGTGGTGTCGCCGCCCGGGGTGACGTCCACCGCGGCGGTCCCGGCGGCGGCCAGGGCGCTGAACGCCCACTCGTTGGACAGCCCCGACCCGGCGTACGAACCGTCCGCCGCCTGGAGGGACTTGAGGTAGGCGACGCCGTTGGTCTTCGAGGTGGCGATCTGGGCCGGGCTGGAGGTCGCCGCGGCGGGCAGCGTGGTCAGCGCGAAGGCGCCGAGCGCGGCGGCCGCGGTGAGCACACCGCGGCGGACGGACAGCGGACGGGACATGGCCTGCTCCTGGGGTGGGGGACACCGGCCGGCCCCCGTGCACCCACACCGGATGCGGCGAGCGTGGCCGCCGTCCGGGACGCGTGGATCAGCTTCCAAAAGTGCTGCACCGCTTGGGCATTCGGGCTCGGAACGGCCCCCGCCGCCCCACACCGCTGCGCGTCAGCCCCGGATTCCCACCGGGTTCCCCCACTCGGCAGTCCGGGACGGTACCCGAGGGAACCCGTACGCCGCCAGGGTCCGCCCCGCGCGCCCCCGCCGCCCGCCCCGCGCCGCCCGGTCCGGCCGGTACCGCGCCTTGACGCTCCTCGCGAACCCGTGTTCCAATCCCGCCTGATACATGAGCAGTTCCAGGGGAAGCCGGTCGAAACCCGGCGCTGACCCGCAACCGTGGGCCCGGCATCCGCCGGGCGAGCCGGAATGCCTGGAGCGTGTCCTTCAGCAACAGACGCCGTCGCGGACTACGGCGTGGTGCGACCGGGTTCCGCGCACAGCGCCGTCTCTCGCGGCGGGGCCCCTCACCCACGTCCTCGCCCCGCGCCGGCAGGCGACGAGGGGGCCGGGGTGGGCACCGAGCAGCGAAGAGACGGGCGGACGAGGACGGGACCGGGGCCGTGGACGGCCCTGACGACCGCCTTCCTGCTGCCGGCGGCCGCCTGCGTGGCCTTTCTCACCAGCGCCTCCGCCGCCGCCGATCCGATGGCCGGCGGCTGCACCGCCACCAAGGGCGCCGTGGTCGCGGTCGACTTCAAGCCCTTCGGCGGCACGGTCGAGCGCGGCTGCGACCCGACCCCGACCACCGGCTACGACCTGCTGCACGACGCCGGCTTCACCACCACCGGCACCCAGCACGACGGCCCCGCCTTCATCTGCCGCATCGGCTACGGCGGGTTCGACTCCGGTACGCAGTACCCGACCCCGGCCAAGGAGCCCTGCGTCCTGACGCCGCCCGTCACCGCGTACTGGTCCTACTGGATCGCCTCGCCGGGCCAGCACGACTGGACGTACAGCCCGTACGGCGCGATGGCCCGCAAGCTCAAGGACGGCGACGTCGACGCCTGGGTGTTCGGCGGCACGGACATCGGCGGCACCAAGGGCCGGCCCTCCTTCACCCCGGACGCCGTCCGCGCGGGCGGCGGCACCCCGGCCCCGAGCGGGACACCCGGCCCGACCGGTACCTCCGGGCCGACCGGGACCCCCGGGCCGAGCGGCTCGCCCACCGGTGCACCCACCACCCTCGACACGGCCGCCGCCGCGAAGTGGCTCCGCGGCGGCCTGACCGACGAGGAACGCGTCGTCGACGACGGCGCCGGCACCCCGGACTACCTGCTGACCTCCGAGGTCGCCTACGGCCTCGCCGCCGGTGACCCCGACCGCGCCATCCTGGACAAGGTCACCGCCTTCCTCGCCGCCCACACCGGCGACTACGCCTACCCGAACGGCCCCGGCCAGGCCCCCGACGCCTCCGCCGCCGCCCGCCTGGCGCTCCTCGCCGAGATCACCGGGGGAGACCCGCACGCCTTTGGCGGCCACGACCTCGTCGGCGACCTCATGAAGAACGTGTGCGCGGCGGGACCCGCGTCCGGCTCGCCCACCCCCGGCTGCACCGCCGCGGGCGACTTCCACGACGCCGGATACGCCGACGGGCAGGCGCTGGCCGTGCTCGCCGTGCTGCGCGCCGGAGTGACGCCGCCCGCCGCCGCGGTGGACCGGCTCACCCAGGTGCAGTGCGCGGACGGCGGGATCACCAGCATCCTCATCGGCCCCGGCGAGTACTGCGACGGCGACCCCGCCACCACCGGTGTGGTCGCCCTGGCGCTGCACGGCGCGGGCGGGCACGAGGACGCCGTGGCCCGGGCCCGTGCGTACCTGGACACGGCGCAGCGCGCGGACGGCGCCTTCCCCGGCTACACCGGCGCCACCACCGGCAGCGTCTACGCGACGGCGTACGCCGCCCAGGCCCTGCGCGCCCTCGGTGACACCGGGCGCGCCGACGCGGCCGTCGCCTGGCTGGCCGGGCAGCAGTTCGCCGGCGGCGGCTTCGGCTTCGAGGAGGGCGTGACCGAACCGGCCCTCTACCCGACACCGGCCGCCGTCCTCGCCGGCGCGCACACCAGCCTCGCCGCCCTGACGGCGAAGCCGGCGGACCCGACCGGCAGCGCCTCCCCGAGCGGGAGCGCCCCGGCGTCCGCGTCCCCGAGCGGGAGCGCCTCCGCGTCCGCGTCCGACAGCGCGTCGCCGAGCGGGAGCGCCTCCCCGTCCGCGTCCGACAGCGCGTCGCCGACCACGAGCGCCTCCGCGACCGGCAGCGCCTCCCCGACCGGCGGCCCGTCCCCGTCCGGCGGCGCCTCCCCGAGCGGGAGCGCGAGCACGAGCGCGTCCCCCAGCTCGCCGCCCGTCACCCCCGCCCCGGGTGACGGACCCGACCTGGACAAGGGCGCCGCCTACCTCACCAGCCCCGCCAACCTCCGCCAGGGCCACTACTATCCGGTCGGTCCCGGCACCACCCGCGCCGACTTCGGCCTCACCATCGACGGGGCCTACGCGCTCGCCGCCACCGGCCGGAACACCGGCAAGCTGCGCGGCATCGTCGACTTCCTCGACCACGGCGGCAAGGACGGCGACAAACGCACCGTCAACGACTGGACCGGGATCGGCACCGCCTACGCCGGGGGCGGCTCCCTCGGCAAGACCGCGTTGCTCGCCGAGGCCGTGGGCCGCGATCCGCGCCACTTCGCCGGACACGATCTGATCGCCGCGCTCGACAAGGCGGTCTGCGCCAGGGCGAGCACCGCGCCGGACCGGTCCTGCGCGGCCGAGGGCGCCTACACCTACGCCCCGTCCGTCTTCAGCCAGGCCCTCGCCGTGATGGCCCAGCTGCGCGCGGGGGAGAAGAGCGCCGCCGCCCGCCCGATCGCCTACCTGGAGAGCCTTGAGCAGGGCAGCGGCGCCTGGCCGAGCCTGATCCCGCCCACCGGCGACCAGGACGTCGACTCCACCGCCATCGCCGCCATGGCCCTCCACCTGGCCGGCGGCGACAAGGCGGACCGGGCCGTCGGCAAGGCCCTCGCCTGGATCGCCGCCCGGCAGCTGCCGGACGGCGGCTTCCCGGGCGCGGCCGGCGACTCGGTCAACTCCGCCGCCCTCGCCGTACAGGGACTGTCGCTGGACGCGGGCAAGTACGGCAAGCAGATCGCCCGGGCCCGCGCCTTCCTCGCCGCGCAGCAGAACACCGACGGCGGCTTCAACGTCGCCAAGGACGGCCAGCGCGGCTCCGACCTGCGGGCCTCCACCCAGGCGGTGGGCGGCGCGACCGGCGTCTCCTTCGGCACGCTGACCCGCAGCCTGGCCGGCACCGCCCCGCAGCCGGACCCGACGCCGCTGCCCACGGCGAGCGCGAGCGGCGGCGCGCCCGCCATCGTCACCGCCGGGGACACCGGGGGCGACGGCGGCACGAGCCCCACCGGCGGCGGAGGCGGCGGCCACGGCGGCGCCCTGGCCGCCACCGGTGTGCAGGCCGGCGCCTTCGCGGCGATCGCCGCACTGCTGGTACTCACCGGCTTGCGCGTCACCGTATCGGCCCGCCGCCGCGCACAGGCCGGAGGCCGGCGATGATCCGCTCACGACTGCTGCCCGCGCTCGCCCGGACGGCGGCGGCGCTCGGCCTGCTGACCGCCGCCCTGGGCGCCACCGCCTCCCCGGCGGCCGCCGACCCCCAGCCGATGGGCCGCTGCACCACCACCTCCGGAGTGGTGCTCGCCGTCGACTTCAGCCACTGGGGCGGCCCGGTCTACCGCGCCTGCGGCACCACCCCCACCACCGGCTACGAACTGCTCAACCAGGGCGGCTGGCGCACCACCGGCACCGGCCACGACGGCCCGGCGTTCATCTGCCGCATCGGCTACAGCGGCTACCAGGGCGGCCGGCAGTACCCCACCCCCGCCCAGGACGACTGCGTCCTCACCCCGCCCGCCTCCGCCTACTGGTCCTACTGGCACGCCGACCCGGGTCGGAACGACTGGACGTACAGCCAGCTCGGCGCGATGCTCTACAAGCCCAAGCCCGGCAGCGTCGACCTGTGGATCTTCGGCGGCACCGACATCCAGGGCACCGAGGGCCGGCCCAAGGTCACCCCCGACCAGCTGCGCGCCCACAACACCCGGCCCCAGGGCGACGCGGGCAAGCCCGTCTCCACCGCCAAGGCGCCGCCGCTGCCGCCCGGCGTCGACACCGGCCCCGCGCCCGCACGGCAGGCCGCCGAGCCGTCCCGGCCGGCCCCGCCGAAGCCCGCGACGCCCCCGGCCGCGAGCACCTCACCGACCGCGTCCGCTGCCCCCAGCGCCACGCCGGCGCCGAGCACCACGGCAGGGGCCGCGCACACCCCGGCCGCGACCCCCGCCGCCGGCCCCCGGGTGATCGACGCCGTGCCCGCCGCCGACGCCAAGCACGACGCCGGACCGGTCATGCCCGTCGTCGCCGGAGCCTCGCTCGTCGTACTGATCGGCGGGGCCGCCGTGTTCGTCGCGCGCCGCCGCCGCGCCCGCGCCGAGTGACCGCGGTGGCCCGTACGACCGTGGAGACGTCCGCCGCCCCGGCCGGCCCCGAGCCGGACCGGGGCGGCCGCCGCCTGCCGCGCACCCTGCACCCGCTGGCCTGGTGGATCTGGGCACTCGCCCTGGCCACCGCCGTCAGCCGCACCGACAACCCGCTGCTGCTCCTCCTCGTCCTCGCCGTCCTCGGCTACGTCGTCACCGCGCGCCGCACCGAGGCGCCCTGGGCCCGCGGCTTCCCCTACTACCTGTACCTGGCCCTGACGGTCGTGACGATCCGGGTCGTCTTCCGTGCCGTGTTCGCCACCGGCATCACTCCGCACGACCACTTCCTGTTCTCCCTCCCGCACATCCCCACCCCCGACTGGTACGCGGGCATCCGCCTCGGCGGCCCGGTCTCCCTGGAGGCCCTGCTGTCCGCGGCCACCGACGGACTGCGGCTGGCGTGCATGCTGTGCTGCATCGGCGCCGCCAACACCCTGGCCAACCCCAAACGCGCCCTGAGAGTGCTGCCCGGCGCCCTGTACGAACTCGGTGTCGCCGTCACCGTCGCCATCAGCGTCGCGCCGCAACTGGTGCAGAGCGTGCAGCGCGTCTCCCGGGCCCGCAGGCTGCGGGCCGGCCGCACCCGGGGCATGAAGGCGCTGCGCGGCATCGTCGTGCCCGTCCTGGAGGACGCCCTGGAGCGCTCGCTGCGGCTGGCCGCCGCCATGGACTCCCGCGGCTACGGCCGGGCGGGCACCGCCACCCGGCGCTCCCGCCGCGTCACCGGCGCGCTGATGCTGCTCGGCATGTGCGGGCTGTGCGCCGGCGCCTACGGGCTGCTGGACGCCACCGCGCCCGCCTTCCTCGGGCTGCCCGCGATGGCCTGCGGCGCCGCGCTGTGCGTGGCCGGACTGCGCCTGGGCGGCCGCCGCGTCACCCGCACCACCTACCGTCCCGACCCCTGGCGGGCACCGGAGTGGGCCGTCGCCGGCAGCGGGGTGCTCTCCGCGGTCCTGCTCTTCAGCGACCTGGGCTACGACCCGGCCCAGCTCAACCCCACCTTCTACCCGCTGACCTGGCCCGGGCTGCCGCTGGTCCCGACCGCCGCGATCCTGCTCGCCGGCACGGCCGGATTCCTCGCGCCCGAGCCCGCCCCCGTCCGGAGAGCCCACACCCCGTGATCACCTTCGACCAGGTCACCGTCCAGTACGACGACGCCCCCCGCCCCGCGCTGCGTGACGTCGACCTGACCGTGCGGGAGGGCGAACTCTGCCTCGTCGTCGGCCACACCGGTGTCGGCAAGTCCACCCTGCTGGGCGCGGTCAACGGGCTCGTACCGCACTTCACGGGCGGCACCCTGTACGGCCGGGTCACCGTCGACGGCCGCGACACCGCCCACCACCCGCCGCGCGAACTCGCCGACGTGGTCGGGGTGGTCGGCCAGGACCCGGCCGACGGCTTCGTCACCGACACCGTCGAGGAGGAACTCGCCTACGCCATGGAGCAGCTGGCGATCCCGCCGGCCACCATGCGCAAACGCGTCGAGGAGACCCTCGACCTGCTCGGCCTGGCCGACCTGCGCCACCGCGCCCTGCACGAACTCTCCGGCGGCCAGCAGCAGCGCGTCGCCATCGGCTCCGTCCTCACCGCGCATCCGCGCGTCCTGGTGCTGGACGAACCCACCTCCGCCCTGGACCCGACCGCCGCCGAGGAGGTCCTCGCGGCCGTCACCCGGCTCGTGCACGACCTCGGCGTCACCGTCCTGATGGCCGAGCACCGCCTCGAACGCGTCGTGCAGTACGCCGACCGCGTCATCCACCTGCCGGGCGACGCCAGCGCCCGCATCGGGGCGCCCGCCGCCATCCTGCGCACCTCGGCCATCGCCCCGCCCGTCGTCGAACTGGGCCGGGCGGCGGGATGGTCACCGCTGCCGCTGTCCGTCCGCGACGCCCGCCGGGCCGCCGCGCCCCTGCGCGCCCGGCTGGCCGGCCGTGTCCCGGACCCGGTCCGGCCGGCCCCGGCCGGTGACCCGCCGCGCCTGCTCGCCGCCCGTGGTGTCACGGTCGCCTACCGGGGCGTGCCCGCCGTCCGCGAGGTGGACCTGGAACTGCGCGCGGGCGAGGTCACCGCGCTCATGGGCCGCAACGGCTCCGGCAAGTCCTCCCTGCTGTGGGCCTTGCAGGGGTCGGGTCCGCGCCGCGCCGGCACCGTCCGGGTGACCCGCGGCCAGACCGTCGCCGACCCGCACGCGGTGCCCGCCGCCGAGGCCCGCCGGCTCGTCGGACTGGTCCCGCAGACCCCCGCCGACCTGCTCTACCTGGAGAGCGTGAAACAGGAACTCGACCAGGCCGACGCCGAGTCGGGCACCCCCGGCGAGGCCCGCCGGATCCTCGACCGGCTCGCCCCCGGCATCGACGCCACCACCCACCCGCGCGACCTGTCCGAGGGCCAGAAACTCGCCCTCGTCCTCGCCATCCAGCTCTCCGCCGCCCCGCCGGTCGTCCTGCTGGACGAGCCCACCCGCGGCCTGGACTACCGGGCGAAGACGGAACTCATCGGCATCGTGGACGTGCTGGCCGCCGAGGGCCGGGCGGTCGTCATCTCCACCCACGACGTCGAGTTCGCCGCCCGCGCCGCCGACCGCGTGCTCGTCATGGCCGAGGGGGACGTGGTCGCCGACGGACCCACGGCCGAAGTCATCGTCTCCTCCCCGGTGTTCGCCCCGCAGACCGCGAAGGTCCTCGCACCCCTGCCGTTCCTCACCGTCGAACAGGTCAGGCGGGCGTCGGCGGCGGGGGAGCGGCCGTGAAGGCGGCGATCCGGCTCTCCCCGCGCGTCGGCGTCGTCATGACCCTGGCGGCCCTCCTCGGGCTCGTCGCCTTCTGCTGGCCGTTCGCCGTCGCGCCGGGCACGTTCGGCGCGAGCTACGCGCCGCCGCTCATCTTCGGCGTGCTGCTGGTGCTGGTGCTGTGCGTGGTGCTGTCGGAGATCGCCGAGGGCGGCATCGACTCCAAGGCGCTGGCGATGCTGGGCGTGCTGTCCGCCGTCAACGCCGCCCTGCGTCCCCTGGGCGCCGGCACCGCCGGGATCGAGACCGTCTTCTTCGTCCTGGTCCTGGCCGGACGCGTCTACGGCCCCGGCTTCGGCTTCGTCCTCGGCTGCACCTCCCTGTTCGCCTCCGCCCTCCTCACCGGCGGGGTCGGGCCGTGGATGCCGTACCAGATGTTCGGCTGCGCCTTCGTCGGCATGCTCGCCGGGCTCCTGCCCCGGGCCACCGGCCGCCGCGAAGTGCTGCTGCTCGCCGGTTACGGATCGCTCTCCGGCTATCTCTTCGGCTTCCTGCTCAACCTGTCCTTCTGGCCGTTCTCCCTGGACCCGAACAGCTCCATCGCCTACCTGCCCGGCCTGCCCTTCACCGAGCAGTGGCACCGCTACCTCGCCTTCGACCTGGCCACCTCGCTGGGCTGGGACACCGGCCGGGCGGTCACCAACTTCGTGTGCGTGCTGCTGGCCGGACCGGCGGTGCTGACCACCTTCCGGCGGGCCGCGCGCCGGGCCAGGTTCCGGGCCCCGGTCCGCTTCGCCGGGCCCCGGCCCGCCCCCGGCCCCGGCCCGGAGTGAGCGCGGCCCGCGCCCCCGGACCGGCGGCCCGCCCGCCATGCGGCGTGCGGGAAAGATCACGCCGGGTGCCCGCGGTCTTGGCCTCATCCCCGGCGCACGGTACCTTCGGTCCGATATCGACGAAGGCAAGACGGAAGCCGGTGCGAGTCCGGCACGGTCGCGCCACTGTGAGCGAGCGGTCCCCGCGGGGACGGTTGGTGAGTCAGACCCGTAGCCGTCGTCCAACGCACCACCGAGATGGGACGCGAGCTCCCAGAGGAGGCCCCTGCCATGGCGCAGCATGTCGCCCAGCCGACAGCCACCACCCCCGTCGTTCCCGCCAAGCTGCCGCTCAAGGCGATAGCTCCCTGGGCGGTCTTCTTCGGCGTCCTGATGCTGATCCTGCTGTACTTCGTCGGCGCCGAGCAGGGCGCCACGTCCGTGTTCAGCGGCACGGACGTCCACGAATGGGTGCACGACGCCCGCCACCTGCTCGGCTTCCCCTGCCACTGACGCGAGGGACGCCGCACACCCATGAACTCCGCAACGGTAAGAAACCTGCTCGTCCGCGGCATGCTCGCGGGGCTGGCCGCGGGCGTGCTCGCGCTGGTCGCGGCCTACCTCCTCGGTGAGCCCAATGTCGACAAGGCGATCAGCTTCGAGGACGCCCACTCCCACGAGCACGAGATGGAGGTCGTCTCCCGCTCCCTGCAGTCCACCGCCGGCCTCGCCACCGGCGTCCTGGTCTACGGGGTCGCCTTCGGCGGCATCGCGGCGCTCGCCTTCTGCTTCGCGCTCGGCCGCGTGGGCCGCTTCTCCCCGCGGGCGACCGCGCTGCTGCTGTCCGGCTGCGCGCTGCTCGCCGTGTACGTCGTGCCGTTCCTGAAGTACCCGGCCAACCCGCCCTCGGTCGGCGACCCCGACACCATCGGCAAGCGGACCACCCTGTACTTCCTGATGATGGTGCTCAGCGTCCTGCTCGCGGTCGCCGCCACCATCCTCGGCAAGCGCCTGGCGCCCGCGCTGGGCACCTGGTGGGCGACCGTGGCCGCGGTGGCCGCGTTCGCCGTCGTGATCGGGCTGGCGTACGCGTTCCTGCCGGTCATCAACGAGGTGCCGGCGGACTTCCCGGCCGCCCTGCTGTGGCGGTTCCGGCTCTCCGCGCTGGCCATCCAGGCCGTGCTGTGGGGCGGATTCGGCCTCGCCTTCGGTGAACTGGCCGAACGGCTGCTGAACCCGAAGCCCGCCGAAGCCACGTCGGGCCGCACGGTTCCGGCCGCAGGCTGACTCCTTCCGGACACCAGAGGGCCCTTCGGAACCGTCCGGGGGCCCTCTCGCGTTCTCGAAGCGGACCACAGGACGTGGAGCGGAGGACCCCCGTGGCCAGACGTCCCCAGCCGCGCCGTATCACCCTCGGCGGCCGAGAGGCGGTCGCCCTCACCGTCGAGGAGTACGAGCAGCTGATCGCCAGCCGCCGGCAGATCGGCGGCCAGAGCGCCCGGGTGCGGGTGCTCGCCCAGCAGGCCAAGCGCACCGAACACCTGCTCAAGGACCTGGAGTCGCTGGTCGGCGCCCCGGCCGAGGACTGTCCGCACGCGGCGGACGGCGGCTGCCTGCGCTGCGCGGTGGCGGTCCTGCTGCGCCGTCACCGCGACCCGGCGGCCCCCGCGCCCCCGGCCTCCCCGGTGTCCCGGGCCTCCCCGGTGCCCCCGGCCGGCTCTGCGTCCCCGGCCGGCTCTGCGTCCCCGGCCGGCTCTGCGTTTCCGGCCTGCTCCGTGTCCCCGGCGTTCCCGGCGTCCTGAGCGTCCGGTGCCGGCGGCCGGCCCAGCCGCAGGTTCCAGCGCCCGGCCCGGCCGCTCAGCTCGGTGACCGTCAGCGGCGGTACGTCCAGCCGCCAGAAGGCGTCCACCGGCAGGCCCACCGCGTGCACCACGGCCGCCCGTACGACCTCCGGTTCGACCACGGCGAGCGTCCGGCCGGCCGTCTCCGCCAGGGCCGCCAGCCGCCGCCCGACCCGGGCGCACAGGTCCCGCAGCGACTCCCCGCCGTGCGGCGCCGCCCCCGGGTCGGCCAGCCAGCGGGCCACCGCCTCCCCTTCGGCGGCACCGACCTCGTCGAGCGTGCGTCCCCGCCAGCGCCCCACGTCCCAGCCGGCCAGCTCCGGGTCGGCCTCGCCGCCGAGCCCCAGCGCCGCCGCCGTCTGGCGGCAGCGTACCGAGGGCGAGACCACGACCCGCGCGGCCCGGGGCAGCGCGCCCGCCGCGGCCCGGGCCCGGACCGCGGCGCCGGCGTCGATCGGATCGCCGTCGTCGAACCGGGCCTGCCGCAGCGAACGGCTCGTGGCCGGCGAGACGAACAGCACTCGGGCGGTCATGTCGTCAAGTCTCCTGTCTGCGCGGCGCGATCGCTCCCGGCGTGAGTCTGCCAGAGCGCCCCTCGGTGAAGCCCGGGGGGCGGGGACGGAGACGGCGGCCGGGAGTCGGGAGTCGGGGAGGGAGCGCGGCGCTCCCTCCCCGGCCCCTTTCCCTCCCGACGGCCGCGCGCGGGTCAGGACGCGGGCAGTTCCGCCCGGACCGTGCGGGCGGCGGCGACCAGGTTCTCCAGGGAGGCCCGGGTCTCCGGCCAGCCGCGGGTCTTCAGACCGCAGTCGGGGTTCACCCACAGGCGCTCCGCCGGGATGGCCTCCAGGCCGGTGCGCAGCAGGTCGGCCGCCTCCTCGGTGCCCGGGACCCGCGGGGAGTGGATGTCGTAGACGCCGGGTCCGGCCTCGCGCGGGTAGCCGTGGGCGGCGAGTTCCCGGGCGACCTGCATGTGGGAGCGGGCGGCCTCCAGGCTGATGACGTCGGCGTCGAGGTCGTCGATGGCCTGGACGATGTCACCGAACTCGGCGTAGCACATGTGGGTGTGGATCTGCGTGTCCGGGCGTACGCCGGCGGTGGTGAGGCGGAACGCCTCGGTGGCCCAGGCCAGGTAGGCGGGGCGGTCGGCGGTCCGCAGCGGCAGCGTCTCGCGCAGCGCGGGCTCGTCCACCTGGATGACCGAGGTCCCGGCCGCCTCCAGGTCGCCCACCTCGTCGCGCAGGGCGAGCGCGACCTGCCGCGCGGTGTCGCCGAGGGGCTGGTCGTCGCGGACGAACGACCAGGCCAGCATGGTGACCGGCCCGGTGAGCATGCCCTTGACCGGGCGGCCGGTGAGGGACTGGGCGTACGTCGTCCAGCGCACCGTCATCGGCTCGGGGCGGGAGATGTCGCCGGCCAGGACCGGCGGGCGGACGTAACGGGTGCCGTAGGACTGCACCCAGCCGTGCTGCGTGGCCAGGTAGCCGGTGAGCTGCTCGGCGAAGTACTGGACCATGTCGTTGCGCTCGGGCTCGCCGTGCACCAGGACGTCGATGCCGGTCTTCTCCTGGAAGGCGATGACCTCCTGGATCTCCGCCTTGATGCGCTCCTCGTAGTCGGCCGTGTCGGTTCGGCCGGACCGCAGGTCGGCGCGGGCGGCGCGCAGTTCGGAGGTCTGCGGGAACGAGCCGATGGTGGTCGTGGGCAGCAGCGGCAGGCCGAGGTGGGCGCGCTGGGCGGCGGCCCGCTCGCCGTACGGCTGGGAGCGGCGCGCGTCGGCCTCGGTGACGGCGGCGGCGCGGGCCCGGACGGCCGGGTCGTGGGTGATCGGCGAGGTGGCCCGCGAGTTGAGGTCGGCCCGGTTCGCGGCCAGTTCGGCCGCGATCGCGCCGGTGCCCTGGGCCAGGCCCTTGGCGAGGGTGACGATCTCGGCGGTCTTCTGCCGGGCGAAGGCCAGCCAGCGCTGGATCTGCGGCTCGATGTCCCGTTCCGCGGCGGCGTCCAGCGGCACGTGCAGGAGCGAGCAGGAGGCCGCCACGTCGACCCGGTCGGCCAGGCCGAGCAGGGTGCCGAGGATGGCGAGGGACTTCTCCAGGTCGTTGACCCAGATGTTGCGGCCGTTGACGACACCGGCGATCAGGCGCTTGCCGGGCAGTCCGCCCACGGTGGCGAGCGCGTCCAGGTTGGCGGCGGCCTCGGTGAAGTCCAGGGCGAGCCCGTCGACCGGGGCCTTGGCCAGGACGGGCAGGGCGTCGCCGAGCCGGTCGAAGTAGGAGGCGACCAGCAGCCGGGGCCGGTCGGTCAGGGCGCCGAGGTCGCGGTAGGCGCGCTCGGCGGCGTTCAGCTCGGCCGGGGTGCGGTCCTGCACGAGGGCGGGCTCGTCCAGCTGCACCCACTCGGCGCCGGCCGCGCGCAGGTCGGCGAGGACCTCGGCGTACACCGGCAGCAGCCGGTCGAGCAGGGTCAGCGGCTCGAAGTCGGCGGGCACGCCGGGCGCGGGCTTGGCGAGGAGGAGGTAGGTGACCGGGCCGACCAGGACCGGACGGGCGGTCAGGCCCTGGGCGAGGGCCTCCTTCAGCTCCGCCACCTGCTTGCCGGAGTCAGCGGTGAAGACGGTACCCGGGCCCAACTCGGGCACCAGATAGTGGTAGTTCGTGTCGAACCACTTGGTCATCTCCAGCGGCGCCACGTCCTGGGTGCCGCGGGCCATCGCGAAGTAGCCGTCCAGCGCGTCCGCGTCGACGGCGGCCCGGTGCCGCTCGGGGATCGCGCCGACCATGACGGTGGTGTCGAGGACGTGGTCGTAGTACGAGAAGTCGCCGGTCGGCACCTCGTGGACGCCGGTCTCGGCGAGCTGCCGCCAGTTGGCGCGGCGCAGGTCCGCGGCGGTGGCGCGCAGCGCGTCGGCGCTGACGCGGCCCTTCCAGTAGCCCTCGATCGCCTTCTTCAGTTCCCGGTTCGGGCCCTGGCGGGGGTAGCCGTGGACGGTGGCCCGCGGGGCCGGCGTCGCTGACTTCGCTGTCACGGAGATCTCCTTCGCGAGATGAATCCCTGAGATCCCGGGGACGGGACGCGAGCGCGAAGGGGTGACGGACCGGGCGGTACGCGTGCGCGGCAGGGCACGGTCGACCGCCTGGTATGTACGCCGACCCGCCCACGAGGTCACCGGGATGTCCGCGCGCGAGTGGTTCGGGCGCGGGCAGCGGGCAGGTCTTCGGACTCGCGGGCGCGTCTCGTGTCGTACGAGACTCCTAGTGGCCGTCGCTTCCCGGACCCTGACGGGCCCAGTGCGTATGACGGCGGTCGTTCCCGCTCACCGCTGCGGGGCAGTCCCGGATTCCCACCGGGTTCCCTCTTGCGACGCATCCCGCCTGGCGGACGGGGCGAACCAGCTGCGGGGGCAAGGTTACGGGGCCGTCCGGCGAGGTGGTACGTCACGTCCGCCATTCGGATGGTGACATGAGACACGCGGCGCACGGCCGGCGGCCACGGCCGCCGGCTCGTCCACAACTGCGTACGACTGCCGGGAAGTTGCTGCGGCAAGCCGGGTGACCGGCCGCCCACCTCCCCGAACGTGCGCGACGCGCTGCCCGCCTCCCCGCCCACGTTCCACGGGCGGCCGGTCAGCCCTCGGCCGTCCGCTCCGTGAGGCTCCAGGCGTACCGCAGCCAGTCGGCCGTCACGACGGCGCCCGGCCCCGCGCACCCGCGCCGAAGGCCGCCGCGAGCACGGCGTACCCCCCGCGAGAAACCCCGTCCCTACGGTCGTAGGACCGCTCTCCGGCCGCCATGGAAGCCTCCCTGCTCTCACTTCCCCGGTGCGGCGCGGCGGTCAGTGGGCGCCGGGCCCGCCGCTGCCGAACGAGCCGCTGCCGCCCTCGTCCCAGCGGGGACGTGCGGGGGCGGGGCTCGTGCGGGTCCCCAGGTTCCCGTGCGCCTTCAGCCGGTGCGGTGTCAGCCGGTCACCGCCCCGGGGGACCTCGTCGGGTGCACGCCGCTCCACGACATCGCCGACCGGGCCCGACTCGGGCAGCCGCGGCTGCTCCTCGGGGCGCGGCGGTGCGGGCTCGCGGCGGCGGATGCGCGCGCCCATCCAGAAGGCGCCGATCAGCAGGGCCACCAGGACGAGCCCCAGGACGAAGGGCCAGATGCCGATCGCGGCGCCGTGCGCCGCGGCGATGTCCACCGATGCGTTGCTCATGGGCGGCGGGTACCCCTGGCCAGTGCCGCGAAGCGGCGCCGCGCTGCGGACCCCCCGGTCGGCTCAGCCGGACCTGGCCTGCCGGGTCCGCGAACGGTTCGCCTTGCGGATCGCGTCCAGCAGCTCGTCCTTGGACAGGTGCGAGCGCCCCTCGATGCCGAGCCGCTTCGCCGTGTCGTACAGCTGCTCCTTGGGCGCGCTCTCGTCGACGCCCTCGCCGCCGCGGCCGCCCTGCCCGCGCGGCCGGGCCGACCGCGGGTCGGAGGGGCCCTTGCGGCCGCCCTCCTTGCGCTCCCAGTGATCGCCGACCTTCTCGTACATGTGCTTGAGCGCGCCGTACGCCACCCGGTGCGCCCGCTCGCCCTCGCCGCAGGTCTCGACGGCCGCGTCATGGGCCCTGATCCAGGTGCGCCGGGCCTCCCGGGGGGAGCACTCCAGCGTCGACGGCAGCTCCTGTCGTCCGGGCCCGGGAATCCACCTCCGTCAGCCGTTCGTCCAACCGTCCGACCCGGTCGTCCCACCGGGCCCGACGAGTGCCCCCGCCCCGTGACGGAAAACGGCCGCGGCCCTTGCCGGCACCGGGTTTGGCGGGTGTGGCACCGGCAACCCGGGCGAGGTGACTACGACCGATACGACACCATCGACGACTTCGCAACAGGAACTCATACGGTTCCTGGAGGACCGGTTCGCCTGCGCGCAGGCGTGCACGGCATGCGCGCGGGCCTGCGCGCTGCGCGCCAGCCTGGTCGAACCGGGCGGCGACGAGGAGACCGAGCTGCTGCGGCGCAGGGGCATCATGTGCGCGGAGGTCTGCGACGCGACCTGCCGGGTGCTGTCGGAGCAGAACACCCAGGACGAGGCCGGGATCCGCACCCAGCTGGAGTGGTGCCTGAGCGTCTGCCTGGACACCGCCCACGTCTTCGACCGGCACCCCGGCGCCGCACAGGCCGCGGACGCCTGCCGGACCTGCGCCAAGGCGTGCGGGGAATTCATCGCGACCCTGAAGTGACCCGCCTCCGCCACCGCACCGGCCCGTCGACCGGCCGCGCGGACGGCGCTAGCCTGCCTGACGTGGAGACCATACGCACGAGTGACCCCGGCCTCTTCGGGCCGTCCTCGGTGACCTGGCAGCTGCACGCGGACCCGATGATGTGGGTGGCCGGCGTCCGCGCGCTGTACCTGCAGGCCCTGCACCCTCGCGCGGTCCGCGGGGTGATGGAGAACTCCGACTTCCGGCGGGACGCCTGGGGCAGGCTGATGCGCACCGCGAACTTCGTCGGCACCACGACGTACGGCACGACCCGCGCCGCCGAGGAGGCGGGCGCCCGGGTGCGCAGGATCCACCGGCTGCTGTCCGCCACCGACCCGAGCACCGGGCAGACGTACGGCATCGACGCCCCCGACCTGCTGCTGTGGGTGCACTGCGCGGAGATCGACTCCTATCTGCACGTGCTGCGCCGCTCCGGATTCCCGCTCACCGACGCCCAGGCCGACCGCTACCTCGCCGAGCACCGCGCGAGCGCCCGCCTGGTCGGCCTCGACCCGCGCACCGTGCCCGCGAGCCGCGCCGAACTCGCCGCCTACTTCGCGGCCGTCCGGCCCGAACTCGCGGCCGGGGCGGACGCCCGCGCGGTGGACGACTTCCTCCAGCGCCCGCCGACGCCCCCACTGCTCGCCCCGGCGCGCGACCTGCTGTGGCGGCGCGTGGCCCAGCTGGCGTACGCCTCCCTGCCCCCGTACGCCCACGAGCTGTACGGCAGAGCGGCCCCGGCCCCCGCCATCGTCACCCGCCGGCTGCGCACCACCGGCACCCTGCTGCGCCGGATACCGGCCCGAGTGCGCTGGCAGCTGCCCCCCAAGCACATCCTGCGCGCCACGGCCCGGCTCGGCCCCGGCGCCCGTCCCGCCCCGCACAAGGCCGCCCCACCTGCTCGACCTGCTCGAAGCGACAGGCCCTAGCCGCGCCACGGCCCCTGGCCGCCGCCGAACCCCCCGTGCTACCAAGAGCCATGAGCGCACACGAGGCACCCGGCACCTATGACGCGGTGATCGTCGGCGGCGGGCACAACGGTCTGGTCGCCGCCGCCTACCTGGCCCGGGCCGGACGGTCGGTGCTGGTCCTGGAACGGCTCGGCCGCACCGGCGGCGCGGCCGTCTCCACCCGCCCCTTCCCCGGCGTGGACGCCCGGCTGTCCCGCTACTCCTACCTCGTCAGCCTGCTGCCCCGAAAGATCGTCCAGGACCTGGGCCTGGACTTCCGGCTGCGCACCCGCGCCATCTCCTCGTACACGCCCGCCGACCGCGACGGCCGGCCCACCGGGCTGCTCGTGGGCGGCGGCGAGGACCGTACCCGGGCGGCCTTCGCCCGCTTCACCGGCTCCGACCGCGAATGGGAGTCCTGGCAGCGCTTCTACGGCACGACCGGCCGTGCCGCCCGGCGGATCTTCCCCACCCTGACCGAGCCGCTGCCCTCCCGGGCCGGCCTGCGCCGCCGGGTGGCCGACGAGGACGCCTGGCGGATGCTGTTCGAGGAGCCCATCGGGGCCGCGATCGAGGACCGCTTCGCCGACGACCTGATCCGCGGCGTGGTCCTCACCGACGCCCTCATCGGCACCTTCGCCGACGCCCACGACCCCGCCCTGACGCAGAACCGCTGCTTCCTCTACCACGTGATCGGCGGCGGCACCGGCGCCTGGGACGTACCGGTCGGCGGCATGGGCGCCCTGACCGACGCGCTGGCCGGCGCGGCGCGCGCGGCGGGCGCCCGCCTGGCCACCGGCCACGAGGCCGTCCGGGTGGCCACCGACGGCCGCACCGCCGAGGTCACCTACCGCACCCGGGACGGCGAGGGCACCGTCGGCGCCCGGCACGTCCTGGTCAACGCCTCCCCGCAGGCGCTGGCCGCCCTGACCGGCCAGGAACCGCCCGAGCCCGCCGAGGGCGCCCAGCTGAAGGTCAACATGCTGCTCAAGCGGCTGCCCCGGCTCCGGGACCCCTCCGTCGACCCGCGCGAGGCGTTCGCCGGCACCTTCCACATCGCCGAGGGCTACCGGCAGCTGGCCGCAGCCCACGCCCGGGCCGCCGCCGGCGAACCGCCCGCCGAGCCCCCCTCCGAGATCTACTGCCACTCCCTGACCGATCCGAGCATCCTCGGCCCCGATCTCGCCGCCCGCGGCCGGCACACCCTCACCCTGTTCGGCCTGCACACCCCCGCCCGGCTCTTCGCCCGCGACCACGACGCCGTCCGGGCGGAACTGCTCAAGGCCACCCTGGCCCAGCTCGACCGCCACCTCGCCGAACCGCTCGCCGACTGCCTGGCCACCGACGCCGAGGGCAGGCCCTGCATCGAGGCGAAGAGCCCGCTGGACCTGGAACGGGAACTCGGCCTGCCCGGCGGCCACATCTTCCACCGGGCGCTGAGCTGGCCCTACGCCGAGGAAGGCGGCGGCCGTTGGGGCGTGGAGACCCCGCACGCCAACGTCCTGCTGTGCGGCGCGGGCGCGGTGCGCGGCGGCGGCGTCAGCGGCGTGCCCGGGCACAACGCGGCCATGGCCGTCCTGGAAGCCGGTCAGCGGCAGGGCGGCTGAATGCCCCCGCCGCGGCGGGGCACTCCGACAGGGCGAGGCAATGCCCGTACGACCAGGCCGCCCCGCGGCGGCCGTACCACCCCCCACGGGAGGCTCCCATGGCCGACCTCAGCCCGATCGACCTGCAGAAGGCCCTCAGCGGCGCCGACTATCCCACCGACAGGCAGCACCTGGTGGACCGCGCCCGGCGGAACAAGGCCAACGACAAGATCGTCAGCCGGCTCGACGGCCTGAAGCAGGACCACTTCGACGGACCGAACGAGGTACAGAAGGCCGTCTTCGACAAGTGACGGCCCGCTGCGCCCGCGCAGCCGTCCACGGGCCCGCCGTCCCCCAGGGAGGGCGGGCCCCGGCACGCCGGGCGAAGCCGCCGGGAAGCGGGTGCCGACCCGGTGCTTGACCTCTCCCGGCGCCGCACCCAGGATCGACTGTCATGACGCCTGGACACGGGAGCACGGTCGACGCACTCCTGCGGCGCAGCGCCCGGCGCACCCCGGCGCGGACCGCCGTCGGGTACGGCGACCGGGCCTGGACGTACGCCGCCCTCGACGACGCCGTCTCCCGCGCGGCGGGCGTCCTGCGCGGCCTGGGCCTCGCCCCCGGCGACCGGGTCGCCGCTTACGGCCACAACTCCGACGCCTATCTGATCGCCTTCCTGGCCTGCGCCCGCGCGGGCCTCGTGCATGTGCCGGTCAACCAGAACCTCACCGGCGACGACCTCGCCTACCTCCTCGCCCAGTCCGGCAGCGCGCTGGTCCTGACCGACCCGGACCTCGCCGGGCGGCTGCCCGGCGGCGTACGGCGGCTGCCGCTGCGCGACGCGGCCGGCTCGCTGCTCGCCGCGCTGGCGGACACGGCACCGTACGACGGCCCCGAGCCGCGCGCCGAGGACCTGGCGCAACTGCTCTACACCTCCGGCACCACCGCCCTGCCCAAGGGCGCGATGATGACCCACCGGGCGCTGGTGCACGCCTACCTGAGCGCCGTCACCGCCCTCGACCTGCGCGCGGACGACCATCCCGTGCACGCGCTGCCGCTCTACCACTCGGCGCAGACGCACGTGTTCCTGCTGCCCTACCTCGCCGTCGGCGCGACGAACACGATCCTGGACGCCCCCGACGGCGACCGGCTCCTCGACCTCGTCGAGGCCGGCCGTGCGGACAGCCTGTTCGCGCCGCCCACCGTCTGGATCGGCCTCGCCGGCCGCCCCGACTTCGCCACCCGCGACCTCGGCGGACTGCGCAAGGTTTACTACGGCGCCTCGGTCATGCCGGTCCCCGTCCTCGAACGGCTGCGCGCCCGAGCACCGCACCTCGCCTTCTACAACTGCTTCGGGCAGAGCGAGATCGGCCCGCTCGCCATGGTGCTGGGCCCCGACGAGCACGAGGGGCGGCTGGACTCCTGCGGCCGGCCGGTGCTCTTCGTGGAGGCACGGGTCGCCGACGAGGACGGCCGGGACGTGCCCGAGGGCACACCGGGCGAGATCCTCTACCGCTCACCGCAGCTGTGCGAGGGGTACTGGGACAAGCCCGAGGAGACCGCGGCGGCCTTCCGCGACGGCTGGTTCCGCTCCGGCGACCTCGCGGTGCGCGACGCGGACGGCTACCACACGGTTGTGGACCGGGTGAAGGACGTCATCAACTCCGGGGGCGTGCTGGTGGCGTCCCGCCAGGTCGAGGACGCCCTCTATACGCATCCGGCGGTCGCGGAGGTGGCCGTCGTCGGCCTGCCCGACCCGCGGTGGATCGAGGCCGTCACGGCGGTCGTCGTCCCGCGCGGCGAGGTCACCGAGGCCGAGCTGATCGCCCACGCCCGCCGGAACCTGCCCCACTTCAAGGCCCCCAAGCGGGTCGTCCTCACCGACGGCCTGCCGCGCAACGCCAGCGGCAAGATCCTCAAGAGGGAACTGCGCGACCGGCTCGGCGCCCGGCCCGCCGGGACCGACGCGGACCCTGGCACTGCTACGCCGACGGCGACCGCAGATCCACGATCCGCCTGATCTTGCCCACCGAGCGCTCCAGCGACTCCGGCGCCACGATCTCCACCGAGACCGACACCCCGATGCCGTCCTTCACCGCCGCCGCGATCGACCGGGCGGCGGCCTCCCGGGCCTCTGGTCCGGCGTCGGGGCGGGCCTCGGCGCGGACGGTGAGCGAGTCCAGCCGCCCCTCGCGGGTCAGCCGGAGCTGGAAGTGCGGGGCGACGCCCGCGGTGCGCAGCACGATCTCCTCGATCTGGGTCGGGAAGAGGTTCACCCCGCGCAGGATCACCAGGTCGTCGCAGCGTCCGGTGATCTTCCGCATGCGCCGGAACACCCGCGCGGTGCCGGGCAGCAGCGCCGTCAGGTCCCGGGTGCGGTAGCGGACGACCGGCATCGCCTCCTTGGTGAGCGAGGTGAACACCAGCTCGCCCTCCGCGCCCTCCGGCAGCACCTCCCCGGTCACCGGATCGACGATCTCCGGGAAGAAGTGGTCCTCCCAGATGTGCGGGCCGTCCTTGGTCTCCACGCACTCCTGCGCGACACCCGGGCCCATCACCTCCGACAGGCCGTAGATGTCGACCGCGTCGATCCCGGCCCGCTCCTCGATCTCCCGCCGCATCTCCTCGGTCCACGGCTCGGCCCCGAAGACACCGACGCGCAGCGAGCCGGCGCGCGGATCGACGCCCTGCCGCTCGAACTCGTCGAGCAGCGTGAGCATGTACGACGGCGTGACCATGATGACCCTGGGTTCCAGACCCTGGATCAGCCGGACCTGACGGGACGTCATGCCGCCCGAGGCGGGCACGACCGTGCAGCCGAGCCGCTCGGCGCCGTAATGGGCGCCCAGGCCGCCGGTGAACAGCCCGTAGCCGTACGCCACATGCACGACGTCACCGGGCCGGGTGCCGGCGGCGCGCAGCGAGCGGGCCACCAGATCCGCCCACACGGACAGATCGCCGTCGGTGTAGCCGACCACCGTGGGGCGCCCGGTGGTGCCGCTGGAGGCGTGGACGCGGCGGACGCGTTCGCGGGGCACCGCGAACATTCCGTACGGGTAGTGCGCGCGCAGGTCCGCCTTGGTGGTGAAGGGGAAGCGGGCCAGGTCGGCGAGGGAGCGGCAGTCGTCGGGGCGCACCCCGGCCCGGTCGAAGGACTCCCGGTAGAAGGGCACGTGCTCGTAGGCGTGCCGCAGGGTGGACCGCAGCCGCTCCAGTTGCAGCGCCCGCAGCCCCCGCGCGTCGAGCCGTTCCCCCGCGTCCGGCAGCAGTGCCGCATCCGCCATCGGGACCCTCCCTCATCTGCCACGACAGCAGGGTCGAACGATCGACCGATCATTCGGTCGAGGTGCTGGAGATCAGTAATCCAGGCCGTACGGCGCCAGGCAAGAGCCCCGGCCGGGATAATTCCTTGCCGGACGCCGCCCGCGTCCGCCAGGGTCGGGCCCATGCCGATCCTCGCCGCACCGGACGGAACCCGTCTCGCCTACCACCTGCGCGGTCGGGGGGAGCCCTTGGTCGTGCTGCCCGGCGGCCCCATGCGGGCCTCCGCGTACCTGGGAGACCTGGGCGGGCTGGCCGCGCACCGGCGCCTGATCCTGCTCGACCCGCGCGGCACCGGCGGCTCCGCGTGCCCCGCGGACCCGTCGACGTACCGCTGCGACCGGCAGGTGGACGACGTGGAGGCGCTCCGCGTCCACCTGGGCCTGGAGCGGATGGACCTGCTCGGGCACTCGGCGGGCGGCAGCCTCGCCACGCTCTACGCGGCCCGCCACCCCCGGCGGGTGGCCCGGCTCGCCCTGGTCACCGCCGCCCTGCGCCCGCTGGGCCTGAGCCCCACCGCGGCCGACCGGTCGGCCGCCGCCCGGCTGAGGTCCGGCGAACCCTGGTTCGAGAAGGCGTACCCGGTGCTGGCGGCCTGGCTGGCGGGGGAGGGCGAGTACCACCCCGCGCTCACCCCTTTCTTCTACGGCCGCTGGGACGAGGCCGCCGACGCGCACGCCGGGGCCGAGGAGGAACAGACCAACGAGGAGGCCGCCGACCGCTACTTCGCCGAGGCCGCCTTCGACCCCGCCGCGACCCGGGCCGCCCTGCGCGCCCTGACCGCCCCCGTCCTCGTGCTCGCCGGCGCACTCGACGGCGGCCCCACCCCCGCACTGGCCCGCCGCGCCGCCGAGGCGTTCGGGCACGCCGAGTTCGCGGTCCAGCCCGGCGCCGGCCACTACCCGTGGCTGGACGATCCGCGGTGGTTCACGCGCCGCGTCGCCGCCTTCCTCGACGGGACCGCTCTGCCCTCGGCGAAGTGACCGCGGCCCCCGCGCCGGCCGGGGATACCGTGCCCGCCATGCACACACAGCCGCAGACCCTCGACCTCGACGGCGTCACCCTCGCCTACCGCGCCTGGGGACACGAGCAGGCACCGCCCGTCGTCCTGCTGCACTGCCGCGGAGCCGACGGCGGCGACTGGACGGCGATCGCGCACCGGCTGGCGACCGGCCCGCACCCGCGCCGGGTGTACGCCCCGGACCTGCGCGGCCACGGCGGCAGCAGCCGGTTCGGCGACCGGCCCGGCGCCTACCGCCACGAGGCCCTGCGCGACGACGTCCGCGCCTTCCTCGGCGCGCTCGGCATCGCACGCGCCGACGTCGTCGGCCACTCGCTGGGCGGGACGGTCGCCTGCCTGCTCGCCCAGCAGGCGCCCGGTCTCGTACGGCGGCTGGTCCTGGAGGACGTGCCCGCGCCCCTCCCGCTCGACCCGCCCCGGCCGCCCGCGCGCCGCCCGGAGGGGGACCTGCCGTACGACTGGGCGATGATCCGCGCCACCGACGAGCAGCGCAACGCCCCCGACCCCGCGTGGTTCGCGCACCTGGACCGGATCACCGCGCCCACCCTGCTCGTCGCGGGCGGCCCGGACAGCTTCGTCCCGCAGGAGGAGATCGCGCTCCTGGCCGAGCGGATCCCCGACGCCCGCGTGGTCACCGTCGACGCGGGCCATCTGGTGCACGCGGCGCGGCCCGAGGAGTTCCTGGCCGCGGTGGAGCCCTTCCTCACGCCCTGAGCACCGGGCCCGCCGGCCGGGTCCGTCCGAGCCCGCCGGCCGGGTCCGCCGGGCCCGCGCGCCGGTCCCGGCACCCGGCGGGCCGATCACCGGACCCCGCGCACCGCTCCCCGAAAGGTCCACGGACCACTCCCGAAAGGTCCCCCTCACGTGGCCTGTCGGCCGTGCCGCACGATCGCTAGGCTGGCCCGCGGACGACGAATCGGGAGGAGCACGGACGTGGCCGAGAGCACTGTCCAGCAGCACCCGCTCGCGGGGTGGGACAAGCCGGAGCTGGACCTCAGCAACGCCGAATGGCAGTCCAGCAGCCGTGGCCTGGGCGATGTCGAGATCGCCTTTGTCGAGGGATTCATCGCGATGCGCAACAGCGGCCGCCCGGAGAGTCCCTCCCTGATCTTCACCCCCGCCGAGTGGGGTGCCTTCGTGTCGGGGGCGCGGGAAGGGGAGTTCGACCTCACCTGAGCGGACGCGCGGGACCCGTGGGACGCGCCGGACGGGACAGGGAAGTGTGACCGGGGCTTTTGCGGACACGTGACCCCTGACAGCCCCGCCGGGCCCGGGCCCCAGCCGTGCCCGACCCGGCCGGGGAGTACCGCCGTCCGGAGATGAGGAATCCCATGAGCACTGAGCCGGTCGTCGCCGCGGTGGACGGCTCCGACGACAGTCTGCGCGCCCTGGACTGGGCCCTGGACGCGGCCCGCCGGCGCGGGGCGCCGCTGCGGGTGGTCCATGTCCGGCAGTACGCGCCCTGGGGCCAGCCCGACGTCCTGGTCGCCGGGCCGCTCGACCAGGGCGACGACCCGGTGATCGGCGAGGCCCGCACGTACCTGGATAGCCGTGACCGCGAGGGGACGGCCGTCGAGTACACGGCTCTGGACGGGCTGCCGGGTGCGCTGCTGCCCGAGCTGGGCGACGCCGCGCAGCTACTGGTGCTCGGCTCCCGCGGGCGCGGCGGTTTCGCCAGCCTGCTGCTGGGCTCCAACGGCCTGGCCGCCGCCCGCGAGGCCGCGTGCCCGGTCGTCGTGGTGCCGCCGCCCGGCCGCGAGGTCCACGGCGAGGCGGCCCCGGCCGACCCCGGTCCCCGGGTGGTGGCCGGACTGCACGTGGACCACCCCGACGACGCCGCGCTGTCCTTCGCCTTCGCCGAGGCCGCCCGGCGCGGCGCCCGGGTCCAGGCGGTCGCCGCCTATCCGCCGCCGGACCAGCCCTGGGTCGCGCCCGCGGAGCTGCCCCCGCCGGTGATCGACGAGAAGGAGGTCGAGGCCGAGGTACGGACCCTGGCCGAGGGCTTCCTCG
The DNA here is from genome assembly GCF_040644175.1 of Streptomyces sp. NPDC047017. NCBI lineage: Bacteria > Bacillati > Actinomycetota > Actinomycetes > Kitasatosporales > Streptomycetaceae > Streptomyces > Streptomyces sp. NPDC047017. The sequence goes on along the minus strand of NZ_JBEYVW010000004.1, from coordinate 89,161 downwards.
CCCCGCACCGGGCCCGGTACCCGGAGGTGGCGGCCGACGCGTACGTCGTACCCGGCGACGCGGCCGGCCATCTGGTCGCCGCCTCCCGCGACGCCGAACTGGTCGTCGTCGGCCGACACCGCCGCCGCCTGCTGGCCCCGGCCCGCATGATGGGCTCGGTCACCCAGGCCGTACTGCTGCACGCGGCCGCCCCGGTCGCGGTGGTCCCTCCGACCCCGACGGAGACGTGACGGGCGGTCCGGTCGCGGTGGCCTGCTCGCCCCTGGCGGAGTATTGACGGGCGCCCTGGTCGCGGTGGTCCCTTCGACCGTGAGGGATTCCTGACGGCCGCCCCGGTCGGGGTGGCTCCCCCCGGCCCTGGCGGAGTCCTGACCGTCATCCCGGTCGCGGTGACCCCTCCGACGCCGACGGAGACGTGATCGTCGCCCCGATCACCGTGGCCCCTCCGGCCCCGGCGGAGTCGGAGTCCTGAGACGCCCCCGGTCTCCGTGGCCCCCTTCGCCCCACCCAACGCCCCCCAACCGAATCCTGCCCGCCTCCCCGGCCCCGTGGCCCGCGGTGGGCGCGCGCGGCTTCCTACGCGCCGGCGTGCGTAACCCCGTCCCCTCCGCGCGCCCGCCTCCACCCCTCGCACGGGCGAGCCACACGCGCCGCGCCGCATGCGCCACTTGCGCACGGAGCGCCCCCGCCCGGACGGGTGCGGGGCCGTCTGCGGCGGCCGGGTCCGCGTCGGCCGCCATCACGCGTGCGACCGCGGTGGCGGGTGAGGCGGACCGGGGTGATTCCACCCCCGTTCGCGGGCCGCCCGCACGTCGCGCGGCAGGCCGGGACACGTACCATGGCGGCATGTCGTTCCTCCGTCGCCGCAGCGCCACGCCCGCCGGGCCAGACTTCGACGTACTGGCCATGGACCCGGGCGACTGGCCCGGCAATCTCGGCGCCGGACTGCTGCCCGCGCCCGACGGCACCTGCCAGGGCGTGTTCCTGCGCTACGACCTCTTCGGTGGCCGGGGCACCGCGATGATCATCGGCAATCTCCCCGAGGGCTCCCCGGCCCGCGAGGTCGCCGAGGGCGAGGTGCCCTTCGAGGTGGCCCAGCTGCTGCTGGCCCTGGAGAACGAGGAGGAGGTCACCGTCGTCGGCACCGAGGACATGCCGGTCCTGCAAGGAGACAACCTCCTGATCGTGCGCCGCCTCAAGCTCTCCGAGACCCGCGTCTCCTGTGTGCAGTTCGACCGCAGCGACGGCGTCCTGGTGACCATCGCGGCCTGGGACCGCCCGATCACCGACGATCTGTACGCCCTCCTCAAGCCGCTGCCCGCCGAGCTGTTCCAGCAGGGCTGACCCGACCGCGCGCGAAGGGCCGGCCTCCGCCAGGGAGGCCGGCCCTTCACGTACGCTCACCCGTTCACCCGCGCGAGGACCGCACCCGCACGTCCGCCGCCCGGACGAACGCCACCCGGTGGCCGAACTGGATCTCGTAGTACCGGTCCTTGCCGACCACCACGCGGTGCGAGTCGGTGGTGAAGGTGACCGAGTAGAGGTACTCGCCCGGCACCGCGTCACCGATCGCGTACTCCTGGCCCGCGAGCAGCGTGTAGGGCAGCGGCGACACCGACTGCACCGGTACGCCCGCCGGGTACGCCTCCTTCTCCGGGTAGGCCCGCCCGTACACCGGCACACTGTCCGCTCCGGTCTTCGGCGTGACCACCAGGCCGGCCGCGTTCACCGCGGTGGGACGCTCGGCCGGGTTCAGGAACCACGCCTTCTGGCCCAGGTACCAGATCGCCGTCCAGTCGCCCTGCCGGCCGGCCACCGCGTACTGCTGCCCGGTCTCCACCCGCGAGGCCACGTCGTTGACGTCGGCCGTGGAGTCGCCGCCGTCGGGCCGCAGCCCGATGTCCTTGATCAGCGGCGAGGAGGTGTCGGGCCGCGAGTACAGCCGCACCTCGCTGGAGCCGTGCGCCGCGCAGGGCGCGCCCGCGGTGGTGCAGCCGGTGTACTCCGGCTGGTTGGACGCGTAGTCGGGGCGGATCGTCACCAGCCCGCCGCCACGGCCGGCGGTGGCGCGGAAGGGGTGGTCCAGCAGCTCGAAGTAGTGCCGCCAGTCCCAGTACGGCCCCGGGTCGGTGTGCATGCCGGGGATGGTCCCGGTGGTCGGCCCCGGCACCGTGTCGTGGCCCAGGATGTGCTGCCGGTCCAGCGGGATGTCGTACTTCCCGGCCAGGTACTTCACCAGCCGCGCCGAGGAACGGTACATCGCCTCCGTGTACCAGGCGTCCGGCGCGGCGAGGAAGCCCTCGTGCTCCAGGCCGATCGAGGTGGCGTTCATGTACCAGTTGCCCGCGTGCCAGGCCACGTCCTTGGCCTTCACATGCTGGGCGATGTGCCCGTCGGTGGAGCGCAGCGTGTAGTTCCACGACACGTACGTGGGATCCTGGACGAGGTTGATGACACCGTCCCAGCTGCCCTCGGTGTCATGGATGACGATGTACCGGATGCGCTCCGACCTCGGCCGGTCGCCCACGTCGTGGTTGCCGTAGTCGTCGGTGCCGAACTGCTGGTAGGGCGCCGGGATCCACTCGCAGGACACGGATGCCGGGCACTCCGTGCCGGACCGGGAGACCTGCCGCAGTCCGGTGCGGGCCAGTTGCGCGGTGTCCGGCGCCAGGCCCGGGCGGGCGGCCAGCACCATCCGCTGCCCGGCGTCCGTGGTGCGCCGCTCACCGGAGCGGATCACGTCGTACACGTCGTTCGCGTACGCCGCCGCCGTCGCGCTGTCGTCGGCGCCGGAGAACCGCGCCACCGCCCCGTACCAGTCGGCGGGGTCCGCGCTCAGCGGCTCGCCGAGCCGCCGCTGCGCCGCGGCCAGCAGGGCCGCGCCGCCCGCGACGTTGGCCGCCGCGTCCGCGCGCAGCCGCTCGGCCGGCAGGCCGGTCAGCCCGGCCGCCTCGGGCAGCGTCTTCAGCCGGCCGGGCAGCGCGGAGTCGGCCGGCACCCCGGCGGACGCGTCGGGCGCGGCGGGACGCAGGGCGGGCCGGGCGCCGTCGCCGCGCGGGTCCTCGGTGCCCTCGCTGTGGTGCGAGGCGCGGGCCAGCGCGGTGTGCGCGTCGGTCAGGTGCATCGGGCCGTAGCCGCCGCTCACGCTCGGGGCGCCGCCGTGCCCGTCCCAGCGGGACTGCAGATAGGAGACACCGAGGAGCACACTGAGCGGCACGTGGTACTGGGCGGACGCGCTGGTGAACGCCTGCTGGAGCCGGCCGGAGCCGCCTGCCGCCGCTGCTTTGGCGGGCGGCGCGGCACCCAGCAGCGGCAGCAGCAGCGCCGCGCAGGCGGCGGCACCGGCCGCCGTGCGCGCCCGTCCGCGGCCCGGCGTGGACATGGGTTCGGTGGCGGATCCTGGCACTGCGGCCTCCTGGAGCACTCGGGCGTGACGGAGCGTGCGGGACCGGCGTGCATCAGTGGTACCGGCTGTCCGACGATCCGTCAATCATGCGCGCAAGGAGGCGATTCCCCACGTCAAGCGGGGTCCCGGCGAGTTTCGCGGTGACGGCCCGGCCGCCTGCGGCGCGTCAGTGGAGTACACCAATGGCCGCCGCGCCGGCACCCGGGGAACCGGTGCCGGCGCGACGGCCGCGCTGGTGACGTCCCGTCACCCCTCGTCAGCGGGTGCCGACCGCCGCGCGCACGGCCCGCCGGGCCAGCTGGCAGTCGTCGTGCAGCCGCCGCAGCAGCAGCCGCTGCTCCTCACCGGAGGACAGGGCGCCCGCGGGGGCCGAGCCCGGTACGGCCGGGGCCGCCTCCTGCATCGAACGCTGCACGGCCGTCTCGTAGGTACGGATCTCCCGGGTCAGCACGAGCATCAGATTCACCAGGAACGCGTCCCGGGCCGCCGGGCCCGCCGCCTGGGCGAGCTGGCTGATCTGCCGCCGCGCCACCGGGGCGTCCCCGAGCACCGACCACAGCGTCGCCAGGTCGTAGCCCGGCAGGTACCAGCCCGCGTGCTCCCAGTCCACCAGCACCGGACCGGCCGGCGAGAGCAGGATGTTGGCGAGCAGCGCGTCGCCGTGGCAGAACTGGCCCATGCCCTGCCGGCCCGCCGCGTGCGCGATGCCGTGCAGCAGCTTCTGCAGGTCGCCCATGTCGCGGTCGGTCAGCAGCCCCAGCTCGTGGTCGCGGGCGATACGGGCCGCGTAGTTGAGCGGGGCGTCGAAGGTGCCCGCCGGAGGACGCCAGGCGTTGAGCCGGCAGATCGCGCCGAGCGCGGCCCTGATGTCCGCCCGCGGCGGGGTCTCCACCGGGTGCCGCTGGAGCGCGGCCACCCGGCCCGGGGCACGCTCGACGACCAGGGTGCAGTTGTCCGGGTCCGCCGCGATCAGCCGGGGCACACGGACCGGGGGCCGGTGCCGGACGAACGAGCGGTATGCCGCTATTTCGTGCCGGTACCGCTCGGCCCAGGCCGGCGAGTGGTCCAGTAAGCACTTGGCCACGGCCGTGCTGCGCCCGGTGGTGCCGACCAGGAGGACGGACCGCCCGCTCCTGCGGAGCACCTGCACCGGCGCGAACTCCGGGCAGATGCGCTGCACCGAGGCGAGCGCCGAGCGCAGTTGGCTTCCTTGCGGGCCGGACAGGTCCAGCCGCCCGCTGAGCGCCGGCGCGCCGAGACCCGGGGCGCGCCGCGGCCGGCCCACACCGAGGACGGCCGGCGCCGGACGCCCGGGGTCGAGGTAGGGGCCGCCGGCGCCCTGGCGGGGACGCAGCGGCCGGGGCGGGGCGGACACGGAGGACGATGCTGCGTACATGGGCGAGACAGATCCCTTCGTGTGCCTGCTGCTGAAGCGCGCTGCCCGGCCCGGTCACCCGGGTGCACCCTGGGGAATGTCCCTCGGCGACCGGGGCGGGGTGGCGCATTCCTACCTGACACCCGTGGCCCCGTGGCACACCATCTGGCGCACCCTGGCGAACCCTGGCGAATAGTCGCCCGGCAACTCTCACCGGGTCTACTGTCAACTCAGCCGAGTACCTGGGGGCTTGACGTGACAGGACAACCCAACACCCGTCTCGCGGACCTGTTCGGCCTGGCCGGCTGGTCCAAGGGGGAACTCGCGAGGCTGGTCAACCGGCAGGCGGCGGCCATGGGCCACCCCCAGCTGGCGACCGACACCTCCCGGGTCCGGCGTTGGATCGACAGGGGAGAGATCCCGCGCGATCCCGTGCCCCGGGTGCTGGCGGCCCTGTTCACCGAGCGTCTCGGCCGTGTCGTGACCATCGAGGACCTCGGTCTGGTACGGCAAGGGCGTACAGGGAAACGGCAGGGCGACGGGAACGTGGAACATCCCGACGGAGTGCCCTGGGCGCCCGAGCGGACCGCCGCGGTCCTCACCGAATTCACGGGAATGGACCTCATGCTCAACCGACGCGGCTTGGTGGGCGCGGGCGCCGCGCTCACCGCGGGATCCGCACTCAGCGGCGCCATGCACGACTGGCTGCACACCGATCCGACACTCAAGGCCGACGCCCCCCGGCTCGACCACCCCCTGCACGCCGACCCCGCCGGGTTCGACCGCTACGACGCCGCTCCCATCGGCTCGCAGGAGGTCGCGGAACTGGAACGCTCGGTGGAGGTGTTCCGGGCGTGGGACGCGGCCCGCGGCGGCGGCCTGCAGCGCAAGGCGGTGGTCGGCCAGCTCAACGAGGTGGGCGGCATGCTCGCCTACCACCACCCGCCCCATCTCCAGCGGCGCCTGTGGGGGGTCGCGGCCAACCTCGCCGTGCTGGCGGGCTGGATGTCCCACGACGTCGGCCTGGAGGAGACCGCGCAGAAGTACTTCGTCATCGCCGCGCACGCCGCGCGCGAGGGCGGCGACCGGCCCCGCGCGGGGGAGGCGCTGTCGCGGGCGGCCCGCCAGATGGTGCACCTGGGCCGGCCCGACGACGCGCTGGACCTGATGAAGCTCGCCCAGTCCGGCTCCGGGGACCGGCTCCAACCGCGTACCAAGGCGATGTTCCACACCATCGAGGCCTGGGCGCAGGCGTCCATGGGCAAGGGCCAGGCGATGCGCCGCACCCTCGGGCAGGCGGAGGAGCTGTTCGTCGCCGACAAGGGCGAGGGGGAGCCGCTGCCCTGGATGCAGACCTTCAAGGACGAGGACCTGTACGGGATGTCGGCCCTCGCCTACCGCACCCTGGCGGAGTTCCACCCGGACGCCGCCCCGCACGCCCAGCACTTCGCGGAGAAGGCCCTGGCCCTGCGGGTGGACGGACGCGAGCGGTCGAAGATCTTCGACCATCTCTCCATGGCCTCCGCCTGCTTCATCGCGGACGACCCCGAACAGGCGGTGCGGTACGCGCGCCTGGCCCTGATGTCGATGGGCTCGAACTCCTCCCGCCGCACCTGGGACCGGCTGCTCCAGATGTACCGGCTCACCGCCGAGTACGCCGGCTACCCCAAGATCCACGAACTGCGCGAGGAGATCCGGGTCGCCCTGCCCAAGCCACGCGGCAAGGCCGCCGGGAGCGCACCGGCGTAGAGGGAACGGCTGGCGTCGGCCTCCGTACCGTCGCGGACCAGCAGCGGGGCGGGGCGGCCTGCGCGTTCCGCACCGCTGAATCGGCGCGCCCGCGCTTGCGGGGCGCCGGTCAGGGCGCGGGAGCGGCCATGACGACTCTCGCACAGTGGGCGACAGCGCGTAAGGGTTTCGGCGATATCCGGGAGGATGGTGCTTCTGGCATGTGCCGGCGTCCCCGCGGGACGGCCCGGCTGCGTCTTTCGCGTACGCGCGCCTCCGGCCGGGGAGTAGGCGCGGTACGTGATCTGACGGGGGGCCGGGGATTTCGCGCGTAGCTCGGGAGTGTGTTCGACGGTCCGGCGCTCCCGGCCGCCCGGTCCGTGGGAGGCTGCGCACGCGAAAGTGATGCAGGTCACATCAATTGCCGGGCCTTCAGGCGTAATGCGAACGGCCCCTGCGAGCTCCTACATACACACGGCAGAACCGGCCGACCTCCGACCCGCAGGGGAGACCGACCATGGACATCGTCCTGGAGCAGCCCGCCCGCGCCCGCCTGATCACCGCGGACGGACAGGAACTCCCCGTGCCCGCCACGCTCCGCTACGCCTGTGCGGACCCGCTGGCCGTGCACCTGGACTTCCCGCCCGAGGCGTCCCTCGACGGCGAGGAGGTCACCTGGACCTTCTCCCGCGCCCTGCTGGACGAAGGGCTCGGCCGGCCCGCCGGGGAGGGGGACGTGCACTTCTGGCCCTGCGGCGACTCCCGTACGGCGGTGGAACTGCACTCGCGGTCGGGCATGGCCCTCCTGCAGTTCGACACCCCTGCCCTGCGCCGCTTCCTGCAACGCACCTACGCCGTGGTGGCGGCCGGGCAGGAGGACGTCGGCGCGGCCGTCGACCGGGGGCTGACCGCGCTGTTCGGCACGGTCTGAGCACGGCCGGGACCCGCCCACCGGACTCAGCGGCCGGACTCCCCGTACAGGGCCGGGCGCGGGGCGAGGGCGACCGGCACCCGGCCACCGTCCTCCAGCGAGCGGACCCCGGCCTCGGCGACGGCGGAGGCGGCGTAACCGTCCCACGCGCCGGGCCCGGTGACCCGCCCCCGCCGGGCCGCGTCGGCCCAGGCCTGCACCTCGCGGTCGTAGGCGTCGGCGAACCGCACGAGATAGTCCAGCGGCACCTCGGCGCACGCGCCGCCGCGCTCGGTGACGACCATCCCGTGCTCGTCGCCGATCCGGGCGCTGCCCCGCTCGCCCACCACCTCGCAGCGGACCTGATAGCCGAAACCGCAGTTGACGAACGCCTCCACGTCCACCAGGGCGCCCCGGTCGGTCTCGAAGACCACGAACTGCGGGTCCTGGAGCCCCGGCGGCGCCCCCGGGGAGGGCGCGGGCCGCAGCACGGTCACCGCGGTCAGCTCCTGCCCGAGCAGCCAGCGGGCCGCGTCGATCTCGTGCGACACGGAGCTGTCGATCAGCATGGCGCTGGTGAAGTGCGGCGGGGAGGAGACGTTGCGGTGCGTGCAGTGCAGCATCAGCGGCCGCCCCAGCCGGCCGCCGTCCAGCAGGGTCTTCAGGCGGAGGTATCCGGCGTCGTAGCGCCGCATGAAGCCGATCTGCGCCAGCCGTCGGCCGAGCCGCGCCTCCGCCTCCACCACGCGCAGCGCCCCGGCCGCGTCCGGCACCATCGGCTTCTCGCAGAGCACCGGCAGCCCCCGGGCGAAGGCCGCGAGCAGCGCCTCCTCGTGCGCGGGCGCGGGCGAGGCGATCAGCACCGCGCCGACACCGGGGGCGTCGAGGGCGGCCACCGCGTCCGCGTGCACCGAGGCGCCGTCGATACCGGCCAGGGCCTCCTGCGCCCGCGCGGTGTCGGGGTCGGCCACCGCGGCCACCCTGGCGCCGCTGACCACTCCATCGAGCCGTCGTATGTGATCGGCCCCCATGTGCCCGGCACCCAGCACGGCCACGCCCAGCAGCTCACCCACGTACGCACTCCCTCTCCGCCGACGCCGTCGAGCCGTAGCGTAGACGCCGGCGGAGAGCCGTCAGGAGTGCCTCAGTAGCGGAGCACCCCGGCCATGCCCTGTTCCTCCTCCAGGGTGCCGTCCGGGACGAAGCGGACCTCTGCCCCGGTCTCCAGGCACTGTTCGACGATCTCGTCCACGATGTCCTCGCGGGCGTCCAGGTCGCCGCTCCCGGCCGGGACGAGATGGCCGCCGAAGGCGTCGCGCACGGTCACCCGGTAGTTCTCCTCGACCGCCAGCAGCCGGATGCGGCCCTCCCGGGCGCTGCGCCACAGCTCGTCGACGCCCGCCGCGAACTCCTTGCGGCCGCGGGCCGCCTCCAGTTCCCGGCTGACGCCGTCCGTGTCCTGGCGGGCCCGGGCCTCCCGCACCGGCGCGACGGCCCGCCACACCGCCTCCGGGGTGCCGTGCGCCAGCCCGCCGTGCGGCACCTGCACCGCGCGCCTGGCGACCACCCCGCCGCACTCCTGCACGACCGACAGCGCGCCCGGCTCGCCCGTGACGTACAGCGGGCGCGGGTGCTCGCGCATGACCTTGCCCATCGCCGTGTCCGCCTCGCGCAGGAACTGGCGGGTGCGCTCGTCGCGGAACGTGCTCGGCGCGTCGCCGATCTGCTCCTGCCGCTCGGCGTCGAAGTTCTCGTCGAGGTCCCGGACCAGCGGGAAACCGCCGGTGCGGTCCTCGGTGACCCGGCCCCCGCCGCCGCTCCACAGCGTCATGCGGTCCGCGGAGAGCGACAGCACCCAGAAGGGGCGCTCGGCGGCGTTCGCGGAGACCAGATTGCGGGTGAGGAAGGTGTCGGAGAGCACCACCCGCTCCGGCACGCTGCGCCCGAGCGACCACACCTGGTGCTCGCCCGGCGCGGCGAAGATCAGCAGGCCGTCCTCGGCGTATGTCAGGTCCACCTCGGCGAGGGCCTGGTCGAGCTGGCGTTCGACGTCGTAGCGGCGGTCGCGGCTCACCGCCGGATCGGTCTCCAGCTGCTTCTTGGCCTCGGCCACGGCATTGCGCAGCCGGACCCGGTCCTGGGCGTTGTCGGGCTCGCGGCGGTGTGTCGGCGTCAGCACGGACACCGCGGGATAGCTGCGCGGGCGCCGCAGCTCGGCGAGGGTCGCGGGACTCAGATCGTGCTCCATGACAGCACCATAGGGCCGATTCCCATATCGGGCATTTGGAGTAATCGGCGCCTCGATGCGGGGTAGTCGGCCGCGAGGGCCCCAGTCGCCCCGGGGTTGTGTCCCGGCCGGGAGGTTGGCGAAGAATTTGCCCGTGGCCGATACCCGACGGGGGTGTGCCGGTGCGGGGCGGCTGTCCGTGGCTTTCCGCGGCCTCCCGGGTTTCGCGGAAGCAAAGCGCGGCCGAAAGCGCGAGGGTCGCGCGGTCGTTCGAGGAAGGGCCGCGTTGACCGGTCCGCCGCGGTGGCACACGCTCGTCATATACATGCTTGATACAACTGGTTCATCCGGAGGTAGCACATGTGCGGTATCACCGGCTGGGTCTCCTTCGACCGCGACCTGCGCGCCGAGACCGCCACACTCCAGGCGATGACGGAGACGATGGCCTGCCGCGGCCCCGACGACCGGGGCACCTGGGCCGAGGGACCGGCCGCGCTCGGACACCGCCGGCTCGCGATCATCGACCTGCCCGGCGGCCGGCAGCCCATGACCGCCGACACCCCGGACGGCACGGTCGCGATGGTCTACTCGGGCGAGGCGTACAACTTCACCGAACTGCGCGGCGACCTCGCCGCGCGCGGCCACCGCTTCCTCACCGACTCCGACACCGAGGTGGTGCTGCGCGGCTACCTCGAATGGGGCGACGCCGTCGCCGAGCGGCTCAACGGCATGTACGCCTTCGCCGTGTGGGACGGCCGCCACGACAAGCTCGTCATGATCCGCGACCGCATGGGCATCAAGCCCTTCTACTACCACCCGACCCCCGACGGCGTCCTCTTCGGCTCCGAGCCCAAGGCGATCCTCGCCAACCCGCTGGTCCACCGCCGGGTGACCCTGGACGGCCTGCGCGAACTGTTCACGTTCGTCAAGACCCCGGGGCACGCCGTCTGGGACGGCATGCGCGAGGTCGAGCCCGGCACCGTCGTCACCGTCGACCGCGACGGCGCGCGCACCCGCGTCTACTGGCAGCTGGAGACCCGGCCGCACCCCGACGACCGGGACACCACCATCGCCACCGTCCGCGGCCTGCTCGACGACATCGTGCGCCGCCAGCTCGTCGCCGACGTCCCCCGCTGCACCCTGCTCTCCGGCGGCCTGGACTCCTCCGCGATGACCGCGCTGGCCGCCCGCCAGCTCGCCGAGCACGGCGAGAAGGTACGCAGCTTCGCCGTGGACTTCGTCGGCCAGACCGACCGCTTCGTCGCCGACGACCTGCGCGCCACCCCGGACACCCCGTTCGTGCACGACGTGGCCCGCGCCTCGGACACCGAGCACCAGGACATCGTGCTCGACGCGCAGACCCTCGCCGACCCGGAGATCCGGGCCCGCGTCCTGCGCGCCCGCGACCTGCCGATGGGCTTCGGCGACATGGACGCCTCGCTGTACCTGCTGTTCCGCAGCATCCGCGACCACTCCACCGTCGCCCTGTCCGGCGAGTCCGCCGACGAGGTCTTCGGCGGCTACCTCCAGTTCTTCGACGAGGAGGCCCGCCGCGCCGACACCTTCCCGTGGCTGGTGCGGTTCGGACGCGACTTCGGCGAGGACGGCGACATCCTGCGCCCCGACTTCACCCGGGCCCTGGACCTGCCGTCCTACGTCGCCGAGAGCTACCGCACCGCCGTCTGCGGCATCCGGCGCCTGGAGGGCGAGAGCGACTTCGAGTACCGGATGCGGCGGATCTGCTACCTGCACCTGACCCGCTTCGTGCGGGTGCTGCTCGACCGCAAGGACCGGATGAGCATGGCGGTCGGCCTGGAGGTCCGCGTGCCCTTCTGCGACCACCGGCTCGTGGAGTACGTCTACAACACGCCCTGGTCGCTGAAGTCGTTCGACGGCCGGGAGAAGAGCCTGCTCCGGGAGGCCACCGCGGACCTGCTGCCGCAGTCCGTGTACGACAGGGTCAAGAGCCCCTACCCGTCCACCCAGGACCCCAAGTACGCGCTCGCCCTCCAGGAGCACGCCAAGGACCTGCTCGCCCGCCCCGACCACCCGGTGTTCCAACTGGTCGACCGGGAGCGGCTGCGCCAGGCGGCCCACCGCGACACCCCCGTCATCGCGCAGGCGGCCCGGCGCGGCCTGGAGAAGTCCCTGGACCTGGCGGTCTGGATGGACCTCTACCAGCCCGAGATCGTCATCGGCTGAACCGGACCGCGCGCACGGGCCCGGTGGACCAGGAGTCCGCCGGGCTCAGCCGGTGGCGTCCGGCTGCGAGTCGGGCGAGCAGGAGCTGCCGTCGGGCGGCAGGGAGCCGTAGAGCAGGAAGTCGTCCACCTTGCGGTGCACGCACCGGGAGGACCCGTACCCGGTGTGGCCGTCCCCCCGGTTGTCGAGCACCACGGCCGACGGGCCGAGCCGGCGCGCGGTCTCCACGGTCCAGCGGTACGGGGTCGCCGGGTCGCCCCGGGTGCCCACGAGGAGCATCTTCGCCGTGTCGACGTCCTTGACGTGGTCGCGGATGTATGTGGTGCCCTTGGGGCGGCCGTAGCACATCAGCAGCGCGTTGAGCCGGTACCGGCCGAAGACGGGGGAGGCCTGCCGGTACTCGGCGCTGAGCCGCCCGAGGTCCCCGGTGAGCCGCGCGGCGTCCGGCCGGTCCGGGTCGTCCGCGCAGTCGACCGCCATCAGCGCGGCCGTCATGTTGTCCGGCGGCACGTCCCCGGTGGCGACCAGGCCGCCGCCGCCCGCGCGCCGCGCCGCGCCCGGCCGGACCGGCCCTCCGGGCAGGGACACGCCACCGGAGGAGAAGGACTGGATCGCGTGCGCGTCGCCGTCCTGGGTCAGCGCGGCGACCGCCCGCTCCAGCGAGGGCCACATCGCCTTGCTGTACAGCGCCTGGCCGATCGCGCCCACCAGCTGCTGGCCGCTCAGGCTGCCGCCGAGCCCGGTCGGCAACGGGTTCTCGTCCAGCGACCGGACCAGCTGGACCACCTGATCGTCGGCCTGGCGCCGGTCCTGCCCGAACGGGCAGGCGACGTCCTGCACACACCAGTCGAGGAAGTCCTCCAGCGCCGTCTGCTGCCCCTCGGCCGCGACCAGGCCCTGCTCGGCCAGCGGCTCGGTCAGCGTGTCCACCCCGTCCAGGGCCACGCGCCCCACCTTGCCGGGGAACTCGGCGGCGTACACCGCGCCCAGCCGGGTGCCGTAGGAGAAGCCCAGGTAGTTGAGCTGCCTGTCGCCGAGGGCCTGGCGGATGACGTCCAGGTCGCGGGCCGCGTCCACGGTGCCCATGTGGGCCAGGAGCGGATTGGAGTGCCGCGCGCACTCGTCGGCGACCTTCTTCCACTCCGCGAGCGCCTTGCGGGCGGCCGTCGCGTCACCGAGGTCGGCGCCCTCGCCGTCCGGGCCCGAGCCGGCGCCCGAGGAGTCCCCGTCGCCCAGGCCGCAGCTGACCGGGGAGGACCTGCCGACTCCGCGGGGATCGAAGCTCACCACGTCGTAGCCGTTGGTCAGGTCCAGGAACTGCTTGCCGGAGGACGCGAGCCCCGCGACGCCCGCGCCGCCGGGGCCGCCGAAGTTCAGCACCACCGAGCCGCGCGACGGACCGGTGGCCCGGTAGCGGGCCACCGCCAGATCGAGGGTGCCCGCGCCCGGCCGGGCGTAATCGACGGGGACGGTGACCTTCCCGCACTGCAGGTCCGCGGGCGAGCCGGCCTCGCACGCCGCCCAGGTCACCTTCTGCCGGTAGAACCGGTCCAGGCCCGGCTGGTTCCCGCTCGCCGCCGCGGGCAGGCCCGCGCCGAGCAGCGCCAGCGTGACGGCCCCGACACCCGCACAGCGCCGGACCGCGACTCGCGTCCCCAGCTTGGCCAGCATCGATGCCTCCAGAGGCGCTCCGCCGCGGACCGGGACAACGCCCTCGCCCACGATAAGCGGCCCCCGCGTGGCGCGCCTGTCGGCCGGGAGACGGGGGACAGGGCGCCGCCGCGAACGGCCCTTCGAACAGCGGGCCGCTCGAAGGGGTGAAAGAGCGATGAGCCATAACTCGGATGGTCCGCCCGCGTTCTACCGGGTGCGGGCGAGTGCCCGCGCCCCATGTCTGGAAGGCACAGGACCTATGAAACGGGTTACCCGAAACGGCGTGCTCGCCGTCGCCGCCTCCGGCGCGATGGCGATGACGGTTCCGGTGTCCGCCGCGTTCGCCGCCGACGGCGGTGCCACCGCGGCCGGCGCGGCGGCCGGCTCGCCCGGGCTGATCTCCGGCAACACCATTCAGCTCCCGGTGGACGTCCCGGTGAACGTGTGCGGCAACACGGTCAACGTGGTGGGCCTGCTCAACCCCGCGGCGGGCAACAGCTGCGCCAACGAGTCCGCCGGCGGCGACCGGGCGCCCTCGGGCGGTGCGCACGCCCGGGGCGGCGAGAAGGGCTCCCCGGGAGTGATCTCCGGCAACGGCATCCAGCTGCCCGTGCACCTCCCGGTGAACGTCACCGGCAACAGCGTGAACGTCGTGGGCGTCGGCAACCCGGCCACCGGCAACTCCTCGACGAACGGCGAGCGCCCCGCGCCCCAGCCGGTCACGCCGCCCACGCGGACCGCGCCGCAGCCCAAGCCCCTCCCGCACCCGGTGCCGCACCCCGCGGCCACCCCGCGCACGCAGGCGTCCCTCGCGCACACCGGCGCGGACGGCACCGTGCCCGCCGTCGCCGCCGGCGCGGCACTGCTGCTCGGCGGCGCCGCCCTGTACCGGCGCTTCCGGCCGGGCGCGACCCGCTGAGCCGGTCCCGCTGCGAAGCCGCTTCCGGGCAGCAGCGCTCAGGTCCCACCGGCCCGGGCCACGACCGGTGGGACCAGACGACCGGTGGGACCAGCTGCGGAGGAGACGCGGCGCGGGCACGGAACCGACCCGCGGCACGGACTCAGCCCAGTTCCTCCCGGAGAACGCTGTAGCGCACCGCGTCCCGCCACCGCCCGTCCCGGAAGGCGACGCTGCGCAGCACACCCTCCCGGGTGAACCCGGCCTTCTCCAGGGCGCGTTGCTCGGCGAGATTGCCCGGCTCGGTGTCCGCCTCGATCCGCGTCACGGTGCTGTGGGCGAACAGATAGCGGACCAACTGCCGCTGCGCCTCGGTCCCGACGCCCTGCCCACGGGCCTGCGGCAGCAGCGCGATGCCCATGTTCCAGTAGGACGACAGCGGCGCCGACACGACCCGGCGCCAGGTGACGATCCCCAGCCGCTCCGCCCCGCGCACCACCATGAGATGACCGGCGTCCTCGGTGAGAGGGCTGTTCTCCGCCCACAGCCGGCGCCAGCGGCCCAGGTCCCGCCAGCCGTACCACTGCAACGACGTCGCCGCCTCCGGGTCGCGGAGGAAGCGTTCCATGACGGGCAGGTCCGGCTCGTCCACCGGGCGCAGGGCTGTCTCGGCCGAAGTGATACGGGGCACCCTACGAGGTCAAGCCCTCAGCGGCCGAAAGGGGTTGGCCGACGCCGCACGGATCGATCCCCCCCCCCGTGGCGCGCCCGCGTCCGATCCGCGAGGATGCTGCGCGCACCGCCTTACGGAACGGAATGGAGCGTATCGATGGTCCTGGAGGCCCCCGCAGACCTCGTCGTCACCCGGGCGACCCTCGACGACTGGCCGGTGATCCATGGCTGGGCCGCCGACGAGGGATGGAATCCCGGCGACTGTGACGGCCCGGCCTTCTTCGCCCAGGACCCGGACGGCTTCTTCCTGGGCCGGATCGGCGGCGAACCGGTCAGCGCTGTCTCGGTGGTCCGCCACGGCCCCGACTTCGCCTTCCTCGGCTGCTATCTCGTCCGGCCCGACCTGCGCGGCCGGGGGTACGGGCTGACCACCTGGAAGACCGCCCTCGCGCACGCGGGCACCCGGACCGTCGGCCTCGACGGCGTCGTCGCCCAGCAGGACAACTACCGGC
The DNA here is from genome assembly GCF_040644175.1 of Streptomyces sp. NPDC047017. Taxonomy (NCBI): domain Bacteria; kingdom Bacillati; phylum Actinomycetota; class Actinomycetes; order Kitasatosporales; family Streptomycetaceae; genus Streptomyces; species Streptomyces sp. NPDC047017. The sequence goes on along the minus strand of NZ_JBEYVW010000004.1, from coordinate 73,578 downwards.
AGTCCGGCTTCGAACCGGCCCACCGCACCGTGCGGTTCACCGGCCGGGCGCCCGCCGCCGGGGCACCCGCCGACGTCCGTCCGGCCGGCCCCGGGGACCTGGCGGACATCACCGCGTACGACGCGGCCTGCCACCCGGCCGAGCGCCCGCGGTTCGTCGCCGCCTGGCTGACCACGCCGGGGCACCGCGCCTTCGTCCGCCGCACCGAGGGCCGCGTCACCGGCTACGGCGTCCTGCGCCCGGCCCGTGACGGACAGCGCGTCGGCCCCCTGTTCGCCGACACCCCCGAGGACGCCACTGCCGTGTTCGCGGCCCTCGGCGCCGCCGCCGGGGGAGCGGAGATCTCCGTCGACGTGCCCGAGACCAACACGGCCGCCGTCGCCCTCGTCTCCGGCGCCGGCCTGGCCCCGTCCTTCGAGACCGCCCGCATGTACACGGGACCGGTGCGGCCGTACGCCCGGGACCGGGTCTTCGGGGTCACGACCCTCGAACTCGGGTAGCCGGGGGACGGTCGGCTCGCCCCGGCCGTAATCCCGTTGCCGTGACGCGCCCCGTCTGGTGGAGTCCGGCGCATGGATCACGCAGCCGTACTCGCCCTCTACGACCGGGAACTGCGCCAGGACGCCGGTCCCGACGGCCCCGGCGCGCGCGTGGAGCGCGCCGGGACCGTCGTGCGCCAGGTCGGTGCCTCGGCACAGGACTGGAACGGCGTGCTGTGGTCCGCGCTGGACGACCGGGGGGCCGACGCGGCGATCGCGGAGCAGATCGCCCGGTTCCGTGCGCTGGGCCACCCCTTCGAGTGGAAGCTGTACGGGCACGACGGGCCGGCGGACCTCGGGCGGCGGCTGCGGGCCGCCGGGTTCGTGCCCGAGCCCGCCGAGACGCTGATGGCCGGGGAGATCGGCGCCCTGGCCCTGGACGCCGGGCTGCCGCCTGGCGTGCGGCTGAGCACCGTCACCGACGAGGCAGGGGTGGACCTCATGGTCCGGGCGCACGAGCGGGCGTTCGGCCGGGACGGCTCGGCCCTGCGCCACCGCGTCCTCGACCGGCTCACCGCCGCCCCGGACACGCTCGTCGCCGTCGTCGCCCTCGCCGGCGGCGAACCGGTCAGCGCGGCCCGGATGGAACTGCTGCCCGGCACCCGGTTCGCCGGGCTGTGGGGCGGCGGCACCGTCGAGGGCTGGCGCGGGCGCGGGATCTACCGCGCGCTGGTCGCCCACCGCACCCGGATCGCCGCCGCGCGCGGCTACCGCTACGTCCACGTAGACGCCTCCGACCAGAGCCGCCCCATCCTCGAACGCCTCGGTCTCGTCCCGCTGACCACGACGACGCCGTACCTCTACGAGCCGTAGGCGTGGCACCAGACAGGCGGCCGTGGCCGCAGTGAGCCGCACCCCGCCGAGACAGCAGCAGGGCCGGTCGCTCCACCCGACGGCGGTGCGACCGGCCCTGCGGTGCCGCTTCGCGGCTCGGGGCGGTCCGGCTCAGCGGCTCGCCTTGGCCCGGTCCAGCGCGGCGACCCCCACGGCCGCGAGCGCGATCTGGATGAGCCACTCGATCCAGTCGACGCCCTTGGTGTGCGCCACGCCGAGCGCGTTCGCGATCGCCGCGCCGATCAACGCCGCCACGATGCCGATGAGAATCGTCCAGATGATGCCGATGTGCTGACGTCCGGGAATGACCAGGCGCCCCAGGACACCGATGATGATGCCGATGACGATCGCACTGATGATGCCGCTGATCTCCATCTTCGCCCCTTCGTGTCGTGGCTTCCGCGCTGTTCGAATGCCCGCTGTGCACGGAGCCACTCGTTCGGGTTGTCGGCCGGGATTTTCTGTTCACCGTTCAGCCATGCCATGTACCTTTCAATCAGTTGACGCGTGTAGAACGCTTGCCCCGTTCCCCACGCGCGGCGTCGGCGCCGCACCGCCCCTTCTCCCCGCACGGAGGTACGCCGGATGCCCGGAACCAGCAGGTCCCGCCGCACACTCGCCGCCGCTCTGACCGGACTCGGGCTGCTCGCCGCCTCGGCGGCCCTGCAGTCCCCGGCCGGAGCCGCCCCCGCCGCCCCCGCCGCTCCTGAGCCGGCGGCCGCCCCCCACCGCGTCCTGTTCGACAACGCCCACGCCGAGACGGCCGGCAACGCCGACTGGATCATCTCCACCAGCCAGCCCGACCCGCTCGCCCAGAACCCCGCGCCGAAGTCCGAGACCTCCTGGACCGGCGCCCTGTCCTCCTGGGGCGTGGCCCTGCAGAAGACCGGCGACTACAGCCTCAAGACCCTGCCCGCCGGGTCGGCCCTCTCCTACGGCGGCTCGTCCGCGACCGACCTGTCCCGCTTCGACACCCTCGTCCTGCCGGAGCCGAACACGCTGTTCACGGCGGCCGAGAAGACCGCCGTCATGAACTTCGTCGAGAACGGCGGCGGCCTGTTCATGATCAGCGACCACACCGGTTCGGACCGGAACAACGACGGCAAGGACGCGGTGCAGATCCTCAACGATCTGATGAGCGCCAACAGCGTCGACTCCGCTGACCCGTTCGGCTTCTCCATCGACTCGCTGAACATCGCCTCCGGGAATCCGGCCGCCATCGCCGACAGCGGCGACCCGGTGCTGCACGGCCCCTTCGGCACGGTCACCAAGAGCCTGATCGCCAACGGCACCACGGCCACGCTCAAGCCGTCCGACAACTCCTCCGTCAAGGGCCTGCTCCATCGCAGCGGGTACTCCGGGAACACCGGCGCCTTCTTCGTCACCAGCACCTTCGGCAAGGGCCGGGTCGCCTTCTGGGGCGACAGCTCGCCCGTCGACGACGGCACCGGCCAGTCCGGCAACAAGCTCTACGACGGCTGGAACGACCCGAGCGCCACCAACGCCGCGCTCGCCCTGAACGCCACCGCCTGGCTCGCCGGCCAGGCCACCAACGGGGCGGCACCCGCCGGGAAGTGACACTGCGGGAGACACCCCGGACACCCCGGACACCCCGATACCCCGGGGGCGGTCACTGCGCCGGGACCGTCCGCTCGGGGGTGTTCCAGCCGGAGACCCGCAGCCGCGGCGCCGCGCCGCGCAGGTCCGCCTCCCGGTAGGTGGCGGTCAGCGTCACCGACTCGCCCGGCCACAGGCTGACCTCGTTGTCCGACCACCGCACCGGCAGCACCGGACGGCCCCGCCCGTCGACCAGATGCACGTCGGTGAGCAGCGCGGGCGCCGTCCCGCCGCCGGTGCGGCGCAGCGTCACCCTGGTCGTCGCCGTGCCGCCGGAGCGGACCGTGGACGCCGTCGCCGACACCGCCGCCCGCGTCATCGAGGCGAGGCCGGTCAGGTCGGCGTAGCCCGTCGTCGGCGTGTGGTACCAGTCGGTGCGGCTCCAGTCGAGGGTGTCCGGCCGGGTGGAGAGCCAGTACACGTTCCGGCTGACCTCCTTGCCCGAGGGCCCGGTCAGGGTCAGGCGCAGCAGGTATGTGGCGGGCAGCCCCGGCACGGAGTCCGGCAGCCTCAGCACGTCCCGGTGGGCGCCGTCACCGCCCACGCCGACCCCGCGCACCGTCCGGTCGTAGCGCTGCCCGCCGTCGGTGCCGAACAGGGTGGCCCGCACGGTCAGCCCGGACGCGGGCGCGTGCCGGTTGCCGACCACGACCACCGAGCCGTCGTCGTAGGAGTACTGCACGTGCAGCGGCTCGTTCGCCTTCTTCGCGCCGAAGTAGGCGCCGCCCTGGTCGAGGTAGCGGTCCGTCAGCTGCCAGTGCAGGGACGTCCAGCCGCTGTTGAGCATCCAGTGGACCACCCCGGTGGCGGGCCGGGAGGCGTCGGTGGCGTTGCGCCCGTACGCCTCGAACTGCGCGCGCACGTTCTCGTACTGCGCGAGCTGTGCCTTGCGCACGTAGTCGGTCAGCCCGGTGGGGGCGCCGTAGCGGCCGGTCAGGGCGTCGTCGTAGATCCTGAGCGTGCGGAAGGCCGGGGACGGGGAGCGGTGGTACTGCGGGGCGTCCGGATCCTTCCAGAGGGTGTCGAGTTCGCCCGGTGTCATCATGCGGCGCAGCGTGTCGAGCGTCGGGATGTCGGGCCCCGCGCCCGTCTCGGCGTTGAAGCCGGTCGCCCCGCCCTCGCGCTTGGCGTACCAGTAGTCCGGCGGGACCCAGTCGTAGGGCCCCGTCATCTTCATCCCGGACCTGCCGAGCAGCGGGGAGGAGGAGTCCTCGGTCGCGGAGGACACGACGGGGACGGGCCAGTCGGCGGCCCGCAGGGCGTCCAGGTACTCGCTCTCGGTCTCGGCGTCGGGCGCGAAGTCGCTGCCGACCAGGAAGGAGATCACACTGGGGTGGCCGCGCAGCCGGGCGGCCTCGGCGGCCATCGACGCCTTGGCGACCGCGTGGTCGGCGGCGCTCCACGGCTCCCCGTGCTCACCGCCGTTGACCTCGCCCTCCCATTTGCCGCAGCACTCCCAGCCCGGCAGCGTCAGGATGCCGTGCCGGTCGGCCAGGTCGAAGAACTCGTCGGGTTCGAGGTGCCCCTCCAGCCGGACGGTGTTCAGGCCCAGGTCGAGTGCGTACTTGAGGCGGTCCTCCACGTACGTCCGGTCCCAGCGCAGGAACTCGTCCGGCGCCCAGCCGGCGCCCTTGATCAGCAGCTTGCGTCCGTTGACGTAGTACTGCCGGGCGCCGTCCGCGTCCAGCGGCGCCCGTACGTCACGGATGCCGAAGGACTGGTGCGCGGTGTCGGAGACCGTGCCGTCCACGGAGGCCGTCAGGTCCAGGGCGTACAGCGGCTGCCCGCCCATGCCCGCGGGCCACCACACCCGTGGCGCTCTCAGGCGCAGGCCGTGCACTCCGGCGGGGGTGAAGGCGACGGTACGGGTCTCGTGCGCCGCGAGGGTGAGGGTCTTCGTGAACCGCGTCGCGCCGACGGTGCCGGTCACCGTGGTGGTCACCGGGGCGCCGGAGTCGTTGCGCGCCCGCGCCCGGACGGTGAGGTCGGCCGAGGCGAGCGAGGGCACGTCGAGCGCGGTCACCACGTGCGCGTCGCGCAGCGCGACCGGGCCGCCGCGGCGCACCAGGACGTCCCGGACGAGGCCCATGTTCCGGTCGGCGGGCGGCGGGAGCCAGTCGAGCCAGCCCGTGGTGAGGTGCTCGGCCGGGTCGTTGGGCCGGACCAGGAAGGCGACGGTGTTGGTCCCGGCGCGCACCCGGGAGGTGACGTCCAGCTCGTGGTGGGTGTAGAGGCCGGTGACGTCCTTGGCCGCGGCGATGCGCCGCCCGTTGACGTACACGTCGGCGGCCGAGACGACACCGCTGAAGTCCAGGTAGGTGCGCTGCGCGGTCCCGGTCACGAAGAAGTCCGCGCGGTACCACCAGGGGACCTCGAAGGGCGCCCGGGGGATCCGCCGCTGGTTGGTGGAGCGGAACGGGTCGGGGTGGACGCCGTGCGCGAGCAGGGCGGCGAGGACCGTGGAGCGGGGCCCGGTCCGGTACCAGCCGGTGGCCGGGTAGCCGGGGGAGGAGACGTCCTTCGCCGGGTCCTTGACCTCGGCCGCCGACCGGATGGCGTAACCGGTCAGCGGGGTGCTGCCGCCGGGCCGTACGGAGACGTGGGCGACCGTGGCGGGCGGTCCGGACCGGTACCCCTCGATCACGGCCCAGGCGCACGCCGAGAGCGTGCCGAGCAGACCGAGGACGACGGCGGCCACGGCGAACCGGCGCCCGGGAACGGGGCGGTGGAACAAGGGCACTCCCCAACGGCATCGTGGACGTCTTCGTGGATCAAGAGTCCAAGGGATCAAGAGTCCAAGGGATCAAGGGATCAAGAGGTCAAGAGGTCAAGAGGTCAAGAGGTCAAGAGAACGGTGGATCGGCGGATCGGTGGTTCGGCGGATCAGGAGATCGGGACACAGCTCCCTACCCGCTCCGCGCTCCCGCGGCCCGCCACCCCCGCGTCCGTCACCGGCGCAGCCGAGCGAATGGGCCGGGACGGAGCCGCCCGCCACGGTTTGCCTCGCGGTCCGGCACCTGCGTGACTGGGAGGACGCGGCCCCGGGCGGCCGCGCGCCACGACGAGCCGAGGAAGCCATGACCGACCTGCCGCGCTTCGCGTACGTCCTCTACATCGGGAGCACCCCCGAGGCGGTGTGGGACGCCCTCACGGACGCCGACCTGACCGCCGCCTACTGGGGCCACAGCAACATCTCGGACTGGAGAGCGGGCTCCCGCTGGGAGCACGTCCGCACGGACGGTTCCGGCGTCGCCGACGTGACCGGGACCGTCGTCGAGGCCGACCGCCCCACCCGGCTGGTCACCACCTGGGACCCGCCCGGGGACGCGGCGCACCCGGAGCAGCCCTCCCGGGTCACCTTCGGCATCCGGGCGTACGGCGACATCGTCCGGCTGACCGTCACCCACGAGGACCTGGCCGACGAGGCGGCGCTCGCCGGGGCGTCGAGCGGCTGGCCCGCGGTCCTGTCCAACCTCAAGTCCCTCATCGAGACCGGCAGTCCGCTCCCGCAGGCGCCCTGGCTGATGCCGGACCGCTGATCCGTCCGGGGCAAAGGGCACATGACCGGGACCGCAGCGGGCAGGCGAAGGGAGACGGGGCACACGGTGACCGCCCCGCCGACGGGTGAGTTCGGAGGTGTGGGCGGTATGGGCGCGAAGGTGCTGGAACGGTTCCCGGCGGGTGCCCCGCGCGGCTCGTGGCCCGCGGAGGAGTACGCGGCGCGCCGCAGGGCCGAGGGGCAGCCCGCCACGGTCGTGATGGACCTGAAGGCGGACGCCTTCCTCGTGGTGGTCCCGGCCCGCGACGAGGACGGCGCCGGCGACCGCGCCGCGGGACAGGGCGCCGCAACCGCGTGACGTGCGAGAAGTCGCGGGAAGGCGACGGTCCGTCATACGAGACCGCCGGTGGTTTCCTTGACGGTCCCCGCACCTGCTGTCAGGATCGTCGTATGACCATGCGACTGGACCTCACGCGGCGACGCCATGTCGACCTCGCCCGCGTCTCCAGCGCCTCCTGTCGCCCGGCTGCCTGATCAGCGCCGCCTGATCAGCCGCCCGCCGTCGCATCGCCGTTGAGCGGACGACGGCCCGGAGCGCGCGTCCCTCACGGCCGGTTCTGCCTCCGGCCGCAGCGGTGACCGTCCGCGCCCGCCTCTCCTGCGCGACCGCCGGGGCCCGTACCGCCGCGGCGCGTCCTCCGCAGCCACCACCCGTCCCGGAGCCGACCGGTCCCGCCCACCCCCGCGGGCCGGCCGGTGAGCGCCGGGTGCCCACGGGCACCGCCCGGTCCGCGCCCGCGCTCTGACCGCTCCCACCGGATCGCCCGGCCCCTTGCCGCGCGCTCCCGGGCTCCCAGAAAGAGATCCCATGGCCACCGTCCTGTCCGTGTCCGGCAGCCCCTCCGTCTCCTCCCGCACCAACCGCCTGCTGCGCCACCTCGACCAGCGGCTGATCGCCCTGGGGCACGAGGTGATCCCGCTCGACGTCCGCACCGTCCCGGCCGAGGCCCTGCTCGGCGCGGACTTCCGCCACCCGGCGATAGTGGCGGCCACCGAACTGTTCGCCCGCGCCGACGGGGTCGTGGTGGGCACCCCCGTCTACAAGGCGTCGTACTCCGGCGTCCTCAAGGCGCTGCTGGACCTGCTCCCGCAGTACGCGCTCACCGGCAAGACCGTGCTGCCGCTGGCCACCGGCGGCTCCACCGCCCATGTCCTGGCCATCGACTACGCGCTGCGGCCCGTCCTCAGCTCCATGGGCGCGGCGCACATCGTGCAGGGCTGGTTCACCCTGGACCAGGACATCACGGTCCGCGAGGACGGCACCCTGGCCGTGGCACCGGCCGCGAGCGAGGCGCTGGCCCAGGTGGTCGACCAGTTCGCCGCGGCCCTCGGCCGCACACCGCTGCTGGCCGCGGCGAGCTGACCGCCGCCGCACTGCCACAGCCGTACGGCCGTAGCCGCACCTGTCCGGCCGCACCCGCCGCCACCTTGCCGACCGGCCTGCCACGGACCCTCGCGAACGGAGACCCCGTGTCCCTCACCTTCCACTGGTTCCTGCCCACCAACGGCGACAGCCGGCATGTGGTCGGCGGCGGCCACGGCGCTCCGGCCGGCATCGCCGGGCGGGACCGGCCGCCCACGGTCGCCTATCTGGGCCAGATCGCCCGCGCCGCCGAGGACCTGGGCTTCACCGGCGCGCTCACGCCCACCGGCGCCTGGTGCGAGGACGCCTGGCTGACCACCGCCATGGTGAGCCAGCGGACCGAACGGCTGAAGTTCCTGGTCGCCTTCCGGCCCGGCTTCGTCTCCCCGACGCTCGCCGCGCAGATGGCGTCCACCTTCCAGCGGCAGACCGGCGGACGGCTGCTCCTGAACGTCGTCACGGGCGGCGAGAGCCACGAGCAGCGGGCCTACGGCGACTTCCTCGACAAGGACGGCCGCTACCGCCGCACCGGCGAATTCCTGCACATCGTAAGGGAGTTGTGGGACGGCAGGACCGTGGACCTGCACGGCGGACACCTCCGGGTCGAGGACGCCGCGCTGACCCGGCTGCCCGATCCGGTCCCCGAGGTGTACTTCGGCGGCTCCTCACCGATCGCGGGCGAGATCGCGGCCCGGCACGCCGACGTCTACCTCACCTGGGGCGAGCCGCCCGCGCAGGTCGCCGAGAAGATCGCCTGGATCAGGGAACTGGCCGCCGGGCACGGACGCACCCTCCGCTTCGGCATCCGGCTGCACGTCATCACCCGGGACACCGCCGCCCAGGCGTGGGCCGAGGCGGACCGGCTGCTGGCCGGCTTCGATCCGGAAACCGTGCGGTCCGTGCAGGCCGGGCTGGCCCGCAGCGAGTCGGAGGGCCAGCGGCGCATGCTGGCGCTGCACGGCGGCGGCCGGGACGGACTGGAGATCCACCCCAATCTGTGGGCCGGCATCGGACTGGTGCGCGGCGGCGCGGGCACGGCCCTGGTCGGCAGCCACGAGGAGGTCGCGGAGCGGATCAGGGAGTACCACGCCCTGGGCATCGACGAGTTCGTGCTGTCCGGCTATCCGCACCTGGAGGAGGCGTACTGGTTCGGCGAGGGCGTACTGCCGCGGCTCGCCGCCGAGGGCCTGTGGCGGCATCCGGCCGGACGGCCGGAGTCCTCCGCGCGGGTGCCCCTGGTGAGCTGACCGCGCAGGTTCGCCCCCTGCGGCCGGGCGAGGCGCCGGGCCGGGCGTGCGCCGCTGGTGTAGGAGGGAGGCGACGGCACGACGCCAAGGAGAACGCCATGACGTACTACCTGCTCAGCGTGGTCCAGCCGAGCGAGGGCGAGCCGCCTTCCGCCGAGGCCCTGGCCCAGATCGTGGGCAGCCTGGAGACCTTCCACCAAGAGCTGCGCGCGGCCGGGGCATGGGTCTTCGCGGGCGGCCTGGACGGGCCGGAGTCCGCGGCCGTGCTGCGCCCGCGCGGCGCGGACGTACAGGTCACCGAGGGCCCGTACGCGCGGGGCACGGAGTACGTGGGGGGCCTGTGCCTGCTCAAGGCGCCCGACCGGGCGGCGGCCCTGGAGTGGGGCCGCAGGGCGAGCCTGGCCACCACCCTGCCCATCGAGGTACGGCCCTTCCTGCACCCGACCGAGGACTGACCCGCAGGGCACGCGCTCCGCTCCCGCAGGGGCTCGCCCCGCCGGCCGCTCGCCCCCCGTCCCTCGCGCCGTCGCGGCCGCAGGCCGATCCCGGCCCCGCCCCTCGTTGACTACCATGGGGCAGACGGTCTACTGGACTGTAGACGAAGACGGGGTGAGGGACGTTCTCATGGCCGACGCGAAGGACGAACGCAGACCGGCGGGCGAGCTGGAATCCAGCGTCATGGCCGTGCTGTGGGCCGCCGACGCGCCCCGCACCCCGGGTCAGGTCCAGCTGGGCCTGGGAACCGGCCTGGCCCGCACCACGGTGACCACGATCCTGACCCGGCTGCACGGCAAGGGCGTGGTCGAGCGCCACCGCCAGGGCCGCGGTTACGCCTACTACCCCGTCCAGGACGCGCACGGCCTGACCGCCCGCCGCATGCACGTCGAACTCGACCGCGACACCGACCGCGAGACGGTCCTCGCCCGTTTCGTCGCCCAGCTCACCCCCGAGGACGAGCGCGTCCTGCGCGGCCTGCTCGAAACGGGGGAGCGCTGACCGCGCTGTAGCTGGTCACCGTCCCGGCGAAGCCCCCGCTGACCCGCCGTCCCGACCCCTGTCCCGGCCCCCGTCCCGACCCCTGTCCCGGCCCCGGCGCGAGGCCCGCCGGAACCGACTGGCGCGCCGGAGGTTTTACGTATAACCTCACCCGTCAATCGCCCGACCGGAAAGGCCCCGATGAGACGTATCGCCCTGGTCACCCTCGTCGTCGACGACTACGACGAGGCGATCCGCTTCTACACCGAGGCCCTCGGGTTCCACCTCGTGGAGGACGCCCCGCGCCCGGACGGCTCGCGCTGGGTCGTCGTCGCCACGGACCCCGACGGCCACGGCGGCGCGCTGCTGCTCGCCCGGGCCAAGGGGGAGGGCCAGCGGGCCCGGATCGGCGACCAGACCGGCGGCCGCGTCGGGTTCTTCCTGCACACCGACGACTTCGCCCGCGACCGGGCCCGGATGCGGGCGGCGGGCGTGACCTTCCTGGAAGAGCCGCGCCAGGAGCCGTACGGGACCGTCGCCGTCTTCCAGGACCTGTACGGCAACCGCTGGGACCTGCTCCAGCCCGCCACCCCGTGACCACACCCCCCGTTGACCCGCCCACCCGCTGAGGAAAGACCGCACATGACCGCCCCGCGCATCGACACCGACACCCTCCGCCGGCTCCCCAAGGCCGTGCTGCACGACCACCTCGACGGCGGACTGCGCCCCGCCACCGTCGTGGAACTCGCGGAAGCGGTCGGCCACACGCTGCCCACCACCGACCCGGACGAGCTGGCCGCCTGGTACTTCGAGGCCGCCAACTCCGGCGATCTGGTCCGCTACATAGCCACCTTCGAGCACACCCTCGCCGTGATGCAGACCCGCGAGGGCCTGCTGCGCACCGCCGAGGAGTACGTGCTCGACCTGGCCGCCGACGGTGTCGTCTACGCCGAGGTCCGCTACGCCCCCGAGCTGAACACCAACGGCGGGCTGAGCCTGCGCGAGGTCGTGGAGGCCGTGCAGGAGGGCCTCGCCGCCGGCATGGCGAAGGCGGCCGCCGCAGGGACGCCCGTCCGGGTCGGCACCCTGCTGTGTGGCATGCGCATGTTCGACCGGGTCCGCGAGGCCGCCGACCTGGCCGTCGCCTACCGCGACGCGGGCGTGGTCGGCTTCGACATCGCCGGCGCCGAGGACGGCTTCCCGCCCGCCGACCACCTGGCCGCCTTCGAGCACCTGCGCCGCGAGAGCGTGCCGTTCACCATCCACGCCGGCGAGGCCCACGGCCTGCCCAGCATCCACCAGGCCCTCCAGGTGTGCGGCGCCCAGCGCATCGGCCACGGCGTGCGCCTCACCGAGGACATCGTCGACGGCAAGCTCGGCCGGCTGGCCGGCTGGGTGCGCGACCGCCGGATCGCCCTGGAGATGTGCCCGACCTCCAACCTGCAGACCGGCGCCGCCACCTCGATCGCCGAGCACCCCATCACCGCGCTCAAGGACCTCGGCTTCCGGGTCACCCTCAACACCGACAACCGGCTGGTGTCCGGCACCACGATGACCCGGGAGATGTCCCTCCTGGTCGAGGAGGCCGGCTGGGGCGTCGAGGACCTGCGCACGGTCACGGTGAACGCGGTCAAGAGCGCGTTCATCCCGTTCGACGAGCGCAGGGCCCTCATCGAGGACGTGATCCTGCCCGGTTACGCGTCCGCGCTCTGAACGAGCCCCCGGACATAGGCGGCCTGTCCGACGTGCTGGAGATCGTCGGACAGGACGCTGACCAGGCGCACGCCCAGGGTGACCGGCGGGTCCCAGCCCTCGTCGACCACCCGTTCGAGGTCCTTGGCGGCCAGCGCGCGCAGCGCCGCCAGGGTCTGCTCGTGCACGGCGTCGTAGTACCCGGTCAGCAGGTCGGGTGACTCCACCCGCACCTTGGCGACCTTCGCCGAGCTGTGCCCGTAGCCGGTGTCGTCGCGGGGCAGGCCGAGGCCGAAGCGCTTCTCCCAGTCCTGGGCGAGCCACACCTGCTCCAGGCCGAACGCGTCCGCGAGATGGTCGTCCTGGACCCGGGTGAGGTGCCAGACCAGCCAGGCGATCGAGTTGGCGTCGTCGGCGGGCCGCGTGTTCAGCCGCTCGGCCGGCAGGCCGTCGACGACGGCGTGGACTTCGTCCCGGATGCGGTCGTAGCCCTCGATGAGGATGTCCTTCGCGTGCATACGTCCACCATCGCGCATCGGGCGGCCTCACGCGTCCGGAATCCAGCTCCCGTGGAAGCCCAGCGGCACCCGCCCCGGCAGGTGCACCCGGGCCACCGGCTCCCCGGTGAAATCCTGCGCGGCGAGGATCACCAGGTCGGCGGCGCCGCGGTCCGGGTTGTGCACGTAGGCGAGCGCGTACCCGTCGTCCTCGGCGGCCCGGTCATCGCCCGCGTCGCGCGGCACGAACACCGCCTCGCCGGCCGCCGCGCCCTTCGGCAGCCGGTGCACCTGGGTCCGGCCGCGCAGCAGGTCGTGCTTGATGAGCGCGTTGGTGAAGGCCCGGTCGGGCGGGGTGCCGTCCACGGTCTGGTACGCCAGGGTCATCTCGGCGGCGGCCGCCGAGTAGCCGTAGCGGTGGCGCCGGGACACCAGGGACTCGTTCACGCGGGGGAACTCCTGCGGCCGGTCGTCGACCGTCGTCCGGTGGACGCTGCCGCGCCGGGAGTCGATCGTCCAGCGCTCCAGGGACGGGGTGCCCGCCCCGTACGGCCCGTCCGCGCCGCGCCCGGCGACGTAGAACGGCGCCGGGTAGGTGGTCAGGTCGACGACCACCCGCGAGCCCTCGTCGTACGCGTTGAGCGTGTGCGAGTAGAACACCGGGTCCACCTCGGTCCAGCGGACCCGGCCGCCCGCCCGCGGCAGCAGCCCCACCCGCATGGGGTGCTTCCGGTTCCAGACGTAGGGCACCGGGTCGCCGCGCTCGGCGCCCGCCGGGTCGAAGGTGACCGGGGCGTCGATGATGACGACGTACTTCTCGGTGAGCGCGAAGTCGTGCAGCATCGGCGCGTCCGCCACCGGGACCCGGGTGGTGCGCGCGACCCGGCCCGCCGGGTCCACGACGAGGTGGCGCACATGGTCCCAGGTGGGGTAGTACGCGATCGCGTGCAGCTCCCCGGCGTGCGCGTCGAACTTGGTGTGCGCCGCGAACGCGCCCTCCAGGGTGCCGCGGAAGTCGTACGTCCCCACGGTGTTCAGCTCGCCGTCCAGCTCGTACGGCAGCGGCCCGCTCTCCTGGAGCGCGAGGATCCGCCCCCGGTGCGGGATCACATGCGTGTTGCAGGCGAAGTCGTCCGGCGGCACCGGGCCCGGGCAGGACTCGCCGAGCTTGCGCGCCACCTGGGAGGAGCGCACCCACCGGTTGCGGTACCACTCCGCCCGGCCGTCGCGCAGCCGGACCCCGTGCACCATGCCGTCACCGAGCATCCAGTGGTGCGCCCGCGGGTCCTCCAGGCCCAGCACATTGGGGCCGTTGCGCAGCAGACGGCCGTTCAGCTCGTGCGGGACGCGGCCGGTGACCGGCAGGTCGAAGGCCGTCAGCTCCTCGGTGACCGGCTTGAACGCGCCCTCCAGGAAGGGAAAGCACCGGGCCCGCGCCCGCTGCGGGGCGGCGCTCGCCGCGAGCTGTCCCGGACCGCCGGGGAAGCCGGCCGCCGCCGCGGCCGCAGCTGTGCCGCGCAGCACGTTCCGCCGTGTGTGTTCCGCCATCGTCCTTGCTCCTGACCGTCGTTGCCGTGAACGGGACGGTCCTGAGTCTGCGGCGGCGCGACGGCCGGGTCAGGAGGGCTGGACGCCCTCCTGGGGTGGTGCCAGGTCCACCGTGCCGAGCAGGGCGAGCAGCGCGCGGGCCGCGGGGCCCGTGGCCTGTTCGGACGGGAGCAGGGCGACCGTCTCGTACCGGGTCGCGTCCACGCCCTGGAACGGGAGCGCGGTGAGCGAGGGCCGCTTGTGCCGGAAGTGCCGGGGGACGACCGCGATGCCCAGGTTCTCGTCGACCAGGTCCAGCAGGCTGTGCACGTCGTTGACCTCCAGGGCCACCGTGCGCGTGACGCCCGCCGCCGCGAAGGCCGCGTCCGTGGTGCGGCGCGGGCCCCAGTCCGGGTGGAAGTCGACGAAGACCTCGCCGCTCAGGTCCCGCGCGCCGAGCGCCGCGCCCGCCGCCGCGCACCGGTGACCCGGATGGCACAGCACGGTCATCGGCTCGCCCGCCAGGGCCACCGAGCGCAGCTGGTCGGTGTCCGGCCGGGTGCGGTAGGCGAACGCCAGGTCCAGCCGGCCGGCCGCGACCTCCTCCGCCAGCGCGCCCGAGCCCGCCTGCCGCAGCCGCACCTCCACGTCCGGGTGGCGCCGCCGGAACGCGGCGAGCAGCCCCGCCACGCGCACCCCGGCGATGCACTGCTCGGTGCCCAGCGACAGGGTGCCGCGCAGCACCCCCTGCACCGCGGCCACCGCCTCGTGCGCCGACCGCACCTGCGCGAGGATCCGCTCCGCCTCGCCCAGCAGCGCGCGCCCCGCCTCGGTCAGGGTCACCCGGCGCGTGGTGCGCACGAACAGCGGCGCCCGCAGCTCCCGCTCCAGCGCCCGGATCGACGCCGACAGACCCGACTGCGAGACCATCAGCCGGTCCGCCGCGCGGGTGAAGTGCTGGTCCTCGGCGACGGCGACGAAGTGCCGGAGATGACGCAGTTCCATGATTGAGCAGCCTAGTCGCTCAATCCCATCGGATTCTTCTGTTGGACCACTGCCCGCGGGCCGCGCGAGAGTGGGGGAGCGGTTCCCGCCCCGGCGGAACCGGGTCATTCCCGCGCCAACCCCTCATGGAGTCGCGTTGTACACCGCCCACCCCGACCGCTACGCCGACATGGCCTACCGGCGCACCGGACGCAGCGGACTGAAGCTCCCCGCGCTGTCGCTCGGCCTGTGGCACAACTTCGGCCCCGACCGCCCGGCCGAGGTCCAGCGGGCCATCCTGCGCCGCGCCTTCGACCTGGGCGTCACCCACTTCGACCTGGCCAACAACTACGGCCCGCCGCCCGGGGCCGCCGAGTCCGCGCTCGGCGCGGCCCTGCGCGCCGACTTCGCGCCGTACCGCGACGAACTGGTGATCTCCACCAAGGCCGGCTATCTGATGTGGCCGGGTCCCTACGGCGAGTGGGGCTCCCGCAAGTACCTGCTGTCCTCGCTCGACCAGAGCCTGGCGCGCATGGGCCTGGAGTACGTCGACGTCTTCTACTCGCACCGCTTCGACCCGGAGACTCCGCTGGAGGAGACGATGGGCGCGCTGCACTCGGCGGTGGTGCAGGGCAAGGCGCTCTACGTGGGTGTGTCCAACTACTCCGCGGAGCAGACCCGCGAGGCCGCCCGCATCCTCGCTGAGCTGGGCACCCCGCTGCTGATCCACCAGCCCCGCTACTCGATGCTCGACCGGCGCCCCGAGCGGGAGGGCCTGCTCGACGCCCTCGGTGAACTCCAGGTCGGCTCCATCGCGTACTCCCCGCTGGAACAGGGCCTGCTCACCGGCCGCTACCTCGACGGCATCCCCGAGGACTCCCGGGCGGCGGGCGACAGCCCCTTCCTCAAGTCCGACGCGGTGACCGGGGAACTCGTGGGCCGGCTGCGCGCCCTGAACGAGATCGCCGGGTCCCGCGGCCAGACCCTGGCCCAGATGGCGCTGGCCTGGGTGCTGCGCGGCGGCCGGGTGACGTCCGCCCTGGTCGGCGCGAGCAGTCCGCGGCAGCTTGAGGACAGCGTCGCGGCCATCCGCGACCTCGACTTCGACGCGGAGGAGCTGGCCCGGATCGACGCTCTCGTCCAGCCGTGACCACCGCGCACCCGAAGCGGCCGTCCACCCCCCGGAGGTGGACGGCCGCTCGTCGTGGGCCGGACGAGCCGCAGGCCCCGGCCGGTGCCCGGTCCAGGCTCAGGCCCCGGCCGGCACCCGGTCCAGGAAGCCCAGCACGGTCTTGATCCGGCCCTCGCCGTCCAGGGTGATCACATCGAACCCGGCGACCGGCGCGGACCCGTCCGCCTCGCTCACCAGCTCCCAGGAGAACCGGGCGGTGTCGTGGTGCCCGTCGACCCCGCCGTTGAGCCGGAAGGCGAACCCGGGGAACTGCTCGTGCGCGCCGGTGATCAGGGCCGCGATCTCCTCGTGCCCGGTGACCTCGGCGAGCGGGTCGGTGTAGCTGCCGTCCGGGGTCCAGGCGGCGGCCACCGCCTTGGCCAGGGCCTCCGGCCCGCTCGCGTTCCAGGCCTCCAGGTAGCGGGCGACGGCGGTCTCGTAACGGTCGGTCTGTGCGGACATGGGAAATCAGCCTCCATCAAGGGCGTCGGTTCTGGTCGTGATCCGGATCTCCGTGCCCGGTGATCCGATGGCTCCACCTTGCCCGGGCTGGGCCGCCCGGGTCGATTACCGCCGAGGTAATGGCGGGACGACCTCGGGCCCGCGCGGTTTCGGCCATACGGCGCCCGGAATATGCCAACAGACTGGCCGGAAAGTCATGGTGACTATGTTTCAGGAGTCAACATACTCGAACGTCAGGGACGCATCACCGCACAGGAGCCGCACGAAGAACAGGCACGAACAGCACGGCCGAACACCCGACGGGGGAGGAGCAGTGCACGACGAATTCCTGTGCCATGTCACCGCGTACGGAGTGTGCGACGGCCGCCGTATCGGCGTACCGCTCGGCACCTACCGGGCGCCCACCCTGGCGCTGGCCCTGTGGTGGCTGCGCGACCGGGCCTCCTGGATCGCCGAGCGGCTCGACCCCGGCCCCGACACCCCGTACGTCCCGCCCGGCGCCCTCGTCCCCGTGCCGGAGACCGCGCCCGACGTGCCCCGCGTCCTGCGCGCCTGGTGCGCCGACCCGGTCCGGCAGGAACACGTGGCCGACGAGCTGGCCGGCGGCCGCCTGGTACGGATCGCCGCGGGCGACGAGACCACCGAGTACGAGCTGCTCGCCGAGTCGGTGGACGCCCTGCGCATGCAGCGCACCCTGCCGGCACTCCTGCTGCCGATGGCATGAGCGCGGGGACGGTCCCGAGCGCGGCGTCAGTGGTCTTCGGCGGGCGCCTTGGGCGGGCCGGCCGGGCCGGCCCCTCCGGGCCGTTCCGTCCCTTCCGCCGGGCCCGTGCCCCGGTGCCGTGCCCGGCCGGCCGCCAGCGCCCCCAGGAAGCCGGTGACCAGGCCCCACAGCGCGGCCAGGCCGAGCGCGCTCCACAGTCCCGCCCGCAGCAGCACCTCGCCGGACAGGCCGCCGCCCACGTCCCCGATGCCCAGCAGGGACAGCCCGTAGTGAGCGGAGATCCGGCCCACCAGGCAGATCGTCAGCACCGTCAGCACCAGCGCCACGGCCATGCGCAGGGCGTGCTGCCACAGGCGCAACCGGGCCGGGGTCAGAGCCGCCGCCAGGAACGCCGCGCCGAGCAGCAGCACCGCGTCGACGACCACCAGCCACCAGACGCGGCCGTCGTGGCCGGCGAGCGTGCCCAGGTCGAGCGTGGACACGTCCGGGGTGCGCAGCACCTCGTCGAGCAGGCGCGGCACCGGCAGCCCGAACGGGCCGTCCACCCGGCCCTTCCAGGTCGCGCCCAGGCCGATGGTGAGGACCGGCCACACCAGATTCGGCAGCCCGAGCAGGATCAGGGCGAACGTCTGCGCAGGACGACCGCGCGTGCCGGCCGCCACCAGTGCGACGGCCAGGCCCACGGCGACGGACGCGAGGAGCAGGGCCACCATGGCGTACGCCCCCGGACGCACCCAGGTCGCGAACCACGGCGCACGCGCCGGGCGGGGCGCGGTCCGGGCCGCGAGGAGGGCCAGAGCCAGCACCCCCGCCAGCCACAGCAGCCCGAAGCCCACGGTCAGCGGCACATGCGTGGTGAAACCGACCTCCGGCTCGGCGCCGAACAGGTCACCGATCGTGCCGAGCACCCCGTCACCGAGGTCCACGGCGAACGTCTGGCGGGCGGCGAAGGCCAGGCCGGTCAGCGCCGCCAGCCACAGGACGGCGATCCGGGCGGCCCACCCGGCCACCTCGCCCGCCCCGGCCGCGGCCCGGTGCCGCAGCGGCCGCAGGAACCCGGCGGCGAGGACGAGTGCCCCGGTCAGGGTGACCGACAGCGGCATCACCGTCACACCCGCGTGTGTACGGGCGAGCGGCCCCGCGTTGCCCGAGAGTTGTACGCTGCCGCCGACCGCTGTCACCATCGTCGCGCACACCACCCGGGGAAAGGCGCGGTCGGGCAGGTGCGCGGCACCGGCCGCCCACAGCCCCAGTGCGGCGACCACGCCCATGGCGACCAGGGAGGCGAGCACCGTGCACAGGGCCTGCGCCCAGCCGTGGCGGCGGGCGGCGGCCGGGGGAGCGGAGGAGGGGGCAGGGCTCACACCGCCACGCTAAGCAGCGCCGGGACGGCACGCCCCCCGGAAGGTCCGTCCGCGTCGGCCGGGCCCAGGGGGACTGGCGGGCGGCGCGCTGGGTAACAGGACAGATGCAGTAGCGTCCGGCCAGACCGGCTTTTCGAGAGAGAAACGCATGATCGAGCATCCGGACGGGGTCGTGATACCCCCTGGTTTCGACATTCCCGTGGAACCCCTGCGGCGGGCCACGCACTACACCGGCGAGCCCGGCTGCATCGCCGAGGCGCGCTCCTTCACCACGCACTTCCTGGAGCAGCTCAGGACCGAATGGTGCGCCGTGATCGGCGGCCGGTCGGCCCAGGCGCTGCTCCTGGTGGTGAGCGAGCTGGTCACCAACGCCGACCGGCACAGCGAGGGCCCGTACATCCTCGAACTGGAGGGCACGGACACCTCGGTCACCGTCAGCGTGTACGACAGCAGCGCGGCCCTGCCCCGGCGTTACGCGCGCGACCCCGAGCGCGTCGGACGGCACGGCCTGGAGATCGTGCACGCGCTGGCGGACCGGGTCAGCGCGGAGCGCATCCCGGTGGGCAAGCGGGTACGCGCGCTGGTACGCCTGGAGAGCGACTGATCCGGGGTACGTCCGGAGAGCGACTGATCCGGCCGGCTCTGGTGAACCGACCGGACCGATCCGGACCGGCGGCGGGTGGGCCCCGCCGCACTCGCGCCGCTCTTCTTCAGGTCTTCGTCAGGCGCAGCCCAGCTCGCCCAGCATGCCCTGGCGCAGCTGTGTGATGATGCGTTTGATCAGGCGGGAGACGTGCATCTGCGAGCAGCCGAGCCGCTCACCGATCTCCGCCTGGGTGGCCTCCTCCACGAACCGCAGGTGGATGATCTGCCGGTCGCGCTCGCTCAGGTTCGCCACCAGCGGCGCCAGGCAGTGGAAGTCCTCGACCAGGCCGAGCCCGGCCTCCTCCACGCCGATGAAGTCGGCCAGGACCGCCTCGCCGTCCTCGGGGCCGTCGCCGGTCAGGGCGGCGTCCAGCGACGAGGAGTTGTAGCCGTTGGACGCGATCTGCGCCTCGACGACCTCGTTCTCGGAGAGGTTCATCAAGGTGGCCAGCTCGGCCACCGTCGGGTCCCGGTCCAGGCGGCTGGAGAGTTCCTCCCGCGCCCGGGCCAGTTCGACGCGCAGCTCCTGCAGCCGCCGCGGCACGTGCACCGCCCAGGTGGTGTCCCGGAAGAACCGCTTGATCTCGCCCACGATGTAGGGCAGCGCGAAGGAGGTGAACTCCACCTCGCGGGCCAGCTCGAACCGGTCGATCGCCTTGATCAGCCCGATCATCCCGGTCTGGACGATGTCCTCCATGTCGTCGCCGCGGTTGCGGAACCGGCCAGCCGCGAAGCGGACCAGCGACATGTTCATCTCGATGAGGGTGTTGCGGGCGTACTGGTACTCGTGCGTGCCCTCTTCCAGCTCCGTCAGGCGCCGGAAGAAGTGGCGGGACAGCTCCCGCGCGTCGCGCGGCGCGACGGCCCGGGGGTCCGCGACCGCCGGCAGCGGTGCGCCGTCCGTCCGGTTCTCCCCGGTGGCCTCGACCGCTGTCTCGGACCGGCTCACGGCGGTGTCCATTGCCTCTCCCACGAAAGTCACGGTTCGACCTCTGCCTCGTCGGCCTGCACGTACATGTCATTCCGGCGGTCCGGTTCGAGACGGGTCCCGGCCGGGCGTGCCCTCCGGATACCCCGAGTGACCCGGCGCATGCCCCCCGTGCGGCGGCACGGCGGAAAAGCGACGGCCGCGCGGCGCGCGGGCACGACCGGCCGGGCCCGCTGTGCCACTGACCGTCCGCCTCTGTACGCTCCCGTGCCTTATCTCTCTGTACCTCTCCTTATCTCTCCTTCGCGGTGTTTCACGCCCCTGTGTTCCGGTGCTTCACCCAGGGCGGAACGCCGTGCCCTTGCCCCGGCGGCCGCGGCTCCTAATCTGGGGGAGTGACCGACCAAGCGCCGAACCCAGTCCGTGTCGTCCCGCTGCGGCCCCAGGCCGCCCGTCCTGCCGGTGCCCTTCCCGCGCCGGGCCGCCCGGCGCCCGGCCGCCCCGGTGACGCGCCGCCCGCCCGTGAGCCGTTGTGGCGCGATCTCGTCGGTGACGTGCTGCGCCGCGAACGGCTCGCCCAGGAGCGGACCCTCAAGGACGTCGCCGACGCGGCGCGGATCTCCATGCCCTATCTGTCGGAGGTGGAGCGCGGCCGCAAGGAGGCCTCCTCGGAGGTCCTCGCGGCCGCGGCCCAGGCGCTCGGGCTCGGCCTCGCCGACCTGCTGGCGCTGACGCAGGGCGAACTGCTGCGGGTCACCAGCCTGACGGCCGGCCGGGCCCGGAGCACGTCAGGCGGCGCCCGCGTCGACGGGCTGTGCCTCGCCGCCTGACCCCGCCGGTCTGACCCCGCCCGCCGGGGCCGCCCCTCGGGGCCGCCCCGGACTGCCGCCGGGACCGGCGCCTCAGACCGTCGCGAGGCGCCGGCTCAGCACCTGGTCGGCCAGCCCGTACGCCACCGCCTCCGCCGCGGTGAACACCTTCTCGCGGTCCATGTCGGCGCGCAGGACGGCGGCGTCGTGCCCGGTGTGCCGGGACAGCACCTCCTCGACCTGGGCGCGGATCCGCACCATCTCCTTGGCCTGGAGCGCGAGATCGGTGACCGTGCCCTGCCGGCCGCCGCTGGCCGGCTGCCCGAGCAGCACCCGCGCGTGCTCCAGCACGAACCGCCGCCCCGGATCGCCGCCCGCCAGCAGCACCGCAGCCGTGGAGGCCGCCTGTCCCACGCAGAACGTGGAGATCGGCGACCGCACGAACGTCATCGCGTCGTAGATCGCCATGAGCGAGGTGAACGACCCGCCCGGCGAGTTCAGGTAGACCGCGATCTCCTGCTCCGGGTTGGCGGACTCCAGGTGGAGCAGCTGGGCGATGACCACGTTGGCCACGCCGTCGTCGATCTCGGTGCCCAGGAAGACGATCCGCTCGTTCAGCAGGCGGCTGAACACGTCGTAGGACCGCTCGCCCTGCGCGGTCCGCTCGATCACGTACGGAACCGTGTACGACCCCATGTCACAGCCCCATCCGTCGGCGCGAACCGGCCGGGCGGACGTCGGTGAGCGTCGCCACCACCTGATCCACCATCCCGTACTCCCTGGCCTGTTCGGCGGTGAACCAGCGGTCCCGGTCGCCGTCGCGGGCGATGGTCTCCTCGCTCTGCCCGGTGTGCTCGGCGGTGAGCCGTTCGATGGTCCGCTTGGTGTGCTCCAGGTTCTCCGCCTGGATCTCGATGTCCGCGGTGGTGCCGCCGATCCCCGCCGACGGCTGGTGCATCATGATCCGCGCGTGCGGCAGCGCGAACCGCTTGCCCCGCGTGCCCACGGTCAGCAGGAACTGGCCCATGCTGGCGGCGAATCCCATGGCCAGCGTCGAGACGTCGTTCGGGATGAGCCGCATGGTGTCGTAGATGGCGAGCCCCGCGGAGACCGACCCGCCGGGGCTGTTGACGTACAGGCTGATGTCGGTGCGCGGGTCCTCGGCCGAGAGCAGCAGCAGTTGCGCGCACACGCGGTTGGCCGACACCTCGTCGACCTGGGTGCCCAGGAAGACGATCCGCTGGGCCAGCAGCTGGGCCGCGAGGTGGTCGTCGAAGCGGCTGGGCGGGGTGTCGCCCTCCTCGGCGCGCGGTGCCAAGCGCGTGGGGGCGAGGTGGGTGGGTGGAGTCATCGGGTCTCCCTGTCCTGGCTCGGATGCCGTCGGCTCCACTGTCGGCCGCCGGCCGCCGCTCCCGGCGGTTTCTCTGCCCGTGGCAGATCCGCCAGGGGCAGAGCGCCGCCCCGCCCGCCGGCCTCAGCCCTGCTCGCGCAGTTCCCGGAAGAACGCCCGTACGTCCCCGACCAGCAGGTCCGGCTCCTCCATCGCCGCGAAGTGGCCGCCCCGGCCGAACTCGGTCCAGCGCACGACGTTGTCCGTGCGCCGGGCCCGGTGCCGCAGCGGGACCTGGATCTCGGCCGGGAAGACGGCGAGCGCGGTCGGCGCGGTGGACGGCTCGGCAGGCGCGGCGGCCCGGACCGATCCGGCGTGCGCCCGCTCGTAGTAGATCCGCGACGCGGAACCGGCGGTCCCGGTCAGCCAGTACAGCATCACGTTGGTGAGCAGCCGGTCCCGGTCGACGGCCTCCTCGGGCAGCTCCCGCGAGTCCGTCCACTCGCGGAACTTCTCGACGATCCAGGCGAGCTGGCCCACCGGCGAGTCGGTGAGCGCGTAGGAGAGGGTCTGCGGGCGGGTCGCGTGCAGCATCGCGTACGCCGCGCCGTCCCGCTCCCAGGCCGTCCAGCGCCGCCACGAGGCGAGCGTGCGCTCCCGCTCGCCGGGATCGAGCGCGGCCAGCTCCTCGTCCGTCGGTTCACTGGTCTGCTGCGCCCCCGGCAGCAGGTTGAGGTGCACGCCGATCACCCGGCCGGGGTGGGCGCGGCCCAGCTCGCGCGAGATCGCGGCGCCCCAGTCGCCGCCCTGCGCGCCGAACCGTTCGTAGCCGAGCCGCCGCATCAGCTCGGCCCAGGCGTCGGCGACCCGGCCGGCCTCCCAGCCCCGGTCGGTCGTCGGCCCGGACAGCCCGAAGCCCGGGATGCCCGGCACCACGACGTGGAACGCGTCCGCCGGGTCGCCGCCGTGCGCGGCCGGGTCGGTGAGCGGCCCCACGACGTCCAGGAACTCCACGATCGACCCCGGCCAGCCATGGGTGAGGAGCAGCGGGATGGCGCCGGGCTCCGGGGAGCGGACGTGCGCGAAGTGGATGTCCGCCCCGTCGACGGTGGTGGTGAACTGCGGCCACCGGTTCAGCTCCGCCTCGGCCGCCCGCCAGTCGTACGTGTGCCGCCAGTACCGCGCCAGCTCGCGCAGATAGCCGGCCGGTACGCCGTAGTCCCATCCGGCGCCGGGCAGTTCCTCGGGCCAGCGGGTGCGGTCGAGGCGGTCGTGCAGGTCGTCCAGGGCGCTCTGCGGGATGTCGAGGCGGTAGGGCCGGATGCCGTCGGCCCGCGGTGACGTGGTCATGGCGGCGATGCTAGTTCGCGGCGGACCGGAAACCCGGGGACCGGTCCCGGGCCGGCCGATGAGTTCCGCCGCCCCCGGGAGTCTCCACCGCAGACAGTGACCCACCCCCAGGAGGACCCCGTGGCCACCGAAGGATTCACCACCTGCCTCTGGTTCGACGGTACGGCCGAGGAGGCCGCCCACTACTACGTCTCGGTGTTCAAGGACTCCGGCATCGGCCGGATCGGCCGCTGCACCGAGGCCGGGCCGGGGCCCGCCGGGTCCGTGCTCGCGGTCGACTTCACGGCGAACGGCCAGCGGTTCGTCGCGCTCAACGGCGGCCCCCAGTTCACGTTCAACGAGTCCGTCTCCTTCCAGGTCTTCTGCGCCGGCCAGGAGGAGGTCGACCACTACTGGGCCCGGCTCACCGAGGACGGCGGCGAGCCCGGCCCGTGCGGCTGGCTCAAGGACAAGTACGGACTGTCCTGGCAGGTCGTCCCGGACGGGCTCCTCGACCTGATGAGCGACCCCGACCCGGAGAAGGCGGCCCGCACCGCCCGGGCGATGTACGCGATGGGCAAGCTCGACATCGCCGCCCTGAAGAAGGCCCACGCGGGCGGGTAGCGGGCGGTCGTGCGGCCGGCCCACCCGTCCGGGGGAGTGGGCCGGCCACCGGCTGTGCGGGCCGCGGCCGGGATGACTAGCGTGAGGTTGCGGGAGCGCCGCCGACCGGAAGAGGGCCGCGTCCATGACAGCACGACCTGACGAGGGAACCCCCTGCTGGGCCGACGCGATGTTCACCGACGTGGAGCGGGCCGAGGCCCTCTACGCGGATGTGCTCGGCTGGACGTTCGGCGCGTCGGCGGCGGAGTACGGCAACTACGTCCTGGCCCGCGCCGACGGTAGCGCGGTGGCGGCCGTGGTGCCGCCCGCGCCCGGCCAGCAGGGCCCGGCGCAGTGGTGCCTGCACCTGGCCTCGCCGGACGCGGCCGCCACCGCCGCCCGCGTCCGCGACCACGGCGGCGAGGTGCTGATGCAGCCGATGCGGGTCGGTGACTTCGGGACCATGTGCCTGGCCCGCGAACCCGGCGGCGCCGTGTTCGGCGTCTGGCAGGGCGACACCCACGAAGGCTTCGAGGCCACCGCCGTCCCCGGCGCCTACTGCTGGGCCGAGATCCGCACCCGCGAGCCCGAACGGACGGACGCGTTCTTCACCGCCGTCTTCGACTACACCGTCCGGGGCATCGAGGGCGGCATGAACGGCTTCCGCGTCTACGACCTCGGTGGCCGGACGGTCCTGGGCCGGATGCGGATGACGGACGACCTCCCGCCCGAGACACCCTCGTACATCGAGGTCTACTTCACCGTCGCCGACTGCGACGCGGCGGTGGCCGCCGCCGGCCGGCACGGGAGTGCCGTGCGGTACGGGCCCGCGGACAGTCCCTTCGGCCGTTGGGCCGCGCTGACCGACCCGCAGGGCGCCCGTTTCAGCGTGATCGACATCACCACCGCCCGGGGGGAGAAGCCGCAGGCCGAGGACGTGGTCCGGGCGCCCGACGGGTGAGGGCCGAACGGGTCCGCCGGCCGTGGCATCATCGAGCCCATGCGTGAACGAGTGGTGGCCGCGTGCGACGGCGCGTCGAAGGGGAATCCGGGTCCTGCGGGCTGGGCGTGGGTGGTCTCCGACGACACCGAGACCCCGGCCCGCTGGGAGGCCGGCGCGCTCGGCACCGCCACCAACAACGTCGCCGAGCTGACCGCCCTGGAGCGGCTGCTCACGGCGACCGACCCGGACGTGCCGCTCGAAGTCCGGATGGACTCGCAGTACGCGATGAAGGCCGTCACCACCTGGCTGCCCGGCTGGAAGCGCAACGGCTGGAAGACGGCCGCCGGCAAGCCGGTCGCCAACCAGGAACTGGTCGTACGGATCGACGGGCTCCTCGACGGCCGCACGGTCGACTTCCGCTACGTACCCGCCCACCAGGTCGACGGCGACCCGCTCAACGACTTCGCCGACCGCGCCGCCAGCCAGGCGGCCGTGGCCCAGGCGGCGGCCGGCAGCGCGCTCGGCTCCCCGCAGCCGCCCCCCTCGCCCGACACCCCGAAGGCGTCCGCGCCGCGTCGCAAGGCCCCCCGCCGCACCGGCGGCGCCGGGTCCGCGCGCACCCTCAAGGCCAAGTTCCCCGGCCGCTGCCTGTGCGGCCGCGCCTACGCGGCCGGCGAGACCATCGCCAAGAACGCCAAGGGCTGGGGCCACCCGGAGTGCCGCACCGCCGAGGCCTGACCGGCCCGGAGCACACATCCTGTTACCCTTCGCTACCAATCGACCACTTTCGGTAGCCATCTGGGGTGTGCGTGAAGGTCGTCTGCGCCGGCGGCGGGCCCGCCGGCCTGTACCTCTCGATCCTGCTCAAGCGCCAGGACCCGTCCTGCGACATCACCGTCCACGAGCGCAACCGCGAGGGCTCGACCTACGGATGGGGCGTCACCTACTGGCAGGGGCTGCTCGACCGGCTGCGCGACGGCGACCCGGAGTCGGCGCACGCCGTGGAGGCGCACTCGGTCCGCTGGAGCGACGGCGTGGCCCACATCGGTGACCTGACGACCCGGCACCACGGCGACCAGGGCTTCGGCATCGGCCGGCACCGGCTCCTGGAGATCCTCACCGAACGGGCCCGCGCGCTGGGCGTACGGGTGGAGTTCGGCAGCGCCCTCAGCGCCGCCGAACCGCCCGCCGCCGACCTGCTGGTCGCCGCGGACGGCGTGCACAGCGCGCTGCGCGGCCGCCACGCCGACCGCTTCGGCACCGAGATCCGCCACGGCCGCAACCGCTACCTGTGGCTCGGCACCACCAAGGTCTTCGACGCCTTCACCTTCGCCTTCACCGAGACCCCGCACGGCTGGATCTGGTGCTACGGCTACGGGTACGGCGACGGGCACAGCACCTGCGTCGTCGAGTGCGCCCCGCACACCTGGGCCGGCCTCGGACTCGACCGGCTCGGACCGGCCGGCACGCGGGCCCTGCTGGAGCGGCTCTTCGCCCGCGTGCTCGACGGCCACCCCCTGCTCGGCCGCGCCGACGGCGACGGCGCCACCCCGTGGCTCACCTTCCGCACCCTCACCAACCGCACCTGGCACCACGGCAATCTGGTCCTGCTCGGGGACGCCGCGCACACCACGCACTACTCCATCGGCGCCGGCACCACCCTCGCCCTGGAGGACGCCATCTGCCTGGCCGGCGCCCTGCGCGCGCACACCGCCCTCCCGCACGCGCTGGCCGCCTACGGACACGAACGGCGCGCGGCGCTGCTGCCCGTGCAGAGCGCGGCCCGCCACAGCGCCCAGTGGTACGAGAACCTGCCCCGCTACCTCCACCTGCCCCCGCACCGCATGTTCGCCCTGCTCGGCCAGCGCCACTCGCCGCTGCTGCCGTACGTGCCCCCGCAGGTGTACTACGGCCTCGACAAGGCGGCCGGGAGCGTCGAGGCGCTGCGCCGCCTGAAGCGGTGGCTCGGCCCCCGGGCCGCCCGCGCCCTGCAGGCCCGCACCACGGCCCACCGCAACAGGCCCTAGAGGGCCGCCGACCGGGTGGTGCGCGCGTCAGCGCAGCAGCCGGTCCAGGAACGCGTTGCCGAACACCCGGTGCGGGTCCAGCCGGTCCAGGGTCGCGACCGCCTCGCCCCACACCTCGGCGCCGAACGAGCCGGGCACCGCCGTGCCGAGCACCCGCTCGTCGCTCCAGCCCGCCCGAGCCGTGTACGCCCAGCCCTTGGACCACTCCACGCGCGCGAGCGCGTCCCGGCCGGTGAAGCGGCCGAGCAGGAAGCCCTCCAGCTCGCTCAGGAACGCCTCGGCGCCCGGCGTGCCCGGCAGGGTCAGCACGTCCAGCCAGACCGCCGTGTCCCACTCCGGATGCTCCGCGCTCGGCCGCAGCACGGACAGCAGCGGGGCACGCGCGCCCGGCACCCCGGCGTCGGCGGGCTGGTCCAGGCCGGTCACCCGGATCTCCACCGAGCCGTTGACCGGGAAATCGCCGCGTGCCGCGTGGGCGGCCAGCCGCTCCCGGTAGAACCCGGTGAACTCGTGCACCACCCGCTGCACCCCGGCCCGCGAGGTGAGCACCGCGTACCCGTTGGCCGTCACCCGCAGCGTGCTCGGCCGCACGTACAGCAGCGTGTTCCTCGACGCCCCCCACAGGTCCGCCGACGCCGTCGCGGCGAGCCCGAGCCGCACCACCTCCAGCTGGGCCGGGCCGAGCAGCGGCGCCAGCCACCAGGCGGCACCGGAGACCAGCCGCCCCACCAGATCGGCGACCGGCTCCGGAAGGCTGTCGGAGAAGGGGTAGTTGTACGGCGAGGTGACGTGCCGCGAGCCGGCCGGGCGGACCGGGGCCACGCTCCACTCCTTCAGCCACGGGAACTCGGTGAAGGCGAACCAGATCGTCTCCACCCGCCCCGAGCGGCGCAGGAAGGACTCCAGGGTGCGCCCGCCGGAGCCCGGGGCGGCGAACAGCTCGCGGGCCGGGACGTCGGTGCGGCTGACACAGCGCAGGGGGCGGTCCGGGCCCACCCGCAGCACCACCTCGGTCACCAGCGACCGGCCGAGATGGGCCAGCAGCGCCGCGCAGTCCGCCTCGTTCCGGCGGAAGGTGCGCAGGACGTAGGCCCCGCTGTCCGCGTCCCACACCACCGCCGTCAGCTCCAGCACCCGGTTGCTCAGCGAGCCGTACGTGCCGCCGGGTGCCGGGCGTTCGCCGTCGGCCGGTACGGCGGTGCCGTGCGCGTCGATCGCGAGGGCGCCGCCCAGGCTCAGGTCGCCCGGGGCGGGTGCCGCGGTGAGTCCCAGGCCGTGCCCCTCCAGGAAGGCGAGCAGGGCGTCCAGGGTGACCCCGGCGCCGGCCCGTACGGTGTCGCCGGACTCCAGGGCGAGCCCGGTCAGATGGGCGGCGGTGTCCACCAGCAGGACCCGGTCGGCCGCGGTGGTCCGCGCGGTGACGGTCAGCGGGGACCAGCCGTGCGCACTGCCCCGGGCCCGCACCCGCCAGCCGTTGCGCCAGGCCCAGTCGACCACGGCGAGCAGCTGCTCCGGGCCGGTCGGGGCGGTGGCCCACAGTCCGTGGGCGGTGATCTCGCCCGACCAGTTGCGGTACGCCGTCCGGTACAGCGCCACCCGGGCCGGGAACCCGGGGAGCCGGGCCGCGGCCACCGCCGGATCGGCCGCGACGAGCACCGGCACGGCGGCCAGCGCGGCGGCGGAGCGCAGCAGGGTACGGCGGCTCGGCGGGTCCGAAACCCCTGGTAGGGCGGGAGAGTTGTCCTTGGGAAGATCGTTCACGCGGTCACGCTAGAGAGGACGGCCGCGCCGCGTCAGCCGTGCGCCGCCGTAGATCACCCGTCCGGGTGAAATGCCGGGCCGGGGCGCGGGAATCGATGGACAATGCGCACCCCGGCGCCGCGCGTCGGACGCCCTGGCCCCGCCGGGGCCGCGCGCACCGCGCGACGCGGGTCCGGGTGACACACTGGCGCCATGGACGAACGTGTTATCGACAGGTCGGGTCAGTGGGCCTCGGTGGTCGGGCTCGGCACCTGGCAGCTGGGCGCCGACTGGGGCGACATCGACGACAAGGAAGCCCTCACCGTGCTGGAGACGGCCGCCGAGTCGGGGGTGACCTTCTTCGACACGGCCGACGTCTACGGCGACGGACGCAGCGAGCAGACCATCGCCACCTTCATCGGCTCCCGTCCGGACCTGCACGTGCTGGTCGCCACCAAGATGGGCCGGCGGGTCGAGCAGATCCCGCAGAACTACGTCCTGGACAACTTCCGCGCCTGGACCGACCGCTCGCGGCGCAACCTCGGCGTCGACCGCCTCGACCTCGTCCAGCTGCACTGCCCGCCGACGCCGGTGTACTCCAGTGACGAGGTGTTCGACGCGCTCGACACCCTCGTCGAGGAGGAGCGGATCGCCGCGTACGGCGTCAGCGTGGAGACCTGCGCCGAGGCACTGACGGCGATCGCCCGGCCCCGGGTGGCCAGTGTGCAGATCATCCTCAACCCGTTCCGCATGAAGCCGCTCGCCGAGGTGCTCCCGGCGGCCGGGGAGGCGGGCGTCGCCATCATCGCCCGGGTCCCGCTGGCCTCCGGGCTGCTGTCGGGCAAGTACACCAAGGACACCGTCTTCCCGGCCGACGACCACCGGACGTACAACCGGCACGGCGAGTCCTTCGACCAGGGCGAGACCTTCTCCGGCGTCGACTTCGCGACGGGGGTGGAGGCCGCGGCGGAGTTCGCCGCGCTCGCCCCGCAGGGCTGCACCCCGGCCCAGCTCGCCCTGCGCTGGATCGTCCAGCAGCCCGGTGTCACCACCGTCATCCCCGGCGCCCGCTCCCCGGAGCAGGCCCGCGCGAACGCGGCGGCCGGGAAGATGCCGCCGCTGTCCGAGGAGACCATGGCCGCCGTCCGCGACCTCTACGAGCGCCGCGTCAAGGACCAGGTCGAGGCCCGCTGGTAGCAGGGAGCCGTAGCCGCGCCGGGGCGTCTCACGGCTCCAGGCGCAGCTGCCGCTCCTCCTCCTGGTCGCCCGCGGCGGCGCCCTCGTCGTGCGCCGTGAAGGCGTGCGCGAGGGTGTCGCTCGCCCGCCGCACGGCCTCCGGCGTGCCCTGGACGGTGACGGTCACGGGCGCGGAGAGCCGGCCGCCGCTCCCCGCGGCGCCGGTGCCGGCCGTGTCCTGCCCGGCCGCGTCGGCGGAGAACGTCGCCGTGCGGATGCTCGCCTCCGGGTCGGCGGGGAGCTGGTCCGGCGCCCCGAACGTCCCTTCCAGGGCCTGGACGACCGTCCGGGCGTCGGCGACCTCGCCACCGCTGAGTGTCACCGTGAGCTGCGTGCCGGGCATGGGTCAGGACCTCCTCGACTGGGGTGTCTGCGTCACCCGCTTCGTGTAACCGGGCACCGGGCGCTGAAACGGCCGTCCGGCCGGGGGAGGAATGCCGCCGTCCGGGGAACACGCCTGGACACGGGGCCGGAGGTCGGCTCCGCGGCGAGCGGAAGGCGGTGCGATGGCGACGGAGAGACTGTCCGGCGGGGGCGAGGGCCGGGGGCGCGACGAGACCGAGGAGGAGCGGGCCGACCGGATGTGGGTGGAACTCATCCAGGAGGTGCGGGTGGCCCAGACCGGGGTGCAGATCCTCTTCGGCTTCCTGCTCACGGTGGTCTTCCAGCCCAAGTACGACAGCCTCGCCCGCACCGACCAGATCATCTACGTCGTCACCGTGCTGCTGGGCGCCGCCGCGACCGGCGCGCTCATCGGCCCGGTCTCCCTGCACCGGCTCGTCTCCGGGCGCCGGGTCAAGCCCCAGGCGGTGCGCTGGGCGTCCCGGCTGACCTTCGTCGGGCTGGTGCTGCTGCTGGCCACCACGACCGCCTCGCTGGTGCTGATATTGCGGGTGGCCACGCACGGCGGGCTCGTGCCGTGGCTGGCCGGGGTGGTGGTCGCCTGGTACCTGCTGTGCTGGTTCGTGCTGCCGCTGTGGGCCCGGAACCGCTACACGTCCCGGTGAGCCGCGCTCAGCTCCCCGACATGACCTCGGCCAGGAAGTCGTCCACGCCGATCTTCTCGGTGCCGGGCGCCACCACGTCATGGGTCTCGCGCAGGAAGGCGGCGATGCCCGGCGCCCACGCGAACACCGTGGCGTGGTGCCGGCCGCCGTCCGGGTGGGAGTCGCCGTAGAAGTCCATGCGCAGCTCCTCCCAGCGGCCGGTCACCGCGGGACGGAAGCGGACGTCACCGACGCCCACCGGGCGGGTGAGGCCGTCGCCGAGCATCTCGCGGTCCAGGCTCCAGCGGGCGAGCACCCGGCCGTCGTGGCTGAAGACGGCGGTGACGGCGAACGGGTCGCTCACGTCGTAGGCCAGGTGCGCGAGCACCGGGAAACGGTCGGTGCCGTCCGCCTGCAACTGCATCACCAGCGTCGTGCGCACGCGACGGTTCACGAGAGGGCCCCTCCGAGGACGTCTGGACATGGAGCCCTCTAGTACCCCGGAATCCGGCATGATGCTCCGTCATCCGGGTGAATCCCGCCACCGCGGGTTTTCCCGTCCCCGTCGCTCGCGGGCGCGGTCAGGCGAAGGCGTCGCGCAGCGCGGGCAGCAGCTTCTTCACCGACCAGTCGAGGAACGGCACCTGCGTCTCACCGCCGATCTGCACGAGCGCGACCTCGGTGAAACCGGCCTGGGCGTACGGGCGTACCGCCTCCACGAACGCCTCCGGGTCGTCGCCGCACGGGATCGAGGCGGCCACGTCGTCGGGGGTGACGAACTGGGTGGCCGCGTCGAAGGAGTCCGGGTGCGGCAGCTCGGAGTTGACCTTCCAGCCGCTGCCGAACCAGCGGAACTGCGCGTGCGCCCGCTCGATCGCCGCGTCGCGGTCGGTGTCGTAGCAGACCGGGAGCTGGCCCACCCGCGGCTTGCCCGCGCCGCCGTGCCGGTCGAACGCCTCCAGCAGGTGTGGCTTGGGCTCGGTGGCGATGACCAGATCGGCCAGGTGCCCGGCGAGTTCGCAGGACTGCTCGCCGGAGACGGCGATGCCGATGGGCGGCGGCTCGTCCGGCAGGTCCCACAGCCGGGCCGACTCCACGTCGAAGTGCGCGCCGTGCCGGGTGACATGCCCGCCCTGGAACAGGGCCCGGATGATGTCGACGGCCTCCTCCAGCCGTTCGTGACGTATGTCCACGCTCGGCCAGCCGCCGCCCACCACATGCTCGTTGAGGTTCTCGCCCGAGCCCAGCCCCAGCCGGAACCTGCCCTCGGAGAGCAGTTGCACCGTCGCCGCCTTCTGCGCCACCACCGCCGGGTGGTAGCGGAAGGTCGGACAGGTCACGTACGTCATCAGCGGGATGCGCGAGGTCGCCTGCGCGGCGGCCCCGAGCACGCTCCACGCGTACGGCGCGTGCCCCTGCGAACGCAGCCAGGGAAAGTAGTGGTCCGAGATCACCGAGAAGTCGAAGCCGGCCTCCTCGGCCCGCACCACGTGGTCGACCAGCTCCCGCGGACCGGCCTGCTCGGTCATCATCGTGTATCCGATGTGCACCATGGCGCCCGAGTCCCCGGCTGACCGCCCGGGAAACGGGTCTTCATCCGAATGCGGGAGCCGGTCTCCTCGGCGCGGCTCAGCGCCGGCTCAGCGCAGGGCGAATTCGTCCGCCCAGCGCAGGATGTCGGCGACCTCCGCGTTGCCGCCGCACACCACCAGGCCGAGGCGGGCGTCCGGGCCCACCCGGTCGCGTACCCGCCGGGCGGCCGGCAGGAGGCAGCCGGCGGCGGGCTCGGTCCAGACCTTGCCGTGCTCGGCGAGGTCCAGGCAGCCCTGGACGGCCGCCCGGTCGGAGACCACGAGGACCTCCTCGACCAGGGCGGTGACATGGTCGTACGTCACCCGCGCCACCGTGGGCGCGCTGAGCGTGGTGACGATCGAGGACAGCGTGACCGGCAGCGGGCCGCCCGCCGCCAGCGCCTCGGACATCGCCTGGGCGCCCTCGGTCTCCACGCCCCAGACCCGCACCCCGGGCCGGAGCGCGCGCAGCGCCGCCGCGACACCGGAGATCAGTCCGCCGCCCCCGACGCTGACCAGCACGTCGGTCAGCTCGCCGGCGTCCTGGGCCAGCTCCAGGCCGACCGTGCCCTGCCCGGCGATCACGACCGGGTCGTCGAAGGGGTGGACCAGGGTCAGCCCCTCGTCGCGCAGCCGGGCGGCCGTCGCGAACGCCTCGCCCATGCCGTCGGTCAGCCGCACCTGCGCCCCGGTGTCCTCCGCGGTCCGGATGGACCGGGCCGGCGCGGTCCGCGGCATCACCACCGTGGCCTTGACCTGGAGGGCGGCCGCCATCACGGCCAGCGCGATCCCGTGGTTGCCGCCGCTGACGGCGACCACGCCCGCGGCCCGTTCCGCCTCGTCCAGCGAGAGCAGTTTCGCCGTCGCGCCGCGCGCCTTGAACGAGCCGGTGCGCTGCAGCAGCTCCAGCTTCGCGGTCACCGGGACACCGAGCAGCTCGGACAGCCCGGGGCTCGGCACCGTGGGCGTACGGACGACATGTCCGGCGATCCGCTCGGCCGCGGTTTCGATCTGCGAGATGCCGATCACGGCAGTCCACCCTTCCGGCGCGGGCCGGGTGTCCGCGCCACCCCGACCCTCACCCGGCGGGGCACCGACGGTCAACATCTTTCGGCCCGCCGCCCCCGAGGGGCCGTCCACCGCCCCCTGTCCTCAGTGCTGCTGCGGCTTCTGCGGTGTCGCCTCGCTGGGCCGGACCACGACATGGCCCTCGCCCTGGAGCATCAGCTGGACCGCCTCGCCGGAACCGCCGCGCAGCATCGAACCCAGCGACTGCGAGCGGTGCAGCGACGTCTGCAGGCGGGCGGTCCAGCCGACCACCGCGTCCGTGTCGACGTACACCGGCTGCTGGGGCGTGACCGGGATGACGAGCGGGTTGCCCTCGCACACCAGGGCCAGCCGGCCCTGCCCGCTGAACACGCTGTTGAACAGCCCGCCGCCCGCGATGCCCGACCCCTTGACCGTCTTGATCTGGTACGCCAGGGACGCGTCGAAGCAGAGCACGTTGCGCCCGTTGACCGTGAACTCGTCGCCGGGGTCGATCTCGACGATGAAGCAGTTCTGCGCCTCGTGCGCGAACCATGCCTCGCCCTGACCGCGCACCGCCATCAGCGGCAGCCCCTCCCCGGTGACCGCGCGCTTGAGCATGCCGCCCACGCCCTGGCCCTTGCGCTCGAACTGGAGGTCGCCGCGGTAGGCCACCATCGCGCCCTGGCGGGCGAGCATCTCGCCGTTCACCGCGTAGCCGACGCACTTGGCGTTCTCGACGTACATGCCCGGCGCGGCCGCGGGCCGCACCACGTGCTCACTGGAAAAGAGGTCACCCTTCATGCGGGCATCCTGTCCCGGAACCAGTGGTTCCGCCAAGATCCCCCGGGTGCCGGCCGCCGGGGAGGGCTCAGCGCAGGGTCCGCGCCCAGTCCGGCGGGACGCGGCCGGCCGGGCCCGGCACCGGCTGGTCGGCCGGGTGGGCGGCCGGGGGCGCGAGGTCGGGGCCGGTGTCGTACAGCTCGTCCGTGGCGTAGTTCCAGAACCAGGTCTCGCCGGGCTCGTAGCTGCGGATCACCGGATGCCCGGTGGCCCGGTGGTGGGCGCCGGCGTGCCGGGCGGGGGAGTCGTCGCAGCAGCCGATGTGCCCGCAGGCCGCACAGCGCCGCAGATGGAACCACCAGCCGCCGGCGGCGTCGCACTCCACGCAGCCCGGACCGCTCGGCGGGACGCCGGGGTCGACGGCGGGGTCCTGGGACATGTCGTGGGTCATGCCGGCTCCTCGGGGACGGGAGAGGGGGCGGGGGCGGAGGTGGTGTCCGGCGCCGTGCCGTCGCCGTCCGGCGCGGTCAGCGGCAGCAGCACCTGGAACCGGGTGTCACCCGGCACGGACTCCAGCCGGATGGTGCCGTGGTGCTTGTTCACCACGATCCGCCAGGAGATGTCCAGACCGAGGCCGGTGCCCCGGCCGACCGGCTTGGTGGTGAAGAACGGGTCGAAGATGCGGTCGCGGATCTCCGGCGGCACCCCCGGCCCGGTGTCCCGGAACTCGACCAGCAGCCGGTCGCCCTCGCGTGCCGTGCGCACCGTCAGGGTGCCCTCGCCGCCCGCGTAGCCGATGGCGGCGACCGCGTTGTCGATCAGGTTGGTCCACACCTGGTTCAGCTCGGCCGGATACGCCGGGACCCTCGGCAGCGTACGGTCGTACTTCTTGACCACCTCGATGCGCGGACCGGTCTTGCCCGACAGCATCAGCAGCGTGCTGTCGAGGAGTTCGTGCACATCGGCCACCTGATAGGGGGCGCGGTCCAGCTGGGAGTACTGCTTGGCGGCAGCCACCAGCCCGGAGACGCGGGTGGTGGAGTCCGCGATCTCGTCCATCAGCAGTTCGGTCTCCACCGTGTAGCTGAGCCAGCCCACGGCTCCCGGCAGGATCTCCTCGTCCACGGCCGCCGCCACCTGCTCCAGCCAGTCGACGTCGAGCCCGGCCTGGACGAAGACGGGAGCGGCCTGCCAGGCGCCCGCCACCCCGTGCTCCTCCAGCCAGTCGGTGACGGCGTCCTCGCGGTCGGCGGTCTCCAGGGGGCTGAGCGAGTGCGCCTTGGCGACCCGTTCGGCCGTACGCTCCTGGATCTCGATCAGGTGCGCCAACTGGTCGCGGGAGAACGGGCCTTCGGCGATGACCGCGAGCTTGTGCCGCATCTTGGCCACCCGCTCCCGCAGCGCCGCCGTGGCCCGTACGGCCGCCGCCGCCGGGTTGTTCAGCTCGTGCGTGAGCCCGGCCGACAACGAGCCCAGCGCCAGCAGCCGCTCGCGCTGCCCGATGGCCGCCTGGGTGCTCTTGGACCCGAAGAAGAGCCCCTCCAGCAGATGCACCGCCATCGGGAACCACTCCCGCATGATGTCCGCGAACGTGTCCGCGGGCAGCACGAAGAACCGCGTCGGCTCCGTGACGCGCATCGAGTTGTTGTACACCTGCCGCACCCGGTCGCCCAGGTACGCCTGCACGGCGCCCCCGTACACCCCGCGCTGCGCGCTGCGGACCACCTCCACATCGTCGCCGCCGACCCGGCGGGACAGCGCCACCGCGCCCTCGATCAGCACGTAGAAGCAGGTGGCCGGCTCGCCCTCGGCGTACACCGGGCCGGGCTCGAAGCCCATCACCCGGCCCGCCGCGCACAGCCGGCCCAACTGCTCGTCCGACAGTTCCTCGAACAGGAACAGCGAGCCGATCTCCCGGGGGCTGCACGGGAGCACCCGCCCGCTCACGACTGCTCCAGGTAGCGGTGCACGAGCATCACGGCCATGGCTCCCTCTCCGACGGCGGACGCGACCCGCTTGGCGGACTCCGC
Source organism: Streptomyces sp. NPDC047017 (assembly GCF_040644175.1). NCBI lineage: Bacteria > Bacillati > Actinomycetota > Actinomycetes > Kitasatosporales > Streptomycetaceae > Streptomyces > Streptomyces sp. NPDC047017. The sequence goes on along the minus strand of NZ_JBEYVW010000004.1, from coordinate 37,037 downwards.
CCGCGCGTCCCCGGCCACGAACACGCCGGGCACATTGGTCTCCAGGTGGTAGGGCGGCCGGTCCAGCTCCCAGCCCTCGGGCGGCCGGCCGTCGGCGGTCAGATCGGGCCCGGCCAGGATGAACCCGTGCGCGTCGCGCAGCACCGTGCCGTCCAGCCAGTCGGTCAGCGGCGCGGCGCCGATGAACACGAACACCCACTGCGCGTCGACGCGTTCGGTGCGGCCGCCGTCCACCTCGCGCAGGGTCAGCTGCTCAAGGCGGCCCGGGCCGTGCGCGGCCTCGACGACCGTGCCGGTGCGCACCGAGATGTTGGGGGACTCCTCGATCTGCTGGACGAGGTAGTGCGACATCGACGCCGCGAGGGAGGGGCCGCGCACCAGCAGCGTCACCGACTTGGCGCCCCGGGACAGGTACATCGCCGCCTGGCCCGCCGAGTTGGCGCCGCCGACGATGTACACGTCCTGCCCGTGGCAGGCGGCCGCCTCGGTCAGCGCCGAGCCGTAGAACACCCCGCAGCCGGTGAGGTCGTCCGCGCCGGCCGCCGTCAGCTGCCGGTAGGACACCCCGGTCGCCAGGATCACGCTGTGCGCGGCGACCGCCGTGCCGTCCGAGAAGCGGACCGTGCGGGCCGCGCCGTCGATCTCCAGGCCCGTCACCTCGCGGGCGGTGAGGATCTCCGCGCCGAACTTCGCGGCCTGCCGGCGCGCCCGGTCGGTGAGCTGGGCGCCGGAGACGCCGTCCGGGAAACCCAGGTAGTTCTCGATCCGGGAGCTCTGGCCCGCCTGGCCGCCGGTCGCCGAACGCTCCACGAGGACCGTGCGCAGCCCCTCGGAGGCCCCGTACACGGCCGCGCCCAGGCCGGCCGGGCCGCCGCCGATCACCACGAGGTCGTAGAAGTCGGCCGCCGGCGTGGTCGCCAGCCCGACGCGGGCCGCCAGTTCGGGCGCCTCCGGCTCGACCAGCGGCGTGCCGTCCGGGGTGACCACCAGCGGCAGCCGCCGCCCGTCCTGCCCGGCCGCCGCCAGCAGCCGCCGGCCCTCCGGCTCGTCGGAGGAGTACCAGCGGTAGGGGACCTGATTGCGGGCCAGGAACTCCCGGGTCCGCGAGGACCGCGCCGACCAGCGGTGCCCGACCACCTTCGTGGCGGGCACGGGCCGGTGGTCGCTGTGCCGCCACGCCTGGAGCAGGTCGTCCAGGACCGGGTAGAGCTTCTCCTCCGGCGGGTCCCAGGGCTTGAGCAGGTAGTGGTCGAGGTCCACCACGTTGATCGCGTCGATCGCCGCGTTCGTGTCCGCGTACGCGGTCAGCAGCACCCGCCGCGCGCCCGGGTACACGTCGAGGGCCTGTTCCAGGAACTCGATGCCGTTCATCCGCGGCATCCGGAAGTCGGCCAGGATCACCGCGACCAGATCGCCGCGCAGCTTCAGCTCGCGCAGCGCGTCGAGCGCGGACTCGCCGGACTCCGCGCGCACGATCCGGTACGACTGGCCGTAGCGCCGCCTCAGATCGCGGGCGACGGCACGGGAGACTCCCGGGTCGTCGTCCACGGTCAGGATGACGGTCCGCGTGGCCTCCGCGGCCTGTGCCATGTGTCTCCCACCCCGAGTGGTCGCAGCGGGCGGCCCGGTGCCCCCGCCTTCGAGCCCACGTGCGCCCATCGTATGGGTGTCCGTGCGGCGGCGCGCGGCCGCCCGGGGCGCGCCCGTCCGGGGGTGGGCGCGGCGGACCCGGTGCGCCCGCGCCCGGGCGGGGTGGGGAAGACTGGGACCGACGCAGCGGCCACGGCACAGGGAGGCGGACGGCATGACACGGCCGATCACGGCAGGGGTGGACGGATCGCGGGAGAGTCTCGCCGCGCTGGCGTGGGCGGCCCGGGAGGCCGGGCGCCGCGGGCTGCCGCTGCGCGTGGTGCACGCCTGGCGTTTCGAGGTGCGCGAAGCCTTCGACCTGGGCGACCGGGACACCCAGCGCCAGCGGGTGCGCGAGTCGGTCGACGAGGCGGTGCGCGGCCTCACCGCGCGCCACCCGGAGCAGGCCGTGACCTGCGACCTCGTGGAGGACGACGCGGCCGAGGCGCTCATCGCCGCCGCGGCCGACGCCGAGGCGCTGGTGCTCGGCTCGCGCGGCCAGGGCGCCCTGGTCGGGTTCCTGGTCGGCTCGGTCGGCCAGCAGGTGATCGCCGAGGCCGCCCGGCCCGTCGTGCTGGTGCGGGCCGGTGACGAGCCCGCCGCCGAGGCCGCCGGGCGGGAGGTCGTCGTCGGCCAGCACGGCACCGCCGAGGACAGTGCCGAGATCCTGCGGTTCGCCTTCGAGACGGCCGCCGCTCGGGGCGCCACGGTCCGTGCCGTGCGCGCCTGGACGCTGCCGCCGGTGTTCGCCTACAGCCCCGGTTCGCTCAGGCTGCTCGACGAGGCCGGCGGCCTGGAGCCGCACGAGCGCAAGGGGCTGGCCGAGGCGCTGCGGCCGTGGCGGGAACGCTTCCCGCACGTCCCGGTCGTCGAGCACGTGGAGATGGGCAGCGCCGGACAGGTGCTGCTGGCGACCGCCGGGCGCGCCCAGCTCCTGGTCGTCGGGCGCCGGGCCCGGCGTACGGCGGTGGGCGCGCGGATCGGGTCGGTCGCGCACGGTGTGCTGCACCACGCGGCCTGCCCGGTGGCCGTGGTCCCGCACGCCTGAGCCGGTCCTACTCGGTGACCTGTCCGGGCGCGGCGGGCGCGGGCGTGGCGCGGGCTTGGGGCAGGACGTCGCGGACGTAGTGCTCGATCGCGGTGTCCAGGCCGATGTCGTGCTGCGCCCGCTCGGACAGGTACCAGCGGTGCTCCAGCAGCTCGTGGTAGATCTCCGCCGGGTCCATGGTGCCGCGCAGCTCGCGCGGCACCTGGCGCACGGTGGGCCGGAACACCTCCCGCACCCAGCGGTGCGCGAGCACCTCCGGACGCGCGGAGAGGGGGTCGCCCGGGGCGTAGTCGTCCTGGGTGGCCATCCAGCTCTCCAGGTCGGTCAGCAGCCGCCGCGCCTGGTTCTCCTCGGTGTCCAGGCCGGTCAGCCGCAGCAGCTGGCGCTGGTGGTGACCGGCGTCGACGACCTTGGGCACGAAGGTGACCGTGGAGCCGTTGGAGGCGTGCTCGATCTGCATCTCGGCCACGTCGAAACCGAGGTCGTTCAGCCGCCGTATCCGGCGCTCGATGTAGTGGTACTTGCCCGCCGGATAGACCGAGGTACGGGTCAGCTCCTGCCACAGGCGGCCGTAGCGGGCGCAGATCTCGGTGCCGAAGTCCACCGGGTCGACCGAGGGGTGCAGCGCGCCGGACGCCTCCAGGTCGAGCAGCTCGCCGCTGATGTTCACCCGGGCCAGGTCGAGGTCGTACTCCCGCTGCCCGTCGCTCAGCCGCGCGTGCAGCTCGCCGGTCTCCGCGTCCACGAGATAGGCGGCGTACGCGCCCGCGTCCCGCCGGAAGAGCGTGTTGGACAGCGAGCAGTCGCCCCAGGCGAACCCGGCCAGGTGCAGCCGCACCAGGAGGACCGCGAGGGCGTCCATCAGCCGGTGCATGGTGGCCGGGCGCAGGGTGGTCTCGAACATCGCCCGGTACGGCATCGAGCCGCCCAGGTGCCGGGTGATCAGCACCGGTTCCAGCGGGGCGCCGGTGCGGTCGGTGCGCCCGGTGACCACCGCGAGCGGGTCCACGGCGGGGATGGCGAGCCGGTCCAGGTCGCGCAGCAGCCCGTACTCGCGCAGCGCGGGCCGCTCGGCCAGCTCCTTGACCGCGATCACCTCGGCACCGGCCCGGGCGTAGCGCACGACGTGCCGGGAGATGCCGCGCGGCAGCGGCACGAGGTGCTTCTTCGGCCACTTCTCCAGCGGCGTCTGCCAGGGCAGTTCGAGCAGGAGCGCGGGGTGCTCCGGGTTGGTGGCGCTGATCTGCAATGCCATGGCGGCACTCTAGAGCGGGTGGTCAGAGCGCGTGGTCCCGGGCCCGGCGGGCGGCCGCCTTCACACTGCCGTGGTGCGCGGCTCCGTGGCCGGGCAGCAGGACCTCCGCGTCGAGGGTCTCCAGCAGGTCCAGCGAGGCCAGCGCCCGGGCGCGCTCGTGGTGGAACATGTCGGGCAGCAGCTGCGGCCCGCTGATCCGCGAGGTGGGATGGCCGCTCACCAGGGCGTCCCCGGAGACCAGCACCCCCGCGTCCGGGAGGTGGAAGGCGGTGTGGCCCCGGGTGTGTCCGGGCGTGTGCACCGGCACCGGCCGCCCGGGCAGGTCCAGCGGGCGGCCCGTCGCCGCGAACGCCCCCGGAGCGGTGACCGGCAGGTGCGCGGTGCCGCCCGCGCGCAGCGAGTGCACCGCCCAGGGCAGCACACCGGGCCGCCAGCCGTTGCGCAGCACCGTCCCGACACTCACCTGATGCAGGAAATCGCGCCGGGCGTGCGGCACTTCGGCCTCGTGCAGCAGGACCGGGGTGCCGTAGGTGACGTTCAGGTACTCGGCGGAGCCCACGTGGTCGTTGTGCGCGTGCGTGATCAGCACGGCGGCCACCGCCTGCGGTGAACTGCCCACCTGCGCCAGCGAGTCGAGCACCTGCCGCCGGTCGACCGGGTAGCCGGTGTCGATCAGGGTGGCCGCGTCCCCCTCGGTCAGGATCACCCAGTTGGTGTCGCTGCCGCGCACCAGATAGGTGCCCTCGGCGACCTGCCGCACCCTGCCGCGCATCGCTGTCCCCGCCTCCATGAGTGGCCGCCCGACCGGGACAGCAAACCAGACGTGCCGTCAGCGCACACCGGCCGGCCGGAACTGGATGCTGATCCGCGGCTCGGTGGCCCGCGCGCTCTTGGGCACGCAGTGCTCCCAGGCGCGCTGGCAGGAACCGCCCATCACGATCAGGTCGCCGTGCCCGAGCGGGCGCCGCACCGTGGCGCCGCCGCCCCGGGCGGGCCGCAGCAGCAGGTCGCGGGGCGCGCCCACGGAGAGGATCGCGACCATGGTGTCCTCGCGCGCGCCCCGCCCGGTCCGGTCGCCGTGCCAGGCGACGCTGTCCCGGCCGTCGCGGTAATGGCACAGGCCGGCCGTGGTGAACGGCTCGCCCAGCTCCTCGGCGTAGTGCGCGGACAGGGCATCGCGGGCCTCGGCGAGCACCGGGTGGGGGAGCGGGTCGCCGGCGCCGTAGAAGGCGAGGAGGCGGGGGACGGCGACCACGTTGTCGTACATCTTGCGGCGCTCCGCGCGCCACGGCACCTCGGTGGCCAGCTGTTCGAACAGCTCGTCGGCCCCGCCGAGCCAGCCGGGCAGGACGTCGATCCAGGCCCCGAGCCCCAGCTCCGTGCGGCGCAGCCCCTCCAGCGGGGCCAGCCGCAGCTCGTCGGCCTGGTCGAAGAGGGAGCCCTGGAGGTGGTGCGCGCTCATACGACCAGCGTACTCGGTAATCGAAAATATCTTCGAGTGGAATACCGGGGAATCCCTTCGATCGAGGGGACTTTGGATACATCGACGTATCGGATACATTCATGTATCGAGACGGTCGGAGGCCGGAGGGAGACCGGGCATGGCGGCGGAAGGCAGCACCGGGCGCGTCACCAAGCGCCGGGCGCGCACCCGGGCCAACCTGCTGGAGGCCGCGTTCCGGGTCTTCGCCGCGAAGGGCTTCGGGCGGGTGTCCATCGAGGAGGTCTGCGAGGCCGCCGGCTACAGCCGGGGCGCCTTCTACTCCAATTTCGCCACCCTGGACGAACTCTTCTTCGCCCTCTACCAGGAACGCGCCGAGCTGATCGCCGGCCAGGTGGCCGGGGCCCTCGCGCTCGACGGGCCGGGCCTGGACGTGCGCGCGGCCGTGGACCGGGTGACCGAGGTGCTGCTGCTCGACCTGGACTGGCTCCTGGTCAAGACGGACTTCCTGGTGCACGCCGCCCGCGACCCGGCCGTGGCCCGGACCCTGCTGGAGCACCGGGCACGGCTGCGCGAGGCCGTCGCGGAGCGGCTGGCCCGGGCCCACGGCACCACCCCGCTGCCCGCCGTCCTCGGCGGGGTGGACGGCGCCGCCCGCGCGGTCGTCGCCGCGTACGACGGTGTCACCACGCAGTTGCTGCTGGACCAGGACGTGGAGGCCGCCCGCGCCTGGCTGGGCCGGCTGCTCATGACACTGCTCACCGGCGGCGGCACCGGCGACGGCGGGACCACCGACGGCGGGGCGAGCGGCGTCGTCGGCGCCACTCGACGCACCACTCCCGAACGAGCCGAACGAGCCGAACGAGCCGAACGAGTCAACTGAGGAAGGAACGGTCGTCATGGACGCGGACGTCATCGTCGTCGGAGCGGGCCTGGCCGGCCTGGTCGCGGCCCACGAGCTGACCAGCCGGGGCCGGAAGGTCGCCCTCGTGGACCAGGAGAACGCCGCCAACCTCGGAGGGCAGGCGTACTGGTCCTTCGGCGGGCTGTTCCTCGTCGACTCGCCCGAGCAGCGCCGCCTGGGCATCAAGGACTCCTTCGACCTGGCCTGGAACGACTGGCAGGGCAGCGCCCGGTTCGACCGGCAGGACGACGAGGACTCCTGGGCGGTGCGCTGGGCCCGCGCCTACGTCGAGTTCGCGGCGGGCGAGAAGCGGTCCTGGCTGGAGGGGCACGGCATCACCCTGCTGCCCACGGTCGGCTGGGCCGAGCGCGGCGACCTGCGGGCCGACGGCCACGGCAACTCCGTACCCCGCTTCCACATCGCCTGGGGCACCGGCACGGGCGTCGTGGAGCCGTTCGCCGAGTACGCCCGGCAGGCCGCCCGCGACGGACTGCTCACCTTCCACCACCGGCACCGCGTGGACGAACTCGTCGTCGAGGGCGGCGCGGCGCGCGGGGTGCGCGGCACGGTCCTGGCCCCGGACGACGCGCCGCGCGGCGCCGCCTCCAACCGGGAGGAGACCGGCGCGTTCGAACTCACCGCGCAGGCCGTGATCGTCACCAGCGGCGGCATCGGCGCGAACCACGAGATCGTCCGCCGCTTCTGGCCCGAGCGGCTGGGCACCCCGCCCGCCGAGATGGTCACCGGCGTCCCCGCGTACGTGGACGGCCGGATGCTCGACATCAGCGCGGCGGTCGGGGTGCGCCTGGTCAACCGCGACCGCATGTGGCACTACACCGAGGGCATCCAGAACTGGGATCCGGTCTGGCCCGGCCACGGCATCCGCATCCTGCCCGGCCCGTCCTCCCTGTGGCTCGACGCCCTCGGCCGCCGGCTGCCCGACCCCTGCCTGCCCGGCTACGACACGCTGAGCACCCTGCGGCACCTGCGCACCACCGAGGACATCGCCGGACACGGCCACTCCTGGTTCGTGCTCACCCGGAAGATCATCGAGAAGGAGTTCGCGCTCTCGGGCTCCGAGCAGAACCCGGACATCACCGCCAAGGACGGCAAGGCGGTGCTGCGCGACCGGCTGTTCGGCAAGGGCGCGCCGGGCCCGGTGCGGGACTTCGTGCGGCACGGCGCGGACTTCGTGGTCGCCGACACCCTCGAACAGCTCGTCGAGAAGATGAACAAGCTGACCGACGAGCCGCTGCTCGACGCCGCCGGGGTGCGCCGCCAGGTGGAGGCCCGCGACCTCCAGCTGGCCAACCCCTACAGCAAGGACGCCCAGGTGCAGGGCATCCGCAACGCCCGCCGCTACATCGGTGACCGCCTCGGCCGGGTCGCCTCGCCGCACCGCCTCCTCGACCCGGCGGCCGGCCCGCTGATCGGCGTCAAGCTGCACATCCTGACCCGCAAGACGCTCGGGGGCATCCAGACCGACCTGGACTCCCGCGCGCTCGGCGGCGACGGCCGGGTGATCGACGGGCTGTACGCCGCCGGTGAGGTGGCCGGGTTCGGCGGCGGCGGCGTCCACGGCTACAACGCCCTGGAGGGCACCTTCCTCGGCGGCTGCCTCTTCTCCGGGCGCGCGGCGGGGCGGGCGGCGGCGGACCGGACCGGCTGATCCGGCGGTACCGGCCCGGGCCGGCTGATCCGGCGGTACCGGCCCGGGCCGGCTGATCCTGCGGTGCCGGCCCGCACCCCCGGAGGCCATCGCGGGTGCGGGCCGGGCGAGTTGGTCCGGGCCGGGGACCGGCCGGGAGCGCGCACCTCTAGTCTGAGGGCGCTCGAACAGTGTGTGATCATGCCGTCCCAGCCTTTCGGAAGCCCTTTCGAGGAGAGCCCGTGACGCCACCCAGGAAGCAGCCGCCCGCCGGACGCACCCCCGCCGCAGGCACCCCGGCCCGCCGCCGCCGCGAAGCCGTGGCCGCCGCCGTCCCCGTCGCCGTGGCGGCGCTGCTGGCCACCGCCGGGCCCGCCGCGGCCGGACCCGTGCACGGCGGTCCCGCCGCCCACCGCGCGACGGCCGGTGCCCCCGGCGCCGGCGACCCCTACTTCCCGCTCGCCGGCAACGGCGGCTACCACGTCTCCCACTACGGCCTGACGCTGCGCTACGACCCGCGCACCCGGCACCTCGACGGCACCGCCGTCCTCACCGCCCGCGCCACCCAGGCGCTGAGCCGGTTCGACCTCGACCTCAAGGGCCTCAAGGTCACCGCCGTCACCGTCGACCACGCCAAGGCCGGCTACCGGCGGGCCGGCCAGGAACTCGTCGTCACCCCGCGCACCGCCCTGCGCAAGGGCCACGACTTCCGCGTCACCGTCACCTACAGCGGCACCCCCGAGCCGGCCACCGACCCCGACGGCTCCGCGGACGGCTGGATCCCCACCGACGACGGCGCCTTCGTCGCCGGGGAGCCGCAGGGCGCCATGACCTGGTTCCCCGCCAACAACCACCCGCTGGACAAGGCGTCGTACGACTTCACCCTCACCGTCCCCCGGGGCGACACCGCCGTCGCCAACGGCGTCTTTCTCGGCAGCCGCACCGCCGGCGCCCGCACCACCTTCCGCTGGCGCCAGAGCGAGCCGATGGCCGCCTACCTCGCCACCGCGACCGTGGGCAGGTTCCAGGTCCAGCAGTACACCACCCGCGACGGCGTCAAGGTCTACAACGCGGTCGACCCGCGCGAGGCCAAGGCCGCCGCGCCCGTGCTGAAGCAGCTGCCCTCGGTGCTGGAATGGGAGAGCAGGCTCTTCGGGCCGTACCCCTTCCGGGCCGCCGGAGCCATCGTGGACCACGCCCCGGGCGTCGGGTACGCGCTGGAGACGCAGAGCAGGCCGCTGTACGACTCCGCCCCGGACCTCGCCACCCTCGTCCACGAGAGCGCCCACCAGTGGTTCGGCGACTCCGTCTCGCTCACCCGCTGGCAGGACATCTGGCTCAACGAGGGCTTCGCGACCTACGCCGAGTGGCTGTGGACCGAGCAGCACGGCGGCAGCAGCGCCCAGCAGGAGTTCGACGCGCTGTACGCCCGCCCGGCGAGCGACGGGCTGTGGGCCTTCGCGCCCGGCGACCCGGGCAGCGGCGCGAACATCTTCGCCACCCCCGTCTACGCGCGCGGCGCCATGACTCTGCACGAGCTGCGCAAGGCCGTCGGCGACCCGGCGTTCTTCCGCGTCCTGCGCGCCTGGGCGTCCGCCCACCGCGACGGGCACGGCACCACCGCCCAGTTCATCGCCCTGGCCGAGCGGATCTCCGGCCGGAACCTGGACGGCCTGTTCCACACCTGGCTGCTCACCGGGGGCAAGCCCGCCGCCCCCTGAGACGACGCTGACGAGTTCCTCACACGCGCCGGTCATGATCGGCACATGAACCCCCGCCCCGTCCGCTCCCGCCCGACCGCCGCCGCGCCCCGCGCCCTTGCGGTGCCGCCCCGTCCCGAGGGGCGCGGCGGCCGGCCCGTACCGCGGACCGCTTAGGATCCGCCGGGTGTGCGCACATGTGCTGGTCGCCGAGGACGACGAGATGCAGGCCGAGCTGATACGCCGCTCCCTGCTGGCGGAGGGCCACACCGCGACCGTGGTCCACGACGGCCGGGCCGCCCTGGACGCGGCCCGGCTGGAGGGCCCCGACCTCGTCGTCCTGGACCTGATGCTGCCGGTGATCGACGGCTTGGGGGTGTGCCGGACGCTGCGCCGGGACGACGACGTCCCGGTGCTGATGCTCACCGCCCGCTCCACCGAGGACGACATCCTGCTCGGCCTGGAACTCGGCGCCGACGACTACATGACCAAGCCGTACAGCCCCCGGGAGCTGATGGCCCGCATCCGCACCGTCCTGCGCCGCGGCGGGCGGGGCGGCGGGCGGCGCGAGGGCCACGTCGTACGGGCCGCGGGCCTGGCCGTCGACCCGGTGCGGCACGAGGTGCGGTGCGAGGGCCGGCCGGTGGTGTGCACCCCGGCCGAGTTCGAGATCCTGCTCGCCATGGCGGGCGAACCCGAACGGGTCTTCACCCGGCGGCAGTTGCTCCAGTGCACCCGGGGCCTGGACCGGGCCTCCACCGAACGGGCCGTCGACGTCCACATCATGAACCTGCGCAAGAAGCTGGAGGCCGACCCGCGCCGCCCGGCCCGCCTCCTGACGGTCTTCGGCGTCGGCTACAAGCTGAGCGGCGGCACGGCATGAGGGGCGGCGTCGGGATGAGCGGCGGCACGGCATGAGGGGCGAGCGGCACGGGATGAGCGGCGGCTCGGACGCGGGTCCGGGCGGTGGCATACCGCTGCGCAAGCGCCTGCTGGTGCGGCTGCTGATCGCCTCCGTGCTCATCGCCCTGTGCTCCGTGGCGGCGACCGCCTGGCTGGCGGTGCAGACCACCACCCACGCTCTGCGCGAGGAACAGGGCCAGGACCTCGCCGACGACATGGCCGTACTCGACCGGCTGACCGGCTACGCCGCCACCCACCCCGACTGGCGGGGCGTCGGGCCCGTCCTGCGCGACCTCGCCGCCCGCACCGGCCGCCGGATCGCCCTGACCACCGCGGACCGCACCCCCGTCGCCGACTCCGCGCCGCCCGGCAGCCCGCTGCCGCCGGCCCCCGCCGCCACCGTCGACCCCCTGCGCACCGACACCTACACCCAGCACGGCGCCCAGATCAGCGGCATCGACCCGCGGGCGGTCGGCCCGTACCTGCTGCCGGCCCAGGAACGGGCCAAGCTCGATGTGCTGGCCGCCCGGCGGCGCACCTGCTACGACGACAACGGCGTGGCCACCACCCTGCGGCGCCTGCCGAGCGGCCGCCCGGTCGTCAGCGACACCGACGGCACCGGATACGCGCCCGAGCCGTGCGCCGACGGGCTCCTCAACACCCCGACGCCCACCGAGCAGAAGGCCCTGGCCGACCTGGAGCGGCGGGCCGGCGGCTGCCTGCGCCGCGCCGGACTGGACCCCGAGCTGACGCTGTACGCGACGTTCGACCCGACCGGCACGACCCGCGGTGCCGGCCATCTCGGCGTCAAGCCGACCAGGCCTCGCGACGACAGGGCGGCGGCCGCGGTCCGCGACTGCGCCGAGACCGCCCGCCGCGCACAGCTCGACCCCTACGTCGCCCCCGCGGCCCAGCTGTTCCTGGGCGGCGGCGACCGGGCCGCGCCCCGCTTCGTGATGTCCCCGGCCAACAAGGCGAAGATCGTCGGCGCGGCCGGCCTGGTGCTCGCCGTCACCGTCGCCCTGACCGCCGTGGTCGCCACCCGGCTCGTACGGCCGCTGCGCGCCCTCACCGAGGCGGCCCGGCAGCCGCCCGAGCGGCATGTACGGGTCCCGGTCACCACCCGGGACGAGACGGGGCTGCTCGCGGAGGCGTTCAACACGCTCACCGAGCGCCGCGAGCGCCTGGAGGCGCAGCGCAAGGCCATGGTCAGCGACATCGCGCACGAACTGCGCAGTCCGCTCACCAACATCCGCGGCTGGCTGGAGGTGGCCCGCGACGGCCTGGTCGAACCCGATCCGGCGCTGCTGTCCTCCCTGCACGACGAGGCGCTTGTGCTCCAGCGCGTCATCGACGACCTCCAGGACCTCGCCGCCGCCGACGCCGGCACCCTGCGCCTGCACCGGGAACCGCTGGACGCCCGGGAGCTGCTCGCCCAGGTCGCCGCGGCCCACCGGGTGGCCGCCGACGCGGCCGGCGTCGCCCTGCGCACCGAGGACGCGGACGGCTGCTGCCTGGACGCCGACCCGGTGCGCCTGCGGCAGGCGCTCGGCAATCTGGTCTCCAATGCCCTGCGGCACACCCCCGCCGGGGGCACCGTCACGCTGGCCGCCCGCCCGGACGGCGACGAGACCGTCCTCACCGTCACCGACACCGGTACGGGCATCGCGCCCGAGGACCTGCCGCACGTCTTCGACCGGTTCTGGCGGGCCGAGAAGTCCCGCAGCCGTCGTACCGGCGGCAGCGGGCTGGGCCTCGCCATCGTCCGCCACCTGATCGCCGCGCACGGCGGAACGGCCACGGCGACGAGCCAGCCGGGCACCGGCAGCGTCTTCACCCTGCGCCTGCCCGCGGCGCCCCTCCTGGCCGACTCCGGCTGAGCGTGGTCACTCCGAGGCCCTGATGAGCGGCAGGCCCTGATGAGCAGTGGGGACCGCGGCACCGGAGAGCACCGTGCGAGCGAGAGCGCCGGCAGCCGGGGCGGCTGTCAGCCGGCGCGCCGCCGGGCCGCCGCGCGCCGCCGCTTGAGCGCGCGCCGCTCCGTCTCGTCCGTGCCGCCCCACACCCCGATGGCCTGGTCGGTGTCCATCGCCCACCGCAGACACTGCTCCTGGACGGGACAGCGTCGGCACACCGCCTTGGCCTGCTCGGTCTGCAGCAGCGCCGGACCCGTGGTGCCGATCGGGAAGAAGAGATCGGGGTCCTCGTGGCGGCACACGGCGTGGTCTCGCCAGTTCTCCATGAAAAGTCACCTGCGATCGAAAATCGGAAGTCGTCCGTGCCTCGACAAGTACGCGGCGTCGGGTGACCGGCGGACCCGGGGATAAAACGGCCCCGCCGGGATCGGGCCGGACCTTCGCACAATCCCCACAGGGCCCGTACACGGCCGCTACCCGGCGGGTGCGCGGCCCGTACCCGGCGGGTGCCTGGCCCGCACCTGACCGGAACACGCGTGCGAGGGGTACGGCCTGTGCTGGGATAGTGAACCCGGACCGAAAGATGTATCGAGCAGCCAGGAACCCCGTGGACACCAGCGAGAGCACCGACAGCAGCACCCCACCGCAGACCGGGACCGGCGGCGGCCCGGACCCGGCCGGGCAGGCCCGGCGCGGCTGGCGCCACTGGGCCATGGACACCCGTCCGCTGCGCCGCCCGGCCTACCGCCGGCTGTGGACCTCCACCATCGTCACCGCGGTCGGCAGCCAGCTCACCGCCGTCGCCGTGCCCAAGCAGATCTACGACATCACCGGCTCCTCGGCCTGGGTCGGCTACGCCAGCCTGGCCGGGCTGGTGCCCATGGTCGTGTTCGCGCTGTGGGGCGGCGCGGTCGCCGACACCGTGGACCGGCGCAAGCTGCTGCTGGTCACCAACGCCGGTATCGCCGTCACCTCGCTGCTGTTCTGGCTGCAGGCGCTGACCGGGCTCGACTCGGTGGTGGTGCTGATGGCGCTGCTCGCCGTGCAGCAGGCGTTCTTCGGGCTGAACTCCCCGGCCCGCACCGCCTCCATCGCCCGGCTGGTCCCCGAGGAGGAGCTGCCCGCCGCCAACGCCCTGGGCTCCACGGTCATGCAGACCGGCCTGGTGGCCGGGCCGCTGCTGGCCGGCGCGCTGATACCGGTGATCGGCCTGCCCGAGCTGTACCTGATCGACGCCGTCGCCCTGTGCGTCACGGTGTGGGCGGTGTGGCGGCTGCCCGCGCTGCCGCCGCTGAACGCGGCCGTCGCCCGCCGCGCGGGAGTGCGCGAGATCGCCGCCGGGTTCCGCTACATCTCCGGGCACAAGGTGCTGCTGCTGTCCTTCCTCGCCGACATCATCGCGATGGTCTTCGGCATGCCCCGCGCCCTGTTCCCGCAGCTCGCCGCCGAGACGTACGCCCCCTACGGCGAGGGGCTCGCGCTCGGCCTGCTGTTCGCCGCCATCCCCATCGGCGCGGTGGCCGGCGGCCTGTTCTCCGGCACCTTCTCCCGGGCGCGCCGGCACGGCTGGATGGTCATCGGCGCGGTCACCGCCTGGGGAGCGGCCGTCGCCGGGTTCGGCCTGAGCCGCAACCTCTGGGTCGCCGTGGTGTTCCTGGCCGCCGCCGGAGTCGCCGACATGGTCTCCATGGTCTTCCGCGGCGCGATCCTGCTGTCCGCGGCCACCGACGAGATGCGCGGCCGGATGCAGGGCGTCTTCACCGTCGTCGTGGCGGGCGGGCCGCGCCTGGCCGACGTACTGCACGGCACGGCCGGCTCGGCCTTCGGACCGCGCGCGGCGGTCACCGGCGGCGGGCTGCTGGTCGTCGCCCTGATGCTCGGCCTGACGGCGGCCGTCCCCGCGCTGCGCCGCTACCGCATCTGACGCGGCCCCGCTGTACTACTGCCGCGTCCGACGTCCTGCTGTGCTGCTACGGCGTCTGACGGCCGTGCTGCGTCGCCACCGCGTCCGGCGCCCGTGCTGCGTCGCCACCGCGTCCGACGGCCGGCGCTCACCGGTCCATCACCGGTCCGTCGCCGCCGGCCGCCGCTCCTACATCCCGCGCCGGGGGATCGTGTACTGCTCCAGCAGCCTGCCCCGGGTCAGCTCCAGGCGGTGGGCGAGGATCTCGGCGACGGTCCGCACCAGCGACAGCCCCAGCAGCGGGTCCTCCACGGACAGCGCCAGCACCGCCGACCCGTCGAACTCGTAGGCGCGCACCTGGCTGAACGCCTCGGCGCCGAAGTCCCACCGGTAGGGCGGGAACAGCCACGACCAGCCGAGCAGGTCACCCGCGCCCAGGCTCCCCACGGTCACCCGGCGGGTGGCCGTGACCTGCTGGTCGAGATGGACGGCACCGGAGCGGACCACCCAGAAGCGGTCGGCCGTGCCGCCCGCCTCGAAGATCCGGGCGTCCTCCGGGAAGGAGACCTCCTTCGCCACTTCCATCAGGCGTTCGCGCTGCTTGTGGGGGAGGGCGGTGAGCAGTTTTATCGCTTTGGTCATGGCCCGGGGCTCCTCGCCGGCGATGGGTTCCGCGCATGTGCCTACGCCCATTTCAGCCGCTCGCGCCGCGCCGGGCACGTCGGAGGGCACGGCATCCGGCCACCGGGGCCGTGCGGGCATGAAAAAGCCCTGGCTGGACGGGGGAAGCCAGCCAGGGCCGTATGCGACGGCGGACGGGGGATGATCCGGATCGACCCCGTCACCGCGTATGGATGAACCGTAAACCATTTTCGGCCGTTCCGCTCGGCCCCCGGCGTGTCACGTGACCGGTTTCACTCACCTTCACCCGGTGTGCACGGCGATCACCCTGATCGTGCCCGGCTCCGGGCGACTCCGGGGCACCTGGCGTCAGCCGGGGTCCGTGTGCTTGCCGGGAGAGACGATCTCGTCGAGCACGTTGCCCACGGCCTCGTAGGCCAGCGCGCGTGCGGCCGCCTCGCGCGCCCCCTCCGCGTCGCCCGCCCGCAGTCCGTCCCGGCGGTTGCGCCACCGGTGCTCCTCCTGCGCCGCGCAGGCCCGGGCGCGCTGGATGCGCCGCAGCAGTTCGTCCGAATCCACCACATCGGTCATGCGGTCCGCGTACCCACTGGACGCCCTCCGCAGGCCCCTCGGGGCGCAACCGCCGGACGGGCACGCATGTTTGGGTGGCCGCACGGGGGCTAGCCGGACAGGGAGCCCCCGCGGAGGCCGCCCGGCACCGGTCGCCTCCGCCAGCGCCACTCATTCAGGGAGCGAGGAGATGTGCGAGAAGCACAGCATCACCGCCGCCATGGCGGCGTCGCCGGCCGTGGACCGGCCCGCCCGGCAGCCGAGGACATGCCAGCCGGCCGACGCCCGCCGGACCGTGGAACGTGTGATCAGCGAGTGCTGCCGGGCCGGCCATCCGCCGTGTGACGCGCACGCCGTCTCCGACGCCCTGCTCGTGGCCTCCGAACTCACCACCAACGCCATCCTGCACGGCGGCGGGGTGACCGACTTCCACGTGGACGTCCTCGGCCCGGACATCCGGGTCTGCGTCAGCGACCGCAGTGACCGGCTGCCGGTGGTCCGCCCGCCCGTGGACCGGCAGGGCCGGCGCCGGGTCGGCGGCCGGGGCTGGCCGATCGTGTGCCGGCTGGCGCGTGACGTGCAGGTCAGCGACCTACCCTCCGGCGGCAAATGCATCAGCGTGGTGGTCCCCCTCAACTGAACGGTGCCACCGGGCGGCCGTCACTCGGACGGGTGAGCGGCGGCCGGAATTGTCCGCTGCAAAGAAGTCGGCGAAGTGGAGTTTGGGCCTCCTGCACTCGGGCAGACGGAATCTCGTGCTTCGGACCGGAGGCGCGCCAGCGGGAGCGGCATGGCTGCTCCGGAGGCCCTCCAGGTCGACCGGTCAGCCCGCGCTCTCGCGGTACATCCCTGACACGACCGTTCAGGAGCGAATCTGCATGCTCATCGAAATGTCGACAAGCCACTCCGCCGCCCCCGAAGACCAGGCCGCGCCCGCCCGGCGGCCGCACGACGACGCTCCCGACACCGCGGCCCTCTTCCGGCGCCTGATCGCACTGGAGGACGGACCCGAACGGGACGAGATCCGCGACGAACTCGTCACCGCCTGGCTCCCCATGGCCCACCGCATCGCGGGCCGCTTCCGGGACCGCGGCGAGTCGATCGAGGATCTGCGGCAGGTGGCGGCGCTGGGGCTGGTCAAGGCCATCGACCGGTTCGACCCGGAGCGAGGGGCTTTCGAGAGTTACGCCGTGCCCACCATCACCGGTGAGGTCAAGCGGCACTTCCGGGACCGCATGTGGGCGCTGCGGGTGCCCCGCCGCGTGCAGGAGCTGCGCAACAAGGTGCGCGTGGCACGCCGCGAACTCACCCAGAACCCCGGCAGCCCCGAACCCACCATCGCCGCCGTGGCCGCCCACACCGGGCTGACCGAGGAAGAGGTCAGCACCGGGATGGAGGCGCTCGACAGCTTCAGCACCCTGTCCCTGGACGCCGAGATGTCCTCGGGCGCCGACGGCTACAGCCTGGCCGACACGCTCGGCGCGGCGGACGCCTCCTTCGACGTCGTCGTGGACCGTGAGTCGGCCAAGGAAGGGCTGCGCCGGCTTCCCGAACGCGAACGGGCCATCCTCTACATGCGCTTCTTCGAGGACATGACCCAGAGCCGCATCGCCGACCGGCTGGGCATCTCGCAGATGCACGTCTCCCGGCTGATCAGCCGCAGCTGCGCCCGGGTGCGCGACGAGGTGCTGGCCGAGCGCACCGGCCGGCGCGGCGGCACCCGGCCGACGGACTTCTGAGACGCACCCGCACGACACATCCCACGCCACATCGCCGCACCACACATCACCGCACGACTTCTTCTGGAGAGTGACCGAGTGCTGACGCCCCACCCCGCATTCCTGCGCCGCCTGGTCGACGAGTACGAGACCGCGCTGGCCGACGACGCCACGGGCACGGACGCCGCCCGCGGCACCCGGGCGCAGGACCTGGCGTACACGCTGTGCGTGTCCACCGGCACCCGCGACGTACGGCAGGCCCTGGAGGAGGCCCGCCGCCTGCTCGCGGCCGCCGGCACCCCCGCGCCCGCTCCGCGCCGCCGGGCGCAGGCCCCCGCTCCCGCCCACGCGACCGCCGCCGCCCACGCGACCGTTGCCACCGCCGCCCCGCTGACCGTCTGACCCCCGGCACTCGGCCACACCCGGCCGACCCGGCCGCCCGGCCTTCCCGGCATCCCGTCACCGACCGCCCGCCCGCGTCCGTCCCGCGGCGCGGGCGGTTTCGTGTGTGCCGGGACGGTGTGACGGGCCGCGGCCGGGGCATCCGCAGGTCCGGAGGTGGGGTGGAGATGGAGACGAGCGCCATGTCCCGCTTCGGGCGGACCCGGTCCCGGGCCCGACGAGCGGCGAAAGGCTCGGTGACGGAGGGGGCCGCGCGCGCCGGACTGACCGCGCGCGGCGTGATCTACCTGCTGGTCGGGGTGCTGGCGCTGCGGATCGCCTTCGGCGACGGCCACGAGCAGGCCGACCGCAGCGGCGCGCTGGCCACGCTCTCGCACACGCCGTTCGGCGCGGTGCTGCTGTGGGCCCTGGGCGCCGGACTGGCCGGCATGGCCCTGTGGCGGCTGTCCGAGACGGTGTTCGGCTCCGTCGGCCCGGACGGCCGCAAACCGGTCAAGCGGCTGCAGGCCGCCGTCCGCTGCGCCTTCTACGTCTCCGCCGCCTGGTCCGTGCTGGCCCTCGCGGCGGGCACCGGCGGCAGGCCCCGCTCCAGCGACCAGCAGTCCCGGGACGTCACGGCCCGGGCCCTGGCCGTACCGGCCGGGCAGTGGCTCGTCGGCGCGGCGGGCGTGGGCATCGCGGTGGCCGGCGTGTGCATCGGCGTCCAGGCGCTGCGCCGCAGCTACCGCGACAAGCTGGACCTCGGCGGGCTCTCCCGCACCACCCGCCGCCTGGTGGACGTCACCGGGGTGGGCGGCGGCACCGCGCGGGGAGTGGTGTTCGCGGCGGCCGGGGTCTTCGCGGTACGGGCCGCCGTCGACTTCCGGCCCCAGCAGGCCAAGGGGCTGGACGACACGCTGCGCTCGTTCGCCGGTACCCCCGCCGGACCGTGGCTGCTGGCGCTGGTCGCGGCGGGTCTGGCGCTGTTCGGCCTGTTCTCGTTCGTGCTGGCCCGGCTGCGTCGCGTCTGAGCCGCGCCGGGCGGGGAACCCGGGGCAGATGAACGATGACGAGCTGCCACCCGACGACCGGGCCGTGGAGGCGTACCTCGACCTGCTGCGGGTCCGGATGCCCGAGGACGACTACGAGATGCTGCTCACCGTCGTGGACCCGGTGCTGCGCGCCATCCACGAACAGGGGGACCAGGGGGTGCCGACCGCGGACTTCCCGCTGGACGGCCCCCAGGCGCAGGGCCTGCCCCAGGAGATACGCGACGAGGCCGCCCTGGTCATCGCCACCGCGGTCACCGGCAGGCTGGACAACGAACTGGTCGTCCTCGACATCGAGGAGACCGGCCCGGTACGGGTGGTCACCGACGCCGTGACCGCCTCGGACCCCTCGCGCCTGACGGAGATCGCCGACTACATCCGCGACCGCCACCGGGAGACCGAGGAACTGCGCGGCATCGCCGCGGCGAGCGACCTGCCCACCGATTTCTGACCGGTCGGCCACCACTTCCGGTCGTCCGGCCGACCACTTCTGACCGACCGGCCCACCACCGCGTTCACCGCTGGGGCGTCGGCACCTCGACGTCCAGCGGGCGGGCCAGGCCCACCACGCCCTCGTCCAGGCGCTGCAGATGGCGCAGCACCCGGTCGGTGACCCGCCCGTAGCGGGGCGTGCCCGGGGTGCCGCCGGACTCCAGCAGGGAGGCGATGCTCGGCCCCGTCTCGATCCGCGCCGTGGCGTGCTCGTCGGCCACGTGCGCGGTGAGCGCCGCGATGTTGTGCGTGATCCGGGCGCACGCGCGGCGCAGCCGGGGATCGGCGGCGATCGAGGGATGCGTGGGCAGCAGCTCGGCGGTCGCGGCCAGCGAGCGCGCGTGGTAAGCGCAGGTCTCCAGCAGCGCGAGCAGGTACTCGGCCGTGTTGCGCCGCGCCCGCAGCGGCGTGATCGGGTGCGTCAGCGGCTGCACGGCCGCCCGCAGGTCGCTCAGCGCCTGGTCCAGATCGCGGGCCTGGTCCAGCAGGTCGTTCTGCGGACCGCCGCTGAGCTGGTCGACGGCGGCGCCGGTGACGTCGGCGAGGCGTTCGAGGACCGTCACGAGCAGTTCGTCCGTACGCCGGTCGGTGCGCACCGGCAGCACCACCGCCGCCGCGATGATCCCGCAGGCCGCGCCCAGCGCCGTCTCCTCCACGCGCAGCACGAGCACCGCCAGGCTGTAGGTGTGCAGCAGCGTGTAGAGCAGGCCCAGCGCCGCGGTGACGAAGAACGACATCAGCGTGTACGACAGCGGGGCCGTGTAGAACATCGCGAACACGAACAGCAGCACCAGCGCCAGCGCCGTCCAGGTGTGCGGCCCGACCAGGCCGGCCAGCACGATACCGGCCACCACGCCCAGCACCGTGCCCAGCAGCCTGCGGTAGCCCTTGACCAGGATCTCGCCCGTGGACGAGGTGTTGATGAAGACGATCCAGCAGGTCAGCACCGCCCAGTACCAGCGCTGGCTGGAGAGGAACTCACCGCCGACGATGGCCAGGGTCGAGCCCAGCGCGACCTGCACCGCGGCCCGGGTGGTGGGCCGCCGCAGCCCGGTCGGGACCTCCTCCTCGGCCCGCTCGGCCTCCTCGGCGCCCTCGATCGCGGCGTCCTCGGCGTCCAGCTCCTCCCGCGAACGCACGGTCGCCGGGGCGTCGTCGGACTCGTCGTCCTGCGCCGCGCCCAGCGCGAGCCGCAGCCCGAGGACCGCCCGCGTGGCCTCGCCGATGCCGCGGAAGACGTCCTGCACGGCGGGCGAGGCGGGCGGCAGGTTCTCCTCGTCGCGGTAGCCGAGGAGCCGGTTGCGCACATGCGCCATCGCGGTCCCGCCGCCCTCCCCGACCGGCCGCAGCGCGAGCAGGCCCAGCGCCGCCAGGTCGCGGCGCAGGACGTCGGTGGCCGCCTCCCGCACCGGCAGGTGCCCGCCGGTGGGCAGCGGCGCCCCGGGCAGGTGCAGCGTGAGCGTGTCGGCCCGTTCGCTGCTGCGCGCGTTCAGCACGAGCAGCCCCAGCCGCTCGGCCGAGATCTCGGCGCCCGCGATCCTGCGCTGCACCAGCCGGGCCACGGACGGGTCGGAGGCGCCCTCCTCCAGCCGGCTCTGGATCATCATGGCCGTCTCGTGCAGCCGGGCCGTGCGCTCGCGCACCGTGCCCAGGACCTTGTCCACCTCGCCGGGCCCCGCGTCCAGCAGCTCCAGGTGCGCGGCCACCAGTTGGGCCAGCCGCACCCGGAACGCCTCGCGCAGCCGCTGCAGGATGCCCGCGGGAGTCTCGTAGACGATCGCGAAACGCAGCAGCGCGCTGGACCCGAACGCGACCGCGATGACGCCGTACAGCCCCGGCAGCGTGTGCACGGTGGCGCCGACGAACAGGGACATGAAGTAGATCTGGAAGCCGATCAGGCCGAGCGCGTTGCCCCGGTCGCCGAACCGTCTGCTGTAGACGGCGCAGAAGATCAACGCGACGAAGAAGACGTCCCCGGCGATCACGCGCGCGTTCAGCAGCGCGGCCAGCGACACGGACGCCAGCGCCACCAGCAGGCCCAGCGCCAGGGTGACGGCCTGCTGCCCGCGCAGCTTCTCCCGGATGGCGAAGGTGGCCGCCATGGACGCGATCGCCCCGGCCACCAGATGGGGGACGGGGGCGCGCAGCGCGGCGAGCACGGCCAGGGTCAGCGCTATCGAACCGACCGTCCGCGAGCCCGCGGCCAGCCGCAGCAGTCCGGGATCGGATGCCGTGACGCGATCCCGCAGCCGTGCCCGGACCGATCCCTGCGCCGCTTTCACGCTGCCGTACTCTCCCGATCCCCGTGATGATCCGCTCGTCCAGCATCGCACGCCGCCGCCGGGCCGCCTCGGGCGGCCCGGCGGCGCGGCACCCGGCTCACGACGAGCTGGCCCGCGTCTTCTCGACGTGCTCCTTGACCTGCTCGGTGGTCATGTACGCGTCCGTGTACTCGAAGTCCTTCAGCTTGGCCGGCTTGCGGGCCTGGAACCCGGTGCGCACGAAGTCGTCGCCGGCCACCGCGTTGAGCAGCCAGTTGGTGATCACCCTGGTCTTGGCGACGTTGGTGCGCAGCGCCCCGAGGTGGTAGCCGCGGGCCACCGCCTGGGCGGGCACCCCGTGCAGTTCCACCCCGAGCGGCTTGGCGACCGCGTCGGCGCCGCCGAGGTCCACGACCAGGCCGAGGTCCTTGTGCTCGTAGCGCCGCATGGGCTGGTGGCGCAGGGCCGCGATGACGTTCTCCGCGACCCGCCGGCCCTGCCGCATGGCGTGCTGCGCGGTCGGCGGGCACACCGCGCCGTCGTCCTTGGCGAGGTCCGGCACGGCCGCGGCGTCGCCGAGCGCGAACACCCCGTCGTGGCCGGGCAGGCACATGTCGGCATCGACCGCGAGCCGCCCCTTGACCGTCTCCGCGCCCAGGGTGGCGATCAGCGGAGAGGCCACCACGCCCGCGGTCCAGATCAGGGTGCGGGTGGGCACCACCCGGCCGTCGGTGAAGGTGACCTCCTCCGGGCCCGCCTTGGCGATGGACACGCCGAGCGAGATCTCGATGCCCCGGCGCCGCAGGTCCTCCTGGGCGCTGCGGCCGAGCTTGTCGCCCAGCTCCGGCATCAGCTTGGGCGCGATGTCGATCAGGTGCCACTTGATCAGCGCCGGGTCCAGGCGCGGGTAGCGTTTGACGGCGGCGTGCGTCAGCCGTTGCAGGCACGCGGCCGTCTCGGTGCCGGCGTACCCGCCGCCGACGACCACGAACTGCAGCCGCGAGGCGCGCTCGGTCGGGTCGTCGCTGGCGTCGGCCAGGTCGAGCTGGGTGATGACGTGGTCGCGGATGTAGGCGGCCTCGGCGAGCGTCTTCATGCCGAAGGCGTGCTCGGTCAGGCCCGGGATGTCGAAGGTGCGGGTGATGCTGCCGGGGGCCAGCACGATGTAGTCGTACGGCTCGTCGACGATGCGGTCGGTGATGGTGCGGATCAGGCAGACCTTGGCCTTCAGGTCCACACCGATGGCGCCGCCCGGGATGATGCGGGTGCGGTACTTCTTGCTGCGGCGCAGCGAGATCGCGATCGACTGGGGCGTCAGCACGCCGGAGGCGACCTGGGGCAGCAGCGGCAGGTAGAGCTGGTAGGCGAACGGCGTCACCAGGGTGACATCGGCTTCGGCGGGGGAGAGCATGCGCTCCAGGCGGCGCACGCACTCCACTCCGGCGAAACCTGCGCCGACCACCAGGATCCTGGGTCGTGTCACGGTGTTTCTTCCCTTCTGCGGCTCCAGGCGGTGTGTCTCGACGCCATGCGCCTGCCCCTGGATCGCCGCTTCGCACCTCATCGATCCCACCGTGCCGCCGGCCCGCCCGCTCACCCGGACGACGGCCGCACACATGTGTCGATCACCACCATGCACGCCCCGGGCCGTCGGCGCACCAGAAACAGCCGTACCAGCCGTACCGGCCGTCCGGGCACATCCGGGCATCCGGGCGTTCCGGGGGGACGCCTCAGTGCCGCCGGGGCCGTGCGCGGTCCGGGCGGGCCGCGGCCCGCCGTGCCCCGGCCCGCTGGCCCGGCACCGGCCCCGAGCCGCCGTCGATGTGGCACAGCAGCAGGCACACGTCGTCGTCGCGTTCGGAGTCGCTCAGCATCGGGCCGAGCACCCGGTCCGCCGCGCCCTCCAGGTCCGTGTCCAGCTCGTCCGTGCCGAACCGGCCGAGCGTCCCCGCCAGCCGCTCGATGCCCGGGTCTATGCCCTGCGCGCGCCGCTCCACCAGGCCGTCGGTGTACAGCGCCAGCGTGGAGCCGGGGGAGAGACGGACGGTGTGGTCGGCGATCTCCTGGTCCAGCGGGATGCCGAGCATCGCGCCCGGCTTGTCGTCCAGGACCCGCACCCGCCCGTCCGGCTCGCGCAGCACGGGCGGCGGATGGCCCGCGGCCGCCCAGGTGACCGTCGGATCGTCCGGGTGGAACCGGGCGATGACCGCGGTGGCGTACAGATCGGGCTGCAGGTGGTGCAGGAACACGTGCAGCCGGGTCAGCAGCCGCCCGGGGCTGCCGCCGTCCACGGCGTACGCGCGCAGCGCCGTGCGCAACTGGCTCATCATCACGGCCGCCCGCAGCCCGTGCCCGGTGACGTCGCCGATGACGGTGATCAGGCTCCCGTCGGGCTGCCGGAAGGCGTCGTACCAGTCGCCGCCGATGTTCAGCCCGCGGGTGGCCGGCAGATAGCGCGCCGCCAGCCGCAGCCCCGGCGTGGTGGGCAGCTCGGTCAGCAGCGCCCGTTGCAGGGTCTCGGCGATGTCCCGGTTGTGCTCGTAGCGGCGCGCGTTGTCCAGGGCGTTGCTGGCCCGCCGGGCCAGCTCGATCAGCATGACGGCGTCGTCGGGGTCCCAGCGCGTCCCGGGCGGCGGCGGGGAGAGCGTCAGCACGCCCAGCGGGCCGCCGCGCGCGGGCAGCGGGAGGCACAGCAGGGGCCGGCCCGGGTCCAGCACGGACGGCGGCCGGTCCTCGACGCCCGGCAGCCGTCCGGCATGGTCGGCGGCATACTGCGGCCGCCCGGTACGGGCCGCCAGCACCGCGGCCGCCGGACGCGCGGCGGTCCGCCGGGCGTCCTCCTCCTGGTCGAACAGCCATACGTCGACGCTGCCGGCGTACCGCGGCACCAGCAGCTCCGGCAGCCGGCCCACGATCTCCTCATGGTTGAGCGAGGCCGTCAGCGCGGCGCTGGCGTCCGCCAGGAAGCGCAGCCTGCGCCGGGCCTCCTCCGCCTCGGTGTGCGCCGCGCGCTCGGCGGCGAACGCCTCGCGCTGGGCCAGCCCGGCCGCGTCCAGCTCGGCGTGCAGCACCAGGACGCCCTGGTTGGTCTGGTGGAGTTCCTCCCGGTGGAAGGCGACCAGTTCCTCCTGCTCGGCCAGTTTCCCGAGCACCACGGCGGTGTCCTCGTCGGCGTCCAGCAGCGCCTGCGCCAGGGCGGCCGCGTCCTGCGGTACGTCGCCCGGCGGGACGTCCGCCGGTTCGGGGCAGGCGACGCCGGTGTGCCACGGCGGCTCGCCGGCCGCGCTCGTCTCCCGGTCCGGGACCAGGGTGACGTGCAGGAACCCTTCCCGCACGCCGGGCGCCGGGGGCTGCACGAACAGGCGCCAGGTGCCGCCCTTGGTCAGGCAGGTGCGCAGCCGGGCGCCGAGATCGGCGGCCAGCCGGGTGCGTTCGCGTACCGGTACCCCGTACGCGGCGGCCAGGCGGGTGGTGGCCACCCGGGCGCGGGCCGCGTCGACGACGCCGTCGATCCGCCAGTCACGTGTCATGGATGCTCCGGCGGTACGGGGGCGAGGACGGCCACGGCGGTGTCGTCCCGCACCGGGCGGGCCGCGCCGACGACGTCACGGACGATCCGCGCCGGGTCCTGGCCGGCGCCGCCGTGCCCCGCCCGACCACGCCGTGCAGGGGGAAGGCGTCGGTGGCGGGGCCGGCAGGTGCCGGGGCCGTGCCGGGCGAGCGGGTGGTGGAGCAGCCGTCGCGCGGGGCCGCGGCCACGTCCCGTACCCCCGGGCTGTGATCCACCGCAGCCACCCGCACCACCGTCTCCGGTTCCCCGTCCGTAGCCGGACCTGGCGCGCCGGCGTCCGTACGGCGCCCGTCGAGGCCGGCCAGGGCCGCGGCGTCCCCCGCGGCCGCCCGCGCCTCGCCCACCCGGGACGTCTCGCCCACCCGGGACGTGTCCTGCACCGGCAGGTCCCACTCCCGCGCCATCACAGCACCTCCCGCGCACGCGGGGGCCGGGCCGCCCACGAGGTCACGGTGACGGTCGTCCCCGAGCCGGGCGCGCTGTCCACCGCGAACTCGTGCACCAGCCGCCGGGCGCCGCCCAGGCCCATGCCCAGGCCGCCGCCGGAGGTGTAGCCGTCGGTCAGCGCCCGGTCCAGGTCCGCGATGCCCGGCCCCTCGTCGCTGAAGACCAGCCGCAGCCCGGAGGCCCGCCCGTCGCGCATGTGCACCGCCTCCATCTGCCCGCCTCCGCCGTGCACCAGCGTATTGCGGGCCAGTTCACTGGCCGCGGTGACCAGTTTGGTCTGGTCCACCAGGCCGAAGCCGAGCCGTGTCGCCGACTGGCGGACGTGCTGCCGCACCCAGACGAGATCCAGGTCCGAACCGATCGGCAGGCAGGCTGCCACGCCCGTCGGCGCCTCCATCAGCGTCTCCCCGGTCGGGTGCCGCCGGGAAGGGAGGCCGGGTCCTGGCCGGTGAGCGGCCGCGGGGCGGTCTCGCCGGCCTGCGCGACCGGGACGTGTCCCGTGGCGGGCCGGTAGAAGTCGTGGGTCACCGCTCACCCGCACCGTACTGGGCCGGCCGGCCGGTGCCGGGCCGGCCCGGGGCGGCGGCCGGGGTGCAGGGAAGGCCGGCGGCGGGCGGCTCCGCCGCGGGCGGCCGCGGGACGGCCAGGTCGTTCGTCGCGTCCAGGGGTGTCGGCCTCGCACGAGTGGGCGCGGTGCCCGGCCGGCGCGACCGCTCGCGAGCACCCGGCCGTCCGCCGCGGCGCCCCCCGCCCTGCCGCCGCTCGCTGCTCCGGCACCCTGTTCCACTCCTCATCCGTGTCGCACCCTGCTCGCACCCGGAGCCCCGGACGACACGCGCCGCCACGCCGGGGCCGGCCTCAGCCCTGCCGCTCCGCGGCCGCCTCCGCCGCCCCGGGCTCCTGGTCGACCAGGGCCAGCGCCTCCTCGGTGCTCTCCGAGACCGGCACGGTGATGCTCACACCGGTGAGGTCGAGGATCCGCCGCACCGCCGGGGTGGGCGCGATGATGTGCACGCTGCCCGGCCGGTCACGGACCTCCTGGTACACCCGCAGGATGATGTTCATACCGGAGGAGTCCATGAAGGGCACCCCGGTCAGATCCAGCAGGAAGTGCCGCCGGCCGTGGTGGAGCTGGTTGGCCAGATGGGCCTGCAGCTCCGTCGCCGTGTCGACGTCCAGGTACCCCTCCACCGTGAGCAGGGCGACATCCTCACGGGGCACGGACACCTCGACGGACAGCGGGTTCTGGGCAATGGGCACGAGTACCTCCAACGAGTGCTGACTGCGCACCCGCGCCTACCCCTGGAACGCCGGCTCATGCACGGCCCCGCGAAAGCACCGCCGCGACCTCCGTCACGGCAGCGGTGTGCCGCCGGTGGCGTTGAGGATCCAGGCGGTGACGAAGCTCGCGCGCTCCGCGGCGAGGCAGACGTGCGCGGGCGCCGTCCCGGCCGACTGGGCGGGACGGCCCAGCGGCGCCTGCTTGCCGAACGCGTGGTCCAGCGGATGCGGGCTCGGCTGGTACGCCTGCACGGAGGCCGTGTCGATGATCGAGGCGCCGGCCCGCATGTGCGGCAGCGCCATCCTGAGCAGGCCGCTGCCCCGGGAGGAGTCCTCCCCGTGGTCCGGCGGCGGGTCCACCGGGCCGGTCCGGCCCGGGTGCTCCTGCCCCTGCTGCGGGAAGTCCGGCCGCGGGCGGCGGGTCCTCGGGTCCTGCGGGCGGTCGTCGGTCATGTGCACCTCCGGGGGTGTGGCCCCCGGGTCGTCGGCGGGCGTACGTCGTCGGTTCCAAGTGCCCCGCCGCGCACGGAGCACGCCCGCCGAACGAGTGATGGCCCTAGGCCACCCGGATGCCCACGATGCAGGTGTCGTCGTCCGTGTCCGATCTGCTGTAGGTCAGCAGCCGGTCCAGCTGCTGGTCCAGTGTCTTGGGCGCCGAACGGGCCGTGGTCAGCAGATGGCTCAGCGACTCCTCCACGGACCGGTCCCGCCGCTCGATCAGACCGTCGGTGTACATCAGCAGCGTGTCGTCCGCCGCGAACTGCACCTCTGCCTCCTCGTAGCGGGCCTCCGGCACCGCGCCCAGCAGCATGCCCCGCACCAGCGGCAGCGGCGTGGCCTCCGCCCCGCGGACCACCACGGGCGGCAGGTGGCCCGCGCGGGCCCAGCGCAGGGTGCGCCGGTCCGGGTCGTACAGGGCGCACACCGCGGTGGCGGTCACCGCGCCGGTCAGATGGTGGGCCACGATGTTCAGCCACGACAGCAGTTGCCCCGGCCCCGCGCCGGTCACCGCGAGCCCGCGCAGCGCGTTGCGCAGCACGACCATGCTGGTGGCGGCCTCTATGCCGTGCCCGGCGACATCGCCCACGCAGAGCAGCACAAGACCGGAGGGCAGCACCACCGCGTCGTACCAGTCGCCGCCCACCAGATGCTCGGTCTCGGCCGGCCGGTAGCGCACCGCGACCTCCATCCCGGACACCTTCAGCGGGGCCTGGGTCGGCGGCATGATGGCGTGCTGCAACTGCAGCGTCAGCCGGTTGCGCTCGGCCGCCTGCTGCTCGGTGTGGGCGAGCTGGTCCCGGGTGGCGGCGAGCGCCACCTCCGTCCAGTGCTGGGCGGAGATGTCCTGGTAGGCGCCGCGCACCGCGAACAGCCTGCCGTCGGTGTCCAGGACCGGCTCGCACACCACCCGGATGTGCCGGGTCACCCCGTCAGGACGCTGCAGCCGGAAGGCCGCGGAGGCCGGGCGGCGCCGGTGCAGCACCGTGCGCAGGAACCGGCCGAGGGCCACGGCGTCGTCGGGATGGGCGTGCGCGGGCAGCTCCTCCAGCGGTACCGGCATGCTCGACGGCGACCTGCCGTAGAGGTGGAACAGCTGGTCGTTCCAGGTGATCTCGCCCGTCAGCAGGTTCTCCTCGAAACCGCCGATCCGGCCGAGGCGCTGGGCGTGCTGGAGCAGGCTGGCCAGCCGCGCCGTCTCGTCCTCGATCCGCCAGATCAGCAGCACGCTGCTGCCGTGCCGGCTGATGCTGATGTCGGCGACCGCGGACAGCGAGACCTGGTCCACCAGCGCGGTCAGCTGCATCCGGCGGCCCCGGAACGGCTCGCCCGTCGCGTACACCCGCTCCACCCGCTGGAACAGCTCGCTCTTCCCGGCGGCCATCGGGTACGCCTCCAGCAGCAGCGCGCCGCTGATCACCGCGCGCGGCCGGCCCGCCGGGTCGAGGAAGCGGTTGTTGACGTGCTGGATGCGGAAGTCCACCAGCTGCCCGGAGCTGTCGACGCTGGGCACCAGGACGAGCGCCGGGTCGTGCAGCCCGTCGGCCAGGTCCATCAGCTCGGCCGCGTCCGGCAGCACCCGCGGCTCCTGCCCCGGCTCCTGGCGCAGGGTGTACGTCTCCAGGGTGTGCGCGCACAGCTCGGCCAGCGCCTCGACCTGCCGCACCACCTGCGGCGGCTGCGGCTCCAGCGGCCCCGGCCAGGCGATCTCCAGCACCCCGTGGATCCGGCCCCCGGTACCGGCGGGCACCGCCACCCGGCCGCCCTCCGGGTGCGGGTGCCGGCCGATGGTGGGCAGGCCGGTCCCGGCCAGCGAGGTGAACCACTGCCCGGTGCGCTCGGTCAGGCCCCGGCGGGCCACCGTGTCCACCTCCGGCGGCACATAGCGCCACCGGGTGGCCTCGGCCGGGGAGAAGCCCGCGCTGCCCGCCAGGGTGAGCGAGCCGTCCGCGCCCGCCGCCCACACCGCCACGGCCACCGCGCCGAGCGGGCGCAGCGCGTGCTCCAGCAGCGAGTCGGCGACGGCCTGGGTGTCGTCGGCGGCCAGCGCGCCGCTCTCCGCGGCGCGCAGCCGCACGGCGGCCGGGTCGCGCTCGGGCGTCCCGGTGGTGGCGGCCAGGAAGGCGTCCGTGACCTCCGACACCCGGTCCCGGGCGGCCTGGTTGATGACCTCCACCGCGAACTCCAGCGGCGTCACCCTGGCCTGCTCCGCCAGGTCCGCGAGCTGCTTGGCCGCCTGCGCCGGGCCGCAGCCCAGGCGTTCGACCAGGATGCCCTTGGCCAGCTCGACCAGCGCCCGGCCCTCGGCCTCCGCCTGCGCGGTACGGACCTCGCTGCGCAGCCGCTCCACGGTGGCGGCCAGCCGGCCGACCGGGGAGTGCGCCGCGCCGCCCGCCGACTCCCGGCGCGCCGGGCCGTCGGCGTGGTACTCGGCCGCGTCCGTGGACGGTTGCGGACGCGGCCCGGCCCCGGTGGGCTCGCTCGGCTGCTCGGTGGTGCTCACGATGCGAACGCTCCTCGGCTGGACGGCGCTGGGGTGCGGTGCGGGCCACGCCCTGCTGACCCCGCGCCGGCGGCCGGCGGCGCGGGCACCGGTGTGCTCACGCCGACAGCCAGCGCCGGACGCAGGCGATCAGGTCGTGGGTGTCGACGGGCTTGGTGACGTAGTCGCTGGCGCCCGACGCCAGGGACTTCTCCCGGTCGCCCGGCATCGCCTTCGCGGTGACGGCGATGATGGGCAGCTCGGCGTACTGCGGCAGCTTGCGGATCTCCGCGGTGGCCGTGTAGCCGTCCATCTCGGGCATCATCACGTCCATCAGGACCATCGCGATGTCCGGGTGGGCGACCAGCGTCTCGATGCCCTTGCGGCCGTTCTCCGCGTGCAGCACCCGGAAGCCGTACAGCTCCAGGATGCCGCTCAGCGCGAAGAGGTTGCGCGCGTCGTCGTCCACCACCAGGACCGTACGGCCCTGGAAGGAGTCGTCGACCGGCGGCGCCAGGTCCTGCGGGTCGTCGGCGCGCACCAGGGACAGCACGTCCCCTGGTTCCTCGGCCGACAGGTGCAGGGCGATCCGCTCGCGCAGCTCGTCCAGGCTGGAGAGGAACTCCAGCGCCCCGTCGTCGTGGTGCGAGCGCAGCGCCTCGGCCCGGGCCACGTCCGGCCGGTGACCGCTGTGTATCAGCACCGGCACGCCCGCCAGGCCCGAGTCGCCCGCCAGCGCCTGGAGGAACCGGCCCGCCTCACCGTCGGGCATGTCCAGGTCGAGGATGACGCAGTGGCACGGCTCGGCGGCCAGCGCGCCCGCCGCCTCCTGCGCCCCCACCGCCGTGATCACGTCCACCGCGGGGGGCGTGGTGCCGTCGTCCGGGCTGTGCCGGGCCAGGTCCGCCACCACGCTCTCGGCGACCAGGGTCAGCAGCCCGCGCGAGCGCTCCTCCACCACCAGCAGCCGGCGCGGCCGCTGCCGGGGCGGGCCCGCGGTGACGGCGGCGACCGTCTGGGCGGCGGCCGAGACCAGCTCGGCCGGCTCCCGGTGCGCGGACCGGCCGCTGCCGAGCAGCTGCTCGTAGTCGGGCCGGGCCACCGGCAGGTACAGCGTGAACGTGCTGCCCCGGCCCGGCACGCTGTCCACGGCCACGGCACCGCCGAGCAGATGGGCGATCTCCCGGGTGATGGAAAGACCCAGGCCGGTCCCGCCGTACTTGCGGCTGGTGGTGCCGTCCGCCTGCTGGAACGCGCCGAAGATGGTCTCCAGGTGCTGTTCGGGGATGCCGATGCCGGTGTCCTTGACCCGGAAGGCGACGACGGCGCCGCCGCGCACCACCCCCTTGGGTACCTCGCCGTCCGCCGCCGGTTCGATGGACAGCTCGACGCCGCCCTGCTCGGTGAACTTCACCGCGTTGGACAGCAGGTTGCGCAGCACCTGCCGCAGCCGCGAGTCGTCGGTGAGCAGGTCGGCCGGCGCGCCCGCCGCCGTGGCCACCGTGAACTCCAGGCCCTTCTGGGTCGTCATCGGCCGGAAGGTGGCTTCGACGTACTCGATGAGCCGGTCCAGGGACACCCGCTCCGGGGTGACGTCCATCTTGCCGGCCTCGACCTTCGACAGGTCCAGGATGTCGTTGATCAGCTGGAGCAGGTCGCTGCCCGCGGAGTGGATGATGCCCGCGTACTCGACCTGCTTGGGGGTGAGGTTGCGCGAGGGGTTCTGGGCGAGCAGCTGGGCGAGGATCAGCAGGCTGTTGAGCGGGGTGCGCAGCTCGTGGCTCATGTTGGCCAGGAACTCCGACTTGTACTTGGAGGCCAGCGACAGCTGCTGGGCGCGCGCCTCCAGTTCCTGCCGGGCCTGCTCGATCTGCAGGTTCTTCGCCTCGATGTCCCGGTTCTGCGTCGCCAGCAGGGACGCCTTGTCCTCCAGCTCGGCGTTGGAGCGCTGCAGTTCCTCCTGCTGCGCCTGCAACTCGGCCGAACGGGCCTGGAGTTCGCCGGTCAGGCGCTGCGACTCGTCGAGCAGCTCGTCGGTGCGGGCGTTCGCCACGATCGTGTTGACGTTGACGCCGAGCGCCTCGCGCAGCTGCTCCAGGAAGTCCTGGTGGATGGGCGTGAACGCGGTGAGCGAGGCCAGCTCGATGACGCCGAGCACCTGGTCCTCGAAGAGGATCGGCAGCAGCACCAGCGCGGTCGGCACCGCCTGGCCGAGCCCGGAGGAGATGGTGACGTAGCCCGGCGGCAGCTCGTCGACGGTGATCGTGCGGCGGCTGCGCGCGGCCTGGCCGACCAGCGAGCGGCCGAAGGAGAACCGGGTGGGCCGCTCGTCGTCGTCCGGCCTGCCGTAGGAACCCACCAGCCGCAGCTCGGGGCCGCGCTCGCCGTCCTCGGCGAGGTAGAAGGCGCCGTACTGGGCCGACACCAGGGGGGTCAGCTCCTCCATGATCAGCTCGGCCACCACCGGCAGGTCCCGGTGGCCCTGCATCAGGCTGGAGATCCGGGCCAGGTTGGTCTTGAGCCAGTCCTGCTCCTGATTGGCCCGGGTGGTCTCGCGCAGGGACTCCACCATGGAGTTGATGTTGTCCTTCAGCTCGGCGACCTCGCCGGACGCCTCCACGGTGATCGAGCGGGTCAGGTCGCCCTCGGCCACCGCGCTGGCCACCGCGCCGATCGCCCGCACCTGGCGGGTCAGGTTGCCGGCCAGTTCGTTGACGTTCTCCGTCAGCCGCTTCCAGGTGCCCGAGACGCCCTCCACCTCGGCCTGGCCGCCGAGGCGTCCTTCGGTGCCGACCTCGCGGGCGACGCGGGTGACCTCGTCGGCGAAGGCGGAGAGCTGGTCGACCATCGTGTTGATGGTGGTCTTCAGCTCCAGGATCTCGCCGCGCGCGTCGACGTCGATCTTCTTCGACAGGTCGCCCCGGGCCACCGCCGTCGTCACCAGCGCGATGTTGCGCACCTGGCCGGTGAGGTTGTTGGCCATCGAGTTGACGTTGTCGGTGAGGTCCTTCCAGGTGCCGGCCACGTTCGGCACGTGCGCCTGGCCGCCGAGGCGTCCTTCGGTGCCGACCTCGCGGGCGACGCGGGTGACCTCGTCGGCGAACGCGGACAGCGTGTCCACCATGGTGTTGATCACGTCGGCCAGCGCGGCGACCTCGCCCTCGGCCGCCACGGTGATCTTGCGGGACAGGTCGCCGCGGGCCACGGCGGTGGCGACCTGGGCGATGGAGCGGACCTGGCCGGTCAGGTTCGACGCCATCACGTTGACGTTGTCGGTGAGGTCCTTCCAGGTGCCCGAGACGCCCTTGACGTCGGCCTGGCCGCCGAGGCGTCCATCGGTGCCGACCTCGCGGGCGACGCGGGTGACCTCGTCGGCGAAGGCGGAGAGCTGGTCGACCATCGTGTTGATGGTGTTCTTGAGTTCGAGGATCTCGCCGCGGGCGTCGACGGTGATCTTCTGGGAGAGGTCGCCCTTGGCCACCGCGGTCGCCACCTGGGCGACATTGCGGACCTGCGCGGTGAGGTTGCCCGCCATGAAATTGACCGAGTCGGTCAGGTCCCGCCAGGTGCCCTTGACGCCCTTGACGTCGGCCTGGCCGCCGAGCCGTCCTTCGGTGCCGACCTCGCGGGCGACGCGGGTGACCTCGTCGGCGAAGGCGGAGAGCTGGTCGACCATCGTGTTGATGGTGTTCTTGAGTTCGAGGATCTCGCCGCGGGCGTCGACGGTGATCTTCTGGGAGAGGTCGCCCTTGGCCACCGCCGTCGTCACCTGGGCGACATTGCGGACCTGATTGGTCAGGTTGCCCGCCATGAAATTGACGGAGT
Source organism: Streptomyces sp. NPDC047017 (assembly GCF_040644175.1). NCBI lineage: Bacteria > Bacillati > Actinomycetota > Actinomycetes > Kitasatosporales > Streptomycetaceae > Streptomyces > Streptomyces sp. NPDC047017. The sequence goes on along the minus strand of NZ_JBEYVW010000004.1, from coordinate 3,494 downwards.
CGGTCAGGTCCCGCCACACACCGGCCACGCCGGGCACCTTCGCCTGGCCGCCGAGGCGTCCTTCGGTGCCGACCTCGCGGGCGACGCGGGTGACCTCGTCGGCGAACGCGGAGAGCTGGTCGACCATCGTGTTGACGGTCTCCTTCAGCTGCAGGATCTCGCCGCGCGCGGGCACGTCGATCTTCTGCGACAGGTCGCCCTTGGCCACCGCGGTCGCCACCTGGGCGATGTCCCGCACCTGCGTGGTCAGGTTCCCCGCCATGGCGTTGACCGAGTCGGTCAGGTCGGCCCAGGTGCCGGAGACGCCCGGCACCTCCGCCTGTCCGCCGAGCGTGCCCTCGGTGCCGACCTCCCGGGCCACCCGGGTGACCTCGGAGGTGAACACGGACAACTGGTCGACCATGCCGTTGAACACGGTCGCGATGTCGCCCATCAGACCGTCGGCGTCCTCCGGCAGCCGCGTGCCGAAATCACCGTCCCGCACGGCCGTGAGACCTGCCAGAAGCTGCCCCAGCTCCCGGTCGCCCGGCACGGCGTCGGCGACCTCGGTCCTGTCGCTGGTCATGCGCACCCTCGTCCCGCTCCCCAGGAGTCCTCGACGGCGAGGACTCGTCCACCCCACCGGGCCCGCGAGCCCGTGCCGCGGTCATGCGTCGGCGCATGTCACGGAATATGCACGATGAGAAAATACGCCGCAGATTAACCCAGCCGGACCGCCCCCGACAAAACCTCCCCGCCCTCCTGCCCCCGGCGGATCCGGTCGCGCCGAACCGTGCATGACCTCGCCCGATGCGGGTACCTGATGATTTTTTACCCACGGTCGGCGCCTGTCGCGCCACCCTCCGTGACGGGCCGTCGCATGCGAGCCCCGACGCCGGGGTAGCCGCAGCCTGTGGAGCCGCCGGCCGGACCGGCCCGGCGGCCCGTGACCGTCCGCCCGCCAAGGAAGGAACAGCGTGTCCATCGAGGAGATCTGGTCGTACCCGCCGCAGACCGGCCGTGCCGGGGAAGAGGACCTGACCGGGTTCAGCGTGGTCGCCGCCGACGGCGTCATCGGCCATGTGGACCGGGCGGCGGAGCACTCCGGGATGCGGCATCTGGTCGTGGACACCGGCGTCTGGGTGTTCGGCAAGAGCGTGCTGGTGCCGGTGGGCGTGGTCACCGGGATCGACCCGCAGGAGCGCCGGGTGACGGTCGGCTGCGCCCGGTCCGCGATCAAGGCGGCGCCCCGCTTCCGCACCGACAGCGAGACCATGGACCCGGCCTACCTGGCGCAGGTGGGGGAGTACTACCGCGGCCTGCCGCCCGAGGCGACCGGCACCACCGCCTGACGACACGGCGGCCCCGGGGCCCGTCGGGGCGGGGTCCCGGGGTCACCAGGGCAGGAAGACGTGCACGTCCTTGCCGCGGTCGTTGACGACGACACTGACCTGATCGCTCAGGGTGTGGATGAGGTGCCAGCCGATCCCCCCGCCGCCGTGGCTGGGGTGGAACGGGCGCGGCGCCGGTGGCGTCGTACTGGTGTCGCTCAGCGTCACATGCACCCCGTCGAAGGTACGGCGCAGGCGCAGCACGAACGGCCCCGGCGCGTACTGCACGGCGTTCGCGGCCAGCTCGGTGACGACCAGCAGGATGTCGTCCCAGTGCTCGGGGGCCGCCGGCAGCGCGGACCGTGCGAGGTCGTCGAGGAATTCCTCCGCGGCCAGGCGCGCACCCGTCACATGGTGCAGTTCGCCCGCGAAGCGAGCGGTGCGTGTCGGAATCCCCTCGGTAGCCAGTGTGTCGTCCCAATGCGGCTCGGTTGCCATCTTGCCTTCCCGGCCCGGCATACGCAGGGCGTAGCGAATCCTTTCCCTTCCCATCCGTCCCATGTCTAGTTCCCGTGCGCACGGAGGCTACGCGTCGGCATCCCGTGGGCCTCGTCTCCATGACGACGGCCCGGTGATCCGGCGCGGAAGGGGGACTCGGCGGACATGAGTTACGTCAATCCAGATCCAGGCCCAGATCCAGTACGGGAACCGGAACGGGCCACCGGGCCCGCGGCCGACGGGGGTGTGCCGCCCGGCGAGACCCCGCCCGCGGAGAGCAGCATGCCCGAGGCCGGGCCCCGGCAGCCGGACAGCACGTCCAGGGGCTGGGCGAAGGCCCCGCTCTTCGTCATCCTGCTCCTCGTCCTGGTGGTCGCCGCCGGTTTCCTGGCGTACGCCCTGGCGCTGATCTTCTGAGTCCGGGCGGGGTCCTCCGGGCTCAGCCCTGGGTGAGGCGCACGCACTCGGTGACGACCTCCCGCAGGCTCCCTGTCCGCTTGAGCAGCTCGCGCTGCGCCCGGGCGCCGTTCCCGCGCGTCAGCAGCGTGCCCAGGTCCGCGCGGGCCCGGTCGAGGTCGCCGCTGTCGGAGAGGGCGTCCGTGACATGGTCGAGCAGGGCCCGCAGCACGGACTCGGCCGGCATCCGCCGCATGGTCAGCGGATGCAGCAGCTCCCGGGACAGCCCGGCCCGGGCCGCCTGCCAGGCGGCCAGCCGCAGCAGGGAGACGCTGTGGTCCACGGGCGCGGTGCCGGCCCGCCACTCCCGGGCGGCGGTCTCCACCAGCGCGCGGGCGAGCGAGGCGAGCAGGCGGGCGGTGTCCGCGTGCAGGCACACGTCCGCGACGCGGATCTCCACGGTCGGGTACCGCTCGGACAGCCGTACGTCGAAGTAGGCCATCTTCTCGTCGAGGATCACCCCGGTGGCCACCATGTCGGCCACCCGCCGGTGGTAGCCCTCCGCCGACCCGAACAGCTCGGTGGGGCCCGCCGAGGGCCAGCGGCCCCACACCCGGCTGCGGTAGCTGTCGTACCGGCTGTCCTCACCCTGCCAGAACGGGGAGTTGCCGCTGAGCGCCAGCAGCACGGGCAGCCACGGGCGGATACGGTCCAGGACCGCGACGCCCTCCTCGTCGGACTCCACGGCCACATGCACGTGCATCCCGCAGACCAGCTGGTCCCGGGTGGCGATGGCGTACTGGTCGGCGAGCCACTGGTAGCGGCGGTTCATGCTGATGGTGGGGCTGACCGGCAGCGGGGAGGCGGCCAGCGCGGCCACCGCGCAGCCGATCTCGCCGGCGTGCCGGGCGGCCTCCTTGCGGCAGCGCACGATCTCCGCGCCGAGCGCGGCCATCTCCGTCTGGGGATGCGTGGCGAACTCCAGCATCTGGCCGTACAGCTCTTTCTCGAACACGTCCTGGTCCGCGTCGTCCGCCTCGGCCCGGGCCAGCACCGCCGCCGACAGCGCCCTGGGCTCCCCGGTCTCCGGGTCGACCAGAAGCAGTTCCTCCTCCACCCCGACGGTCCGCACTTCGCGCACCTCGTGCCGCCTTCCGTCCGCGTGCCGCCGACGCCGGACGAGTGCCGGGTCGTACGACCCCGAATGCCCAGGACCGGCGCGGCGCGGCGCCCGCCCCCGGCGTCCACACGAGGAGGTGCGGGCGGACTCGCAGGATCTAAGGGACGTTC